>JAFRBS010000011.1 GCA_017404725.1 Candidatus Saccharimonadota bacterium | reverse complement strand
CGTCGCGGCATACCAGTTGTAATAGTTGCCGTAAGTAGTGTTTCCGGAGGACATATTGTATGCTGTATTTGAGCAGGAGGTCGTAAAGGAGGTATTTGCCGCAGGGAGCGAGAAGTCCGAGGAGACGTTAGAGTCTGAGCTAGTCAAAGTCTTCGAACCGGTGAGGCGGAGGTTTTCTGTCATCCAGCAATTCCCGTCCGCCAGCTTCCTAACAGTGTACGAATTCGTGTCTCTAACGTCGTACAATGTCGTTTAAGCGACATTAAGTTTCTGTGGTATAATTTAGGTATGAGAATTTTGGGGATTGACCCGGGGACGGGGATTTGTGGGTTTGGCGTCATCGAAATCGGCAAAGATAATAAGCCGAAGATGGTCGATAACGGGGTGATTACGACGCCGGCGCATACTCCCCTGCCAGAACGCCTAGAGGATATTTACGATTCGATGAATGAGATTGTTAATTTGAATAAGCCTGGTGTGGTGTCGATTGAGAAATTATTCTTTACTAAGAATATCACGACCGGGATTTCGGTCGCGGAGGCGCGGGGGATCTGTCTACTGGTTGCAAAACAACATAATCTGCCGATTTTTGAATACACGCCGAACGAGATTAAGAAAACTATGACCGGCTACGGTAATGCTGATAAAAAGCAGATGCAGGAAATGGTGCGAATTCGCCTGAATCTTAAAACTGTGCCGAAGCCGGACGACGCGGCGGACGCTCTAGCGGCGGCTTTAACTCATCTTTATGTTTCGAAAACATTAGATAAATCCGCCGCCTGAGTATGTTATAATAGAGAAAAGGAGGAACATGACTACCGATTTTAATAACTCTAAAACTAAGAAAAACTTAGAAATCGCGTTTGCCGGCGAGGCGCAGGCGTTTATGAAATATCTTTACTACGCGTCGCGCGCGAAAAAAGATGGCTATGAGCAGATCGCAGACATTTTTACCGAAACCGCAAATAATGAAAAAGAGCACGGTAAAATTTGGTTCAAACTTTTGCACGACGGCGCCGTGCCTGATACTGCCGATAACCTAAATGACGGCATTGCCGGCGAGGAATACGAGTGGTCCGATATGTATAAGCGCTTCGCGGCAGACGCGCGCGCAGAAGGTTTTGAGGAGATTGCGCAGAAATTCGAAGGCGTCGGGGCGATCGAAAAAGAACACGAGGAGCGCTATAAGAAACTTCTAAAAAGCGTAGATGACGATGTCGTCTTTAAGTCCGACCAAGTTACGGTTTGGAAATGCCGAAACTGTGGCTATATTTTCGTCGGGGATGAGGCTCCAGAAGTCTGCCCGGTTTGTGACCATCCGCGAGCATACTTTGAAATTCGTTCCGAGAATTACTAGACCGATTAGCGGTTCTTTAAGGCCTCCCGAATTCGGTCTTCGAGCGGGAGGTTTTTATCTACATTGGCTAGGGCGGCGGTCGCTTCTTTGAGCGGGAAGCCGAGCGAAATTAGAGCATCAAGCGCGGCGTCGTTTTCTTCATTTTTAGCGGAGGCCGTAGCGGCGGTTTCGGTCGCGCCGTAGTGCGACGGCACGCCGACTTTATCTTTAAGATCAACGATCACGCGCTCGGCAGATTTCTTCCCTACTCCCGAAGCTTTCGAGACAAATGTGACATCAGCATTCGCAATAGCGTTTCGGACCTCTTCCGGAGCGGCGAGCGAAAGAATCGCCATCGCGGCTTTCGGACCGATACCCTGGACCGAAATTAGAAGTTCAAAAATCTTCTTCGCCATTAAAGTCGAGAAGCCGTACAGCTCTTCTGAGTTTTCGCGAATCGCGTGGTAAGTATAAAATTTCGTAGTGTTTTTTAACTCTGCGGCTTCGTAATCTATCGCGGAGAGCGTGACTTCGTAGCCGACGCCATTAACATCGACAATCACGGAACTTTTAAATTTTTCGGCGATTTCGCCGCGTACGTGAGCGATCATATATATATTATATACTATTTATTGACATATTTTATCAAAGTTGTGCGCAAATCTTTCGCCGGCTCGACGAACGAATCTTTGACCGACGCCGGGGCAAGCGCGTGCTTAAAGCCTAGCTTTTTCGCCTCGGCGATGCGCTGGTCTGGGCGGAAGGCGGAGCGTACTTCCCCGCCGAGGCCGACTTCGCCGAAAACTACGTAATCTTCCGAGAGTTTTCTTCCGGCTGCTGCCGAAGCAATCGCCATACAAACGGCGAGATCTGCCGCAGAGTCCTGAAGTCTCATACCGCCGACAACATTGATAAAAATGTCTTTATCGTCTAGCTTTAATTTCGTGCGGCGTTCCAAAACGGCGATGAGCAAATTCAAGCGATTGATGTCAAAACCGGATGCCGTGCGTTTCGGATAGCCGAAATTAGATTTCGTGACGAGAGCCTGGATCTCTACTAAAATTGGACGCGTACCCTCGAGGGTTGCGAGAATAATCGAGCCGTCTGTGTTCTGACGCTCGGCGAGAAGCGCGGAAGATGGGTCGGCGACTTCGGAAAGACCTTTATCGTTCATCTCGAAAATCGCGACTTCGCTCGTCGCGCCGAAGCGATTTTTTACCGCGCGGACGGTCTTAAAGCCGCCGTAACGGTCGCCTTCAAAATTCAAAACTACATCAACCAGGTGTTCCAGAACTTTCGGGCCGGCGAGCGAACCGTCTTTTGTGACGTGGCCGACGATCACGACCGCGGTATCGGTCGCCTTCGCGGCGCGAATAATTAAATTGCCGCAGTTATTAACCTGCGAAACAGTACCAGGCGCGGAAGAAATTTCCGCGAGCGATAAAGTCTGAATCGAATCGACGATGGCTAGCGAATAATTTCCACTTTCGATCGTTTTTGCGATGTCGTTTCCGGAAGTCGAGCTCGCGAAGAAAAGTTGATCGGAGTTCGCGCCGAGGCGTTTCGCGCGGAGTTTAACTTGGCCGGCAGATTCCTCGCCGGAAATATAAAGCACTGGCTTCGACTTTGAGATCGTCGCGCAAATCTGCATCAGAAGCGTAGATTTTCCGATTCCCGGCTGACCGGCGAGTAGCGAAACTGAACCCTCTAAAATCCCGCCGCCAAGTACGGCGTCTAAATCTTTAAAATTGGTCTTCAGCCTCGCCTTTTCGTCGGACGGGGCGATCTCGGAAATCGACGAAACATCTAGTTTCTTTCCGGAAACTGCGCCGCGAGCGAGCGCGGACTTTGCCTCGGCCGGATCTTCAACGACCTGCTCAATCAGCGTATTCCACTCGCCACAATTTTCGCACTTCCCGGACCACTTCGCAAACGAAGTGCCGCAGTTCTGACAGACAAATTTTGTACTAGATTTTTTCGCCGCCATTATTTAATAATCTCGTCAATAATTCCGTATTTTTTCGCTTCTTCAGCGGACATCCAGTTGTCCCGATCCATATCTTTTTCAACCTGCTCGAGCGACTTCCCGGTATTTCTCGCGAAGATTTCAGCTAACCGTTTCTTTAAGAAAATGCCCTCTTTTAGCATGATTTCCTGGTCGGTGATTTTACCTTCCGTGCCGGAAGACGGCTGATGGATCATGATGCGCGAATTTTCGAGTACCGAACGTTTCCCTTTTGCGCCACAAGAAAGCAGCATCGCGCCCATCGAAGCCTGAAGGCCGATGCCGATCGTCTGGACATCCGGCTCAATGTAATTCATGGTGTCGATAATCGCGAGGCCATCATAAACGCTGCCGCCTGGCGAGTTGATATAGAGTTTAATATCTTTTTTCGGATCCTCGTGGGCCAAAAATAGTAGCTGCGCGATGACTAAATTCGCGGTATGCGCGTTGACATCTTCGCCGAGGAAAACGATGCGATCGTTTAAAAGCCGCGAGTAAATATCATAGGCACGCTCGCCTTTTGAGGTTTCCTCAACTACGGTTGGTACTAGGTAATTTTTCATAGGTTTTCTCCTTTATAAATTAATTTTACTATTACTATTCATCATACTATCTAACTCTTCGCCGCGCAGAATACTATTATTATACGCTTCGACTTTAGCGTTGTATTCGTCGACGAGTTTAGACAATTCTTCATATAAAACATCAAGCGCCGAACTCTCTGCGACTAATTCATTTCGGCGAGAATTAAATGTGGACTGGGACGAGAAACAACCAAGCGTGTCGGCACAGGCGTTAAACTCTGCGATCTCGCGCGATAAGGCCTCGGAGCGCTTTATGTATTCCGACTGTTTTTCATCAAACTCAGTCTTAACGTCTTCTAGCGCGTCAGAAAGTTCTTGGAACTCGGCGTCCAATTTCTCGAACGGCTCACGATAGTTGTTGTAAAAATCGACGACTTTGTCTTGGTCTTCAAAATACTTTGCGTAATGTTTTTCTAATTCCTCTGGCAACTTTTTCACTTCCGTCGCAAGGCGCGAATGTAGCTCATCTAGAAGTTCATCTTCGCCATAATTTTTTAGCTCTTTTTTCAAGCTTTCGTGCGCATCACTATTATTATATGCATCCAAAATCGCGGTTTTTAGCTGGTCCTTTTCGCCGCTAGGAAGTCGGCTCCAAACCGCGTGCATAAGTTCATGCGCGGCGGTCGATTCTTTAATTCCGGCCAATTCGCTCGCGGCAATATTATAAACGTAAATTCTTCCGCCGCCGAAACAGCCGAGCGTAGAAGTGTCCTCGTCGTAGCTGTTGCAATGCGCGTTAAAACTGTCGCGATCCTCGACGACGGGATTCGTTGCGCCGAAGACGAAGCGACCATAGCCCGTTAGCCCAATTTTTTCAGCGATTGTCGAGATTTCGGCAGAGCCGGAATAGCGCAGATTTGAAAGCAAATCTGTCGCCAAAGTTTCTAATTGTTTGGCAAAAATGCCGCCAGTTACTAACCCGGCGGCCAAAATTATCAACGCGAAAACGAGGACGATTTTTGAGGATTTTTTCATTTTGTCGGCGGCCATCGATTATTCCTTTCCTGCGCTTAATTTTAGCTCGTTTTTCGCTAGCTTCACCGTCGCGATGTCGCCCTTTTTAATTTCGCCGAGAATAATCGCGTCGGAAATTAACGACTCAAGGTTGTCTTCAATCGCGCGGCGAAGCGGACGAGCGCCGTTTTTCGGATCGTAGCCGAGTTTAATAATATGCGCTTTAACTTCTGGCGTGATTTTTAGACCGATGCCCTTCGTGGACAGGCGCTTTTTCAAATCTTCCAGCAAGGTGTCGAAAATCTGATCGACTTGTTTTTCGGTCAGAGCGTGGAAGACGAGAATCGCGTCGAGGCGGTTAATTAGCTCTGGGCGCATATGACGCTTCAAGGCACGCATTGCGGCTTCTTTTTGGAGCGCGTACTCAGCTTCGCGAGCTTTCTTGTCCTTTTTCTTCGCCGCGGAGAAACCGAAGTTGTCGTCATCGTACATCGCCTCGGAACCGAGGTTTGAAGTTAGAATCACGACGGTGTTGTTGAACTTGACTTTGTTTCCCTGCCCGTCGGTTAGGACGCCATCTTCGAGAATTTGGAGCAGGAGGTTAAAGACGTCTGGATGCGCCTTTTCAATTTCGTCGAATAAAATCACGGAATACGGGCGGCGGCGGACCGCTTCGGTAAGTTTCCCGCCGTCATCATAGCCGACATAGCCGGCCGGCGCGCCGACAAGGCGTGAAACATTATGCTTTTCGCCAAACTCGGACATATCGATCTTAAAGAGCGCATTCTCGCCGCCAAAAACTTCACGCGCAATCACGCGAGCAAGCTCGGTTTTACCGACGCCGGTCGGACCCATAAATAGGAACGAGCCGATTGGGCGGTTCGGATTCGCGATTCCAGAGCGTCCGCGACGAATCGCTTTCGCGACGGCGTGGACCGCTTCGTCCTGACCAATAATCGCTTTATCGATATGATCTTCTAACTTCATTAAGAGTTCAAGTTCGTCGCCATGAACCTTGGAAACTGGAATACCGGTCTTTAAAGAAATCGCCTTCGCCAGGTTTTCTTCCGAAAGAACCGGAACTTTGTCGGCGCCAGATTTTTCAAGTTTCTTTAATTCTTCTTCAATCTTCGCAAGCTCAGTTTTATAGTTCGCGGCTTTCTCAAAATCTTGCGCCTCGGCAGCTTCTTCGATTTTCTCGCCGAGAGATTTTTGCTCAATTTTTAGCTTCTTATATTTTCCGCCGTCTTTTTTATCGGCGGCAACTTTCGCGATCGCCGAAGCCTCGTCTAAGACATCGATAACCTTGTCCGGCATATAACGATCATTAATATAACGGCGGGACATATTTACCGCGGTTTCTAGAATGTTATCCGGAATTTCTACGCCGTGATGTTTTTCGTAGTGTTTCTTAATGCCCTTCAAAATTTGGAGCGTGACTTTCGGGCTTGGTTCCTCGACGACAACGGTTTGGAAACGGCGCGAGAGCGCTTTATCTTTCTCAATATTTTTGCGGTACTCGTCGTTTGTCGTAGCACCGATGAGGTGGATCTTGCCACGCGCGAGCGCCGGCTTTAAGATGTTCGCAGCGTCCATGGAACCTTCGGAAGATCCTGCGCCGGTTAGAAGATGCAACTCATCAATGAACAGAATTACCGACGGGTCCTCAACCGCCTCATCAATCACGCCTTTAATGCGCTCTTCAAATTCGCCACGGAATTTCGTGCCGGCGACCATAGCGGAAAGGTCAACTTGGTAAATATGCTTACCAATTAAAGCGCCTGGAACTTCATCCTTCGCAATGCGAGCGGCGATGCCCTCGGCAATCGCGGTTTTACCGACGCCAGCCTCACCGATCAAAACTGGATTAGACTTCGTCCGACGGCATAAAACCGTAACCGCGCGCTCGATTTCTGCGTCGCGACCGATGACGGTATCTAGCTCGCCGTTTTTCGCCATTTCGGTCAAATCCTGGGCGTATTTTCCGAGCCATTTTAATTTTGGTTTCACATATTTTTCACGCTCTTTCTCGTTTTCGTAAGCTTTTTTCTGGTCTTCAACGTACTTTTCCAGCCTCTCGGAAAGATTATCGAGATCGATTTTCTTCGCTTCGAGTAACTTCGTTGCGCGAGAGTTTGGCTGGGAAATCAGGGCTTCGAGGATGTGGATCGTGCCAATTTCGTCGGCGCCATCTTCCTGAGCGAAAGTCGCGGCCATACGCAAGGTCAAAACCGTGGCCTCGGACAAAGACATCATCGCCATCGCGCCGCCTCCCTTAACTTCTGACGCGCCTTTGTTCATCATTTTATCAATGTCGTCGAACGTTACGCCCTCTTCGTGGAGCAGCTGCGCCGCGGAGCAGGTGTCCTGTTCCAGGATACCGAGGAGCAAGTGTTCCGTACCCATGTACCCCTTATTATACTGTTTACTAAAAAAGTCAGCTTTCTGAAGCACGAAACGTGCATTCTCAGAGAGATGGTTCATAATTTCGTTGAATTCTTCATTCATACCCCTATTGTACCAAATTAGCACTCAAAATGCAAGAGTGCTAATTTCCTGGGGTTTAACAGGGGTAAGTGTGGTTGGTTTTTCGACTCTGCGAGCGATTTTTTACGCTATTTGGTGCTATATTATAAAATAAAACCTGATTTACGAAAAATCTTCAAGCGCAACGAGGCCGGGGAGGGTTTCGCCGGTCAAGAGTTCCAGGGCGGCGCCACCGCCGGTAGAAACGAGGGTATATTTTAGATCCGGCTCGGATTTCTGTAAGTTTTCGACAAAGCCGGTCGTATCACCGCCGCAGATTACGGAAGTGATTTCCGGATGTTGGCCCAAGAATTCCGCGAGAGCTTTCGAGGCGGTCGCATATTCTTCGTCTTCGGCTTTGCCGAGCGCGCCATTCCAAAGAACCGTCTTCGCGCGCGAGGCAAGCTCTAGGACTTTTGCGGTTGAGGCTTCGCCAATGTCGAACTTAGCATCATCGGAAAAATCGCTCGCGACGATAATTTTTGGGTCGGTCGAAACATACCCGTCCGCGGCGATTTTTCCGCCAACGAAGATAGCGTCAGCGACATTTAAGAACTTGTCAATCAGAGGCTGTTTGTCTTCAACTTTTGCGCCGCCGATCACGACGAGGAACGGATGCTCTGGATTTTTAGCAATTTTTCCGAGAGCATTTAATTCCTTCTCGAGCAAAAGTCCGGCAACCGATGGCAAGTCAGCAGCGATTGCGGAAGTAGAAGCATGGGCGCGATGAATGACCGCGAAGCCGTCTTGGACGAATAAATTCGCGTGGGTAGATTCGGCGATCTCGCGTGCAAATTCGGATGAATTTCCCTCTTCGCCTGGGAAGAAGCGTAAATTCTCGAGCACTAAGATTCCACCGTCTGGAAGATTCTCGACCGCCGCTTCGACTTCTGGGCCGGAAACCTCGTCGATAAATTCAACTTTTGTATCCGGCAGTAGTTCTTGAAGATGCTTTGCAACGGGTCTAAGCGACATCTCTGGGACACACCTCCCTTCCGGACGACCAAGGTGCGACATTAAGATAATCCGGCGCGCACCGTTCTCGCGCAAATACTTAATGGTCGGGAGACTAGCGACAATACGAAGATCGTCGGTGATTTTCCCATCCTGCATGGGCACATTATAATCCACCCGGACAAGAACGTTTTGTCCTTTAAAATCTACATCTTTTATGGTCGCTACCATGCGAAACCTCCTATATATTATACTGTTACGATTTGAATGGTATCGGTACTGCCGATTTTATCCTTCCCGCCAGAAACGATGACCGCTTTTAGTTCGGTCTGGCCATCTTCCATCTGGAGATAACCGCTCGCCTTCAAATCTTGCGCAAGATCAAGCCCATAAGTTTCGGAATATGGGCGGACAAAAGCCGAATTCGCATAAGTCAAAGCGAGCTGACCAGCAACGCGCGGGTTCGAAGTCACGCTAATAATCGGCAAGTTCGGGCGCTGAGCGGCAATCGCCGAAGCAGTCGTGCCGGTCGCAGTCTGACAAATAATAATATCCGCCTCAATTTTCTCGGCCAAGCGAGCCGCAGCTTCGGAAATCGCGTCATAGCTCTTAAAGTCGCCGGAAACATCATCGACTTCGCGAACGTGCGAATGATTCTGGGTATACAAAATCGTGTTTTTCATCGCCATCACCGCCTCGACTGGGAATTTGCCGTTCGCGGTTTCATCGGAAAGCATCACCGCGTCAGCGCCTTGAATTACGGCGTTTGCGACATCGGAAACTTCCGCGCGAGACGGCTCTGGATTATCAACCATCGAGCCCATCATCTGGGTCGCGACGATGCACATCTTCGAATGTTTGCGACAGAGCGCGATTAACTTCCTCTGGACAATCGGCACGACTTCGGCGCCGGCCTCAACGGCCATATCGCCACGCGCAACCATAATGCCGTCCGTCGCCTGGACAATAGCTTCCATAGTTTCGTCGCTTTCGATCGCTTTTTTCGTCTCAATTTTCGCGACAATCTGAGCGGTCGAGCCGTGGCTTAATAAAATCTGGCGGAGTTTATTAATGTCCTCGGCAGACTGAACAAAACTCAAAGCGACGTAGTCAAAATCGCGCGAAGCGCCGAACTCGATGTCCGCCATGTCTTTTTCGGTAATAATGTCGCCGCCAAAATCGGTATCCGGCAGATTCAAACCTTTCCGACTCATAATGAAACCGTCGTTTTCGACCTCAACTTTAACCGCCGTTGGACTTTCAATTTCTAGAACATTGGTTTTAATTTTGCCGTCGAAAATGTAAATCGACTCGCCCGGTTTCGCCTTATCGGCGAGATTGTACTGGACCGGGAGGCGTTTGCTGCCGTCGTGTTCCTCAACCGCATGATCGAGAATTAAAATGTCGCCTTTTTTTACGTCCATCTTGTCATTTTTCAGGACGCCGAGGCGAATTTTCGGACCCTGAAGATCCTGCAAAATCGCAACGGAGCGGCCTTTGTTCTCGGCGGCTTTTCTGATCCAAGCGATCTGCTGATCACGCTCAACATAGTCGCCGTGGGAAAAGTTTAGGCGACAGCCGTTCACACCGGCCATAATTAATTCGTTGATTTTTTCTTCTGTAAAAACAGACGGGCCAATCGTGGCCAAAATTTTGGTTCTCTTAAATAATTGTTTACTCATATTGTTATATATTATACCATATTCGGTTTAGTTTTTGGCAGCAAAAAAGCCCGTTTCAAATACGAAACGAGCTTTTTATTTGCTACATCATCTGTTCATCTGAATATTCTCAATCAGCCGACCGTAGCGAGCGCCAATCTTCTGTTTGAGGTTGGTGCCATCGCCGGTCAGGTCGCGACCGACTACGATACGAGTCGCCCCGGCTTCGAAAGCCTGGTGTGGGGTCGTAACGCGTTTCTGATCGTGCGTGTCCGACTTAGGCAGACGGATTCCCGGGGTGTTGATGTCGATGGCATCGCCAAACTCTTCACGAATGGCGCGAGCCTCTTTCGGCGAACAGACCACGTCGGTGAAACCGGCGCGGATCAACATCTCTACGTATGCCAAAACCTGCTCCAGCGGACTTCTGCCGTGAAATTCTTCGCGACAAAGTTCATCGGATTTGCTAGTCAAAACCGTAACTGCACACGATTTTGTGCCGGCTTTCTGGCAAGCATCCGCAAATCGCTTCAACGCGTCAAGATTGTTCTTTTCGGCATCCTCGAAAATGCCAGTGCTACAAGCTCCAGCCATAATGTTTAACATCCACGGCTTGTGTTTCAAGTATGTCTGCGCAATCTCGAGAGACTTGCTTGGGATTTCAACAATTTTTGCGTCTGCGAAAACCGGATAGCCGGCATCCTGACAAAAATCAATGAAATTCTTGCTGTTGTTCTCGAAAAACAGTCGATCGAGCTTAAACACCGTGCCCTTGAGCAAGCCGTTAGAGCTAATGATGTGCTTAATCTTGTCACGAGACACATCTGCGGACCAGATGATCTGGCTCGCCTGGAAGTCGCTCTGCATCATGCAACTACTTGACATACATCTCACCTTCCCTTCTGCCCACCGGGGCATACTGACGATAATAGTTGTTAATCGCGTTTACAGTCTCATCTGGCAACGGATCTTCGGCCGCCAAATATTCGCATGCGTCTTCCATCGACGCAATGCTAATAACGCGCATGCCGTACTTCGTCCCGACCGTCGCGAGCGCAGTTTTGCGTTCGTCCTCCGGAGCACATTCCATCCGATCGAACGAGACAACGAGTCCAACGACCCTGACGTTGATGTCATTAGTCTCGGCATAGCCACGAATCAGCGGGATCGTTTCATCCATCGATTGTCCAGATGTAGTGACATCTTCAATCATCAGGACGCGGTCGCCATCTTTTAGTTTGGCACCGACAAAACTCCCGACGTCGCCATGGTCTTTCGCTTCCTTGCGGTCTGCGCAATACCTAACCGTGAGGCCGTATCTTAGCTCCAGCTGCATCGCTGTTGCAACAGCAATCGGGATGCCTTTGTACGCCGGGCCAAACAACACGTCAAACGGCGGGTTGTCCGGGTTCATTTTCTCTGGGCCAAAGTGATCGCAGATTGCGTCGACATAGGCACTGGCCAACGTCAACAGCTGCGCTCCGTCATTCAAATCGCCGATGTTCATGAAAAATGGCGATTTTCTGCCGGATTTGAGCGTGAAATTTCCGAATTTCAACGCCCCGTTGTCCAGTAAAAACTGGATAAAGTCTTTCTTGTAGTCGAGCAACATCTTACACCTCCTATTCGCGCTCCTCGCGTCTTTCGATGTAGCAATGTACAGTTACCATAAGGGAAATCTTCTGCAATAAAAAATTGCCCCCATTTGTTCTATTATATCACAGATGGAGGAAAATGTCAATAGTGGTGACCTCTGCGGGAGTCGAACCCGCGTTGTCGGGATGAAAACCCGATGTACTAACCGTTATACTAAGAGGCCGTGCGAATAAATCGTACTCTTAAAATTATACCAAAATTTGTGGAAAAGTAAACCCCTATTCGCAGCTATAGTGATATTCGGTGCGATAATCCGTGCGGCCGTATGGCGCAACTGGGTAAAAAGTTACGCGAGTTTTGTTCGTATCACAAGTATAGCCCTCGTAGCGGAAATTCGGCGCGGAATCGGCATATTTGTTGTCGTCATAATGCAAAAGTTGGCGAAGATAGACATAAGGAAAGCCGTTCTTCTCGAGCCGCTCTAGCTTTTCGGTATTGCCACTGGAGAGGTAATTTTTGGTGTAATTTTCGTAAAAATAGTTCTCATAGTAATCTTTCGCCATTTTGGTCATTTCGCGTTCGACGATTTTTTCGGGCGCAAAATAAGCACTCGCGGCCAAATTCCCGACCACGGCCAAAGTTGAAACGATAACCACGCCAATGGAAATCTTTCGAGCGATTGGCGCAAAGAGCTTGTGCTTGACTGATCTCATGGTTTTATTATATCATATTATTAGGTCGCCGCCAGCGCTTCGCTCTTGGCGTCTCGTTCGTCGAAAAAAGATGAAAACAAGTTTTCACTTTTTTCTCCTCACTCGCCGCCATCGTTCAACGGATAGGACATACCCCCTCTAAGGGTACAATGCTGGTTCGATTCCAGCTGGCGGTACCACAGGAGCCGAGCCAAAGGCTCGTTTTTATTTTCGGCGGTATACGCGGAAGTTTGCCGAAAGCAAGCCCATCAGCATGATCGCAGCAATGACAATGATAAATACTAATTTCAAGCCACCAGCTAATCCGAACGCTGGTAGCGCAGTAAAGGCAAGTGCGACGTAACCTAGCGCGCGACCAGTATTCAATAAGATTTCGCGTACGGCAAAAAATTCTACATTATATTTATCGTCATATGGCTTAATTTTTGAAAACATAATCACATCAGTATAAATAATTTCGCGCATAATCCGTACCGCGGTATAAAAACCGAAATTATAAATCAAAATATTTATAAAGTTGACTTCTAAAAGTAGCGGCACACAACAGACAACGATTATCATTGTTGCGAAAAGTTGGGTCGGTTTTTGCACCTTTTTCTTGAACAATTTCGCAAAAAGGAACATTGTGATGATACAGATAGCACTAAAGACCGAAGACCAGCCACCGAACGACAACTCGTTACCAACGGCTTGGAAAATCAAAACTGAGACTAGAAGGCTCATTACGCCCTGATAGCTCAATCCGCCGAGAAATTGCTGAAGCATTAGCGAGCGAAAATTGCGATTTTTGCGAACGGCGCGGAAGAATCCACGATAGTCTGGCTTT
>JAFRBS010000010.1 GCA_017404725.1 Candidatus Saccharimonadota bacterium | reverse complement strand
GGACCAGCGACCGTAATCTCTTTGTCGCCGACCGTGATTGTCACGCCTGCAGGGATGTCTACAGGTAGTTTTCCGATACGACTCATATCTTTCCCTTTTGTTAATATCTTGTCTATTTTATCATAGATTCCAAGATTTGTCGAGGGTTTTTGTCTAAAATTTGGTCTAATTCTGAATTTTTATAATATTTCCTCAGTTTTTTCAAGCCTTTTTCGAGGTAAACCTCTTGCGATTTATGATGAAGATCGGTCGAGAAAGTATAAACCATATCCTCTTTGATCAGCTTTTTGACCAGTTTTTCGGCCTTTTTGCCGTACTGGCCAACGAGACTTCCGTAGTTACATTGGAGCATAACTCCGTTTTCGAAAAGGTATCTTAGGGGTTTCATGTCTTTTTGGAACGAGCGATAGCGCTCAGGGTGCGCCAAAATCACGCGATAACCTCTTAAAATCAGCGAAATCAAGATGTTTTCATAGTCATCGAACTCGCCGCTCATCGGCAGCTCGATTAAGAGGTATTTGCTGTCTGCCAGCGGGGCGATTTTGTAGTCTCTGATCAGTTCTTCAATCTCGCGGTCGATATAAATCTCGTTGCCGACGTAAAGTTTAATCTTGTTGCTGGAATTTCTGAGGCGGCCCTGAATTTTCGCGAGGAGCAGACGATTCGTCTGGCGCGGGCTGGTATAAGCGGTTTCAGCGACGTAATGCGGGGTAATAATCAGCGTATCGAAGCCCTTTTCCTCGAGGTCTCTGATCAGCTCGACGCTGTCCTCGAGAGTTTTCGCGCCGTCATCCACCCCTGGAATAAGATGGGAATGGATGTCGATCATTATTTGTCTTCCCCGTAATATGAGTAGTACTTGGCGATTTTCTTGTCGATGCCGTTAAAGACGATACCAGCGATGTTCGCACCGACTTTAGCCAGCGATTCCTTGGTGTCGTTTAGGGCAGCTTTAGAGGTCGCGCCGTCTTTCGTGACGATCAAAGTTTCGTCGACAAGGGTCGAGAGAATGACTGAGTCAGCCAGGCCGGAAACAGGGGTGCCGTCGAAGATCACGATGTCGTAGTCGTTCCTGAGGCGGAAAATCAGGCCTTTGTTCTTCTTAGACGCCAAGAGCTCAGATGGGTTTGGCGGGTAAGAGCCACGAGTGATGATGCTCAGATTTTTGACCCCGGTTTGCTGAATATAACGGCGAGAGTTCAGGATTTCGTCCATCAGGAGGTTCGAGAGGCCGGCGAGGTTCGACACGCCAAAGAGCTTATGGAGGCGACCTTTTCTGAGGTCACAGTCGACGATCAGGACGCGCTTATCGGCCTGGGCAAACGAAGCCGCGAGGTTCGCCGCGACGAAAGATTTACCTTCGCCAGCGTTCGTCGAGGTAACGAGAATGGTCTTTAGCTCGTTATCGACCGCTGAGAACTGGAGATTTGTACGTAAAGATTTGATATTTTCAGAGATAATCGCCTTCGGGCGCTTTTCCACGACCAGCTCAGGGGAGACCTTAGCCGGGCCCTGATTTTCGCCGACGGTGCTATGGATGTCTTCTTTCTTCTTTGCGTTCGTGAATTTGACCTCGGATTTGACGATTTTACCGGCGATCGGGATTTTCAGGCTTTTTTCGGCGTCCTCGCTGTATTTTACGCTATCGTCGAGGTAAAATTTCAAGAAGGCGATCGCGGTCACGCCGAAGACGGCGAGCAGCCCGGCGATGATCAGGTCGCGCGCAGTCGTGTTATTCGCCGGTTTTTCAGGGGTTTTTGCCTTGGAATAAGTGACAATGTTGTCCAGGTTATAGATTTTTGCGATTTCTTTGCTGAAAACCTCAGCGATTTCGTTCGCGAGCGCGGCAGATTTTTCGGCGCTCTCGTCTTTTACGGAAATGGACAAAATCGAGGTTTCTTCGACGGTGTTAACCTTGAGTTGGTTTTTGACGAAATCGTCAACTTTTAGGTCGTTTAGGTTCAGGTTGCTGAACGCCTGTTCAAGAACAAGCTCGGACTTGACAATTTCAGAATATGTTGCGGTAAGTTTCTGGGAGGCAGAAACGCCATTTAAGGTCGACGCGGCGTTGTCAGAATTTTCCGGCTGGACCAGAACGACCTTAGTCGTAGACTGGTATAACGGGGTTTTTACCTCTGTATCATAGAAATAAGTACCGGCCAAAGCGGCGGCGAGCATCAAGATATAAAAAACAATATATTTTTTCAAATACCCAAAAAACTCTTTGAGATTTATCTCATTCATAACTTCCATTATAGCACAAAATGGGTAAAAAGTCAATGGTTATAAGCGAGCCATAGTAGGAAAGAGGATGAAGGGCGGCGAGTTTACTGGGCGAATCTGTCTCTCGGGGCGCGGCCGTCGACGCCGCGGAGTTTTAGGCCTAGGCAGACGTCGCGCAAAAGTGCGCGGCGCATATCGATAATACGAATATGTTTACCGGCGATGGCGCGGAGTTGAGGCTTTAACTCGAGAAAAGTCGGGCTATAAAGAATTACTGGGCCGCGGAAATTGCCCACGGCGCGCCTGATTTCCTCATCTGGCAATCCGCCAACTTCGTCGATGCGCGATTCCCAGCCAATACAATCCGGCTCAGCCAAATCGCCGTCGGAAAAATGGGCCTTGGAATGCTGATAAATCTCTGAGCGCTTCGCGCCTTCGTTCGCCAAAATCATGGCGTGCGAAAAGCGCCTCATCATAATTTCGAGGTCCCAGCCGTAGCCGACAAAAATCTGCCCGGGATACTCTTGGCGCAAGCGCTCCAACATCGTCAAGGCAGTGGCGGTCTCGGTCAGAACTATTACGTCTGCGTTATAAATATGCGGCGCGAGAGCTTTTTCGGTCAGAGCCCAGATCTCGCCCGGGGTTTTCTCGCCATATGGGCCGTTTCGCCAGTCGATTACGCGCTCGATTTCAATCGGCAACTCATGCTCTAAATAATCCGCAATTAAATCTCCGCCCCAACCGCTGTCGAAGACTACCGCTTTCAACATTTTCTCTCCTTAGTGCTTACATTTTTACCTCCTTTTACACCTAATTATTCTCATCCTAACACTGATTGTTGAGATTTTTTGAAAGCAAAAAGTGAGATAATCAACAGAATGTTGATTATCTCGCGAAAAACACCAAAAAAGCAGCATTTTCTCTGATATTCTCTTTATATGGGCGAAAAATATATAGTCCACATCGAAGACGATATTTCATCAAAGCCGCGTGAGCACGAATCCTTACTGGCATAATTTATGGCTAACTACTTTGAGAGTGATGTGATTTTTCTTGGTAGAAATTCAAGCAAGACCCCAGATTTATATGTCATAAAGACGAACTTGCGCTGGGAGCTAAAATCGCCGATTGGTGGAGGAAAATATACTATACGGAATAATCTTAGGGAAGCGGAAAAACAGTCAAAAAATGTTGTTCTTGATTTGTCAAGGTCAAAGTCATCCGACCGTCAAGGTATTTCTAGGGCCAAAGAGTTTATCAGAGAGGGGCACAGTCAAATACGAAGATTGCTGGTGGTAACAAAAACAGGCGACGCAGTTGACATTAAAACGAAGTAGTAGTATAATGAAAGCATAGGAGATGGCATAAGATACTGAACTGAATCAACTACCATCTCCCCAAAAATGAACTCTTCGGAGTTCTTTTTTAGTGCCAGTCTTCTTCGACGAGCGTGAATTCTTTGCCGGCGATAGAAATGATGGAATCCGGTTCGGCGCCTTGGGTCGTAAGCTCGCCGCGGATGCCCATTTTCTTCATAATATCGCGGAGGCGGTTGACCGAGGCGTAGTTCGAGAGGTCGGTACGGCGGGCGAATTTTTCGATTTTTTCACCGCGGACGATGAATTTGTCGCCGTCTTTTTCGACTGCCCAAGTATCTTTCAGTGCGTCTGGGCCAAGCGAAATGACAGGTAAATCTGCCGTGGCATACTGTTCGTCTGAGCCGCTCGCCTGCGATTTCTTACTGGCGGATCTCTTCGATGTGTTAGCTTTTTCGTTATTTTCGACCTCAGCGCGGAGGGCACGGAGAAATTCGGTCAAGCCTTGATGAGCGGCGGAAGAAATTGCGTAAACCTGAGCCGAAGGATTTTTAGTAAGAATGGAAGACATCTGCATCTTCACGATTTCTGGATCTAAGCCCTCGGTTTTCGTCAGGGCGACGATTTCTGGGCGATTTTTAAGGTCAGAATATTTTTCTAGCTCGCGGCGAATTGTGGCGTAAGCCTCGCCGGCGTCATCATTATAAGCATCAACGAGGTGTAGTAAAACGGCAGTACGATCGACGTGGCGTAAGAAGGCGTGGCCGAGGCCTTTGCCCTCGGAAGCCCCCTCGATTAAACCGGGAATATCGGCGATAAGCAGGTCTTTACCGTCGATCTCGGCCACGCCGAGATTTGGCGTAATGGTCGTGAACGGATAGTCGGCGATCTCGGGCTTCGCGTTCGAGACAACAGAGAGAAAAGTGGATTTTCCGGCGTTCGGCAGACCAACTAGACCGACATCAGCGAGAAGTTTTAGCTCAAGTTCCGCCTCAAATTCCTCGCCTGGTTCGCCGACCTCGGCGACTTTAGGGGTTTGGCGAACGGAGGATTTAAAATGCGCGTTGCCGAAACCGCCGTCGCCGCCGCGGGCGATGACCGCCTCCTGCCCGTCCTCGACCAAATCGGCTATTAGCTCTCGGGGTCCTGCCTCGCTGTATCGCCCATCCGACTCGCTCGCCTTCGGCTCGGAGCCGGCGGGGTCCCTCAGCGCGTCACCTCGAGAGCGATAGACGACTGTCCCGATCGGGACTTCGACGATTAGGTCGCGGCCGGAGCGGCCGGCGGCGCGGCTTCCGGCGCCGTTTCGTCCATTCTCGGCGCGGAGGATTGGATTATAGCGAAAGTCCAACAGAGTATTCGTGTCCTTGTCGGCCTTGAAAATAATTGAGCCACCTTTGCCGCCGTCGCCACCATCTGGCCCGCCCTTCGGGATGTATATCTCATGGCGGAACGAAACGGCGCCGTCGCCGCCCTTGCCGGCGTGCAGTTCAACTTTTGCGGTGTCGACAAACATTTAAAACTCCTTAGCGAGGGTAAATATAATTATAGCGCGAGGCCTCTTCGGCGGAGATCGTCTTCGAGCCGACGCGGCCCCAGCCGGCGATGCCGTTCATATCAGAAATCGTGACCGAGCCATCAGCATTAACGCCAGTAACGACGCCGACGTGGCCGTAATATGAGCCGCCAGTCGTCTGGAACACTGCGCCATAAACAGGGGTACGCGAGACCGTATAACCAGCGGCGGCGGCGGAACGCGCCCAAGAAGAGGCGTTACCCATGTTCGAAGGCATGGCGTCGCCAAGGGTATCTTTTCGCCATTGCCAAGCGTACCAAGTACACCAACCATAGGCGTATTTGTTCCCTGAGGCGTAAACCGCGGAATAATGCGAAGAGGTCGAAGCGCCGGAATGGTATTTTCCGTTACTGCCGTTCGCGACGACGTACTCTGGGCGTTCGGTCTCTGGAAGCTCGCCGTTTGGCAAAATCAAAACCGTCCCAGATTTCAAAGTCTGGTCCTTCTCGAGATCGTTTAGAGCAATTAAGAGCTGGACATCAGATTTATATTTCTCCGCTAAGCCAGCGACCGTATCGCCATCTTTCGCCGTATAAGCGATGCCTGGGACCGTCGGGACGAGTAAGTTCTGGCCAACCGAGACCTCGTCGGTCTTCATCCCGTTCGACCAGCGAATCTGGGTCGTCGAAACGTTGTATTTATTCGCGATCGACTCAAGCGACTCACCCTCTTTAACCGTGTAATTTATCACGCCACGCGAAAGATGGGACACGTCGACGAGCGACGGCTTTAGCATCTTCCCGGTCTCGTCCTGACCGATGTCCTGGATTACCGAAACCGACTCGTAGTTCGTGCGAATAACAGGGGCGGTCGCGAGGTTCATGTCATCAGCCACGGTCGCGGTCGTATAAAGCTCAGAAAGCTGGTCGACAGTCGCGAAAGAGTTGTTCGCGATTAAGCTCTGGACATTGTCCCCGGCGAGGTCATTCGTGTTTTTCGACCAAGAGCCAAAAAACGCAAGCGCAAAAACCCCTAGCGCAACCACGAGATAAGGTAAAATCTTGCTGAAATTAAAGATTTTATGAGATTTTTTAGCTGTCATAATGAAACGTTACAGAGCTCTCGGCAATGGTCACGGATATTCTGGTTATGCCCTTGCTCTGTACTACTATAATACATCATACCATCGTCTCCTGTCAAGAAGTAAAGGGCATCCGTATCTGTTGGGTCAGCCACAGCGAGCAGGGCGGAAAGGCCCGGATTAGAGATCGGCCCAGGGGTAAGACCGGCGTGGAGGCGGGTATTGTACGGAGAATTAACCTTCAAGGCGTCGGCATTGTTCGTATAGGTTTTCCGCTCGGGGTCGACTAGATCGAGCGCGTACTGGGTAGTAACGTCTGAGCCCAGAGGTATACCCCTGGCGATACGGTTCAGGAAGACTTTCGCGACTTTTGGCTGTTCCGGAGAACTCGCTTCTCTCTGGACAATAGAGGCGAGAGTAATGCCCTGATAGAGATCCAGCCCCTGAGCAGCAAATTTCGTCTCAAGCCCATGCGCCTGGACAACGTCCCAGAGGGCGTCGAGGGTCGTTTCGATAATCTTTTCGACCGATTCTCCCTTGTAGAATTCGTAGGTGTCGCCGTAAAGGTAGCCCTCGAGCGGCTCAGCGCCGTAGCTAGAGGTATCCGCGCGGTCTTTTAAGGCGGGGTGGTCATAATTTTTCGCGAAGGCGGCGTCGACCTCTGTTTTATTATAGCCATACTTCTCTATTAGCTTCTTTTTAACCTCAGCGACAGTCTCGCCTGGGAGAATCGTCAGCTTGAAGACATTAGACTCGTTTTCGCCTTCGACCAGGACTTTCGCAATATCAGGGGCCGACATCGAGCGTTTTAGCTTATATTCGCCAACTTTCAGGGAGTCGTTCGCGTGATTTAGCCGATAATAGATCTGGAAAGCCAGGGAGCTTTTAATCAGCCCCTCTTTCTCGAGGTTGTCAGCGATTTTCGTGGTCGCGTCGCCGCGGTTAACCTTAAAAACTACAGTTTCCTCGTCTTCGGCCGCGGCAACAGGGGCGGAAAGCTGGAGATTATACCAGAAAACTGCCCCGCCGGCCACCGCCGAGAGCACGACGAAGATGGGAATCAAGATGATGGCAGCCTTTTTGCCCTTCGAGAGCTTTTTTTTAGCCGGTTTTTCAGGGGCGACTTCGGCCTCGTTTTTAATGCTGGCGGAGAAATTCTCGATAAAATCCTGCAAAATAATCGTCGCTGCCTCTGTATCGACCTCGCCCTTGGTGTAATTTAGGCCTTTTCGGGATTTTAGGCGGTTTTCAGCCTCAACCGACGTCAAAGACTCGTCCTGGAAGCGGATTTTCGCCGTAGGAACGTGCTGTTTAAGCTTTTTCGAAAAATCCCTCACATAAGCCGACTGTGCGGTTTCAAGGCCCTTAGAATTGCGCGGAAGGCCTAAGACGACGTAATCCGTATGATATTTTTTCAATATTTTCGCGATTTCGTCAAATTCATGGCCATTTACAACAATGGTGCCGTCTGGGATGGCGATGCGAACAGAGGTGTCTGCTCTTGCGACCCCTATACGCTTCGTGCCAACATCCAGAGCGACGATTTTCATTATTCCTCAACTTTCAGGTCAATTTGGATCTTATTCGGGTCAGTCGGAACAGAGGTCACCCAAAAGAACGAGGTGTCGACTTTAACTGAGCTTACCCCGTTAATCGACTTGATCAGGGTCTGGACCTCGCCAGTTTTCTTACCCTTGACCTTCTCTAAAATGTCCTCCTCAGTAATCTTCGGGCCGGTCTGGACCGTGGTCTTTAATTTTGCGGTCGCGCCGCCGTTGTTATCGGCAGTGTATTTTTCGAAGAAAGGATTGCCAACAGAGTAGAGTTTCTGGTCCTCAGGGAGGCCTTTTTCGACCATGCCCTTAATGTATTTCTCGACGGCGGACTTCTTAACGGCGGACATCTTATAGATCGTCGCCGCGGTCAGTTTCGGCTGGACTCCGTCGCCAACTTCGCCGTTTACCGCAGGAGTAGAAACGATGTTGGTCGGCTCAACAGAGTACGAACTCTCGATAATCATCATATCATCGCCGAATTTCTTCTTTAGCTCCTCTTTTCCGCCAGCCTCATCGCCCGCTTCGAGCTTGTTTTTCGCGGTGTCGATGTCAGATTGCTGGACGAAAATCTGGGTCTTCGAGGTCCCGCCAGAGAAGGCGGCGGAGTTGGTGATTTTGCCAGTCTTCCCGGAAAGGCCAGAGGTCCAAGTCCGGCCGGAGCTGACGTTATACTTCTCGCCAGGGGCGGTCGCGGTAACTGCAACAGAGGCGGAAAGCAGACAACCGTCTTTCGCAACAGAGGTCAAACTATTCGTGCATTTGCTGTCGTCGCCGAAGGTGATCGTTGCGCCAGAATCGGCCGTATAAGAGAGATCTCCAGTCTTAAACTCGGTCCCAGCGGCAATTTTATAGTTATCTTTGACGTAAACTTCGACGTTTAAGGTACCCTTAGCCCTCTCGCCGACGTCTTTGCTACCGGTCGCGGAGAATTCGACTGAGCTGTCCTGCTTATATTCTTGGCTCTCGAGGTAAAATACGCCTTTTTCGACGTCTTCCTTCTTCGAATCGGTCGTAAAGCTGACGTTTTCAGAGAAATTATCAGCGGTCGTCCTAACATTTACGGCGATTTTCGCAAACGGCGCAAAAACAGTCGCCCAGATGATGAAGCCAACGAGTAGGACGAACGCCGCTATGCCGAGAATAATCCATTTGCGGTATTTGTCGAAATCAGGGATTTTGCCAGATTTTTTGGCCTTTTTGTCGCCAGATTTTTTGGCTTTTTCGTCGCCTTTTTCTAAGTCATCGGAGGTTATTTCTTGGGCCGGCTTCTTCGCGGCCGGTTTTTCTGGCGCAGACTTTTCCACAGGTTTTTCAGGGGTATCTTCATCATTTGTGCCGTCGTCGATTTTACGTTCGTCGATCGAGATCGGACCGTTAGCGTTCAGCTCTTCAGGGGTAAAATCTTCCGGCATCTTCGGTCGAGACTGGAGATCTTTAGCGATCGGCAAGCCGGCGATAGCGGAAAGCTTCATCAGCGACGGGTCGGTCGTGATGATGACGGCGGCCTTGTCGTTTAATTTTGCAGTTTTTGCAATTAACTTCGTATTTACCGCGCTCCGAAGAACTCCGATATTTTTCGGCGGGACCAGAGCGACGACTTTTTGTTCAGCTGATTTGAGCTTGCTGATGATGTCGGTAATATCATCCTCGGGCTCAATGTAAATAACGTCCTTGTTCATACATCAATTTTAACACATTTTTTAGCGCTTGTGTTAAAATTAATGTAATGGGCATTTTTGATAAATTCACAAAACTTCGGAAAACAGATAGCGCGGTCGCCGCGCCGGAGCAGGGCGCGATGGCAGAAATGGCGCTAAACCTGATTGATGACGGCGTGATGATTCTAGACAGTGCTAATAAAATTCAGTTTATTAACCCCGCGGCGGTGATGATGGTCGGGTGTTCGGGTCCGAACGAGGCGCTGGGGCTGGATTATTTGTCGCTAATTCGGCTGGAAAATGGCGAAGGGATGACGATTCCTGATGACCAAAATCCGCTGGCGGCGGCGATTTTGAAAAATGAGCCGTATAGTTCGAAAAATTATGTTTTAGTAACGATTCAGGGGAAGAAAACGCCGGTCGAGATTACTTTAACACTTTCTGGACATTCTGACAAAATTATTACTTTGCGCAATGTGACGAAAGAGCTCGAAGAGGAAGGCGAGCAGACGGAGTTTATTTCGACGGCTTCGCACGAGATGCGGACGCCAGTGGCTTCGATCGAGGGGTATATCGGGCTGGCGCTGAACCCTTCGACGGCGACGATTGATGAGCGCGCGCGGCAGTATTTAACAGAGGCGCATAACGCGTCACAACATCTCGGTCGACTTTTCCGCGATTTACTTGATGTTACAAAGCTGGACGATAAGCGGATGAAAGTGCATATGGTGCCGGTCGAGATGACCGAGGAAGTGAAGAAGATCGCCGATGCGCACGCGACGGATTTTGCTGGGAAGAAGTTGCAGTATAGTTTCGGGACGGCCGACGAAGTTGGCGATAGTCGAGTAACGATTGACCAGCTGATTTACGCGTTGGTTGACCTTGACTTTTTGCGGGAAATATTGGATAACTTGATTGAGAACGCGGTTAAATACACGCCAGACGGGGGTGCGATTTGGGTAAATGTGCGCGGCGACGGCGACCGGGCGCTGATTAACGTAACCGATACCGGGATGGGGATTGCGCCGGATGACCTGTCGCATATTTTTCAGAAGTTTTATCGCGTCGACAATTCGCAGACGCGAACGATCGGCGGAACCGGGCTCGGGCTTTATATCGTGAAGCAGCGGGTCGAGGCGATGGGCGGGCGCGTTTGGGCAGAAAGCGGCTTCGGCGAGGGCTCGACTTTTTACGTTTCCCTGCCTAGGATTTCGGCGGAAGAATACGAGCGGCAGAAGCAGATTCTGGCGAATACGGCGGCGATGACGGCGGCTCCGGCGGCTCCGGCTGTTCCGGCGCCGACGGTTTCGGCGATGGGCCAAGCGGCGGTGGTGGCTTCGGTGCCTGCGGGCCCGGCAGTGGCGCCTGCGCCGGCATCTGTGTCAGCTCCTGCGGCGCCTGTACCGGCATCTGTGCCAGCTCCTGCGGCGCCGGCGCCGCAACCGCCACAATCCGCTTGACAAGATGATGGTACTTATGCTAATATAAAAATATCGGGATTGTCCGCCACTAGGAAACAGAACAATCCCTTTGGGTTTGCTAGAAAGGCTCGCCTAGCGAGTCTTTCTTATGACCAGTTTCCCCCGGATTTCAAGCCTAGCCACACTCAGCTTCAGTTTTACTTTCACGTGGATCCCTTTCTGAGATATGTCCAAGCCGTTGCCTAGTACTGCTTTCGCAGTTCATATCTCAATTAATCATAGCCACCACAACCCCACGTACCCCAGTCTACCAGATACGAGATTTTTTACAAGACAAGCACATTTGAGATTTTTATACAAGTGGCTTTTTGCCAACAGAGGTAACACCTTAGGAATTAGCCGGACAATCCGCTTCAAACCGCCATGCTTACTTATTTTTTACAACAGTTTCATGACTACCGGTAGCACACTACGTTGTTCGAATTCGTCTTGGCGACGCCGTCGAGGT
>JAFRBS010000009.1 GCA_017404725.1 Candidatus Saccharimonadota bacterium | reverse complement strand
GTTAGGTCACCCGGTTTCGGGTCTAATACTGCCGACTTGTCGCCCTATTCAGGCTCGCTTTCACTGTGGCTCCATCAACTGACTTAGCCTCGCCGACAACATTAACTCGCTGGATCGTTCTACAAAAAGCACGCCGTCACAGCACGAAGCTGCTCCGACACCTTGTAGGCACTAAGTTTCAGGATCTATTTCACTCCCCTCCCGGGGTTCTTTTCACCTTTCCATCACTGTACTAGTTCGCTATCGATCAATCAACATATTTAGCCTTGGCAGGTGGTCCTGCCGGATTCAAACAGGGTTTCTCGTGCCCCGTCCTACTTGATAAAAGATACCTAAAGCCTAAGACCCTTTCGCTTACAGGACTTTCACCTCGTTGCGCGCACCATTCCAAGTGCTTCAGCTAGGATCTAAAGGATTATATCTTTAGCCACTCAGTTAACGCTGGCGGTTTTTATGCCGAACTGTCAATGAACTTGACCTCTCGGCATAAAAATTATCTAATATCGCAACCCCTTTAATAACTCTGGCCGTTAAACCGTATGGTTATCTTAAGGTTTGGGCTCTTCCAATTTCGCTCGCCACTACTTTCGGAATTATTGGTTATTCTCTTTTCCTCAACCTACTAAGATGATTCAGTTCGGTTGGTTCCCGTCTCATTACCCTATGTGTTCAGGTAATGGCCCCACAATATGACTTGTGGTGGGTTTCCCCATTCGGAAATCTCCGGATCAAAGCTCGTTCTCAGCTCCCCGAAGCTTATCGCAGAGTACTACGTCCTTCATCGGTGTTGATTGTCAAGGCATCCACTATTAGTGCCCTTAGTAACCTTTTTATGCATTAACATATCTAGCAATCGACGTTCGATGCGAAGCATCTTTCGATTACTAATCCGTCTACATTTACTAATCTTTAGTTGTCCAAATTGTTAAACGGATTATTTTCGCGCGAAGTCATACGTTCCGCTGAGCGCATATTTCCATACTCAGGGCGAGATTTCGCAGAATAATCTCCACTAGAACAGAGGAAACAATCAAGTTTCTTGTTTAACTTTATCTATTATAGCGCGTTATTTCAGAAAAATCAAGGGTTTTTTCGGACTTTTTTGATGATTTTTTTCTAGGGTTTTCTATTTACTTTTTTATTGGGGTGTGATATAATGTTTTTATAGATATGTTTTATGCGTATCTTTGGGGTAACCCGCGACTCCCTTTGCTTCGGCTCAGGGAGGTATTTTTTGGCTAAATAATTTACTAGGGCGAGCGTTATGCGTTCAAAATCGGCTCACTGATCTCGCCCATCCGCCGATAAAGCCTAAGGACGCTAGTATTCTTAACCTGATTTAAAATTACACGCTGTTCTCTACCTTTAAAGACTAGCGGCTCGTACCAAGTCCCATTATGTAGCTTGGTGGTCAGAGGCAGCCCAACGAAACTATCATTGTAGTTCTTTTTAATGATCAGCATTGGACGCGCAAAATCGTGGTCTTTGCCAAAAACTTCCGCTTCTAGATTCATACCAATGCCGACCCACCAAATCTGTCCTTCCTGGAAATCAGGGGTGCGCTTAATTTTACTGAGATTTTTCTTGACTTCGTTCCAGTCGTCGTATATTTTGTCATAATTTTTCATCATAACGGCCAGTATATAACACATTTTAAAATTTTTACAAGAGGTTTAGGGGACAAAATTTTATTTTATGATCCTCTTGTAAATTTCTCTTGATTTGTGCTATAATTAGAGGTTCTAGGTGGCAGCAGAGTTAGAGCACGAAAAATGGCTCCTCACGTCCGATAAAATATTAACGCTTTTTAACGAGAGAAAACAAGCTACGGCAATCGCTTCGCTCAGCGCTTGTTTTCTCCCTAAAGCGTCAACATTTTATCGGGTTCGTCACATATTTTCCGTACCCTAACCCTGCTGCCGCCTAATCATCGAATCAAACTAAGAGGCGGCTACGCAACGGACAGCCATGCCAATATTTCTATAGAAATTGTAAGCATATTGCGGGTTTACTGTGTCTCCTTCAATGTAGAAGAAATAAGAGTAGTAATTGAGGTTGGCTGCCGTACGAGACCAGTATAGGACAATGTTAACATTTGAAGCACTGCTTATACCAGGGTAATGGTACCCCGTCCAGGCAAATCCTGGTGTTGGCTGATTCATTAGATTGGCAATAGCTGTTTGCTGACTAGAGGCTGCGTTACTTGGGCCCCCATAGGCTAGGGACAAATTTACTTGCTCACTATTCGGGCCACCAGTAGGTAAATTCCAATTTGCAGGGCAAATCGAGTAATTGACTGTTGTGTTTGTGAGGCTCCATGTCCCCGCCCCAGCAGTGGCTGTATACCAGTTGTATAAATTTCCACTACCTGTAGCGCTTCGACTCGTTAAGCTCTGATCGTAGCAAGCCGAATTGTGGTCCGCACACCAGATATTATTATTTATGGCCTTTAGGGTAAATCCTGCAGCAGGTACGCTGGAATATGCGCTCGTTAAGTGCATATCACTATCTCCTCCGAGCCGCAAATCTTGTGTCATCCAAATTTTCCCATCATTTAATTTGGCAGCAGTATATTCTTCCCCATCACGGGTATCCACTAGCTCATAGGTTGTTCCGATTGGGTCACTAGAATGAGCAGATGCAGAGAATTCATGCATGTAGCCGTCATTCAATTTCGTCACCTCCAGCCCAACAGTCACAGCAGTAGAAGGGGCAGATTCGTTCTTAACGGCGATATTTTGAGTCTCAGCAGAAGCTGGGTCATCTTTGTCTGTAGTATAGTTAGAGCAGGTATAGTTCTCTGGACAATCTACATCGGATAGGTAGTAGCCTTCTGCTGGGGTTACGGTTAGAGTCTTAGTTTGTTTTCTAGCAATTTTTAGGGAGGTTGGGGAAATAGTAAGGTTAGGAACAGTTTCTGTTTCTACATTGCCTACATATGGGTTAGCACCATCAAACATGGTGGCAGTGTAAGTTAGTTTCGTGGTGTATTTGCCAGTTGAGTTGCTACCTGCGGAGATGCCGTAGGTTACTCTGGTAGTATCGCCACTGGATGTGGTAGTGTCATAAGATTTGATAGCTACTGGGCTAGTAGTTGCTGCGGTCCAGTCTGTAATAATACCGTTATTTGTCTTATAGGACCATAAGTTCTGGCCACCTGGGACGACTTTCTGTCCTGCTTGTTCTCCGGTACCGTCTTGTTCGGTTAGAGCACCTGCTAGGATATATTGAGTGCTGTCTGCTACATTTACAAGATTAGGAGATACATTTTCTGCAGATTGTAGGGTCACAGCGTAGCCTGTGCCACTGTTAGTATATACAGTTACATCAGAATAGGTAGATTCAAAGGTATTTGGAGTCATGGAGAGGGTGGCGCAGGAGGTATTAGTGTTGATCTCGTCTGCTTGGCCTTCTCTACCATCGAAGGTATCTACCATTTTACCAGAATCATCACCAGTGCTAGAAGCATAGCGGTTTACTTTGCCATAAGTGACACCACTTTCTGGTGTACAATCTGGGTTTACGTCATTTGGAGATACGATCTTCATCGCGATCGAGGTTGCGACTTCGGCGTTGAGCTGGACGTTGCCGGAGGTAGAGTTTGCGGAAACGCTGGCGCCGCCAGCTGCAAAAAGCATAAGCGTTAAAGAAGAAATTAAGACCCTGATATTAACGTTTTGATAGTTCATTTTACCTCCTAGTACTTACTTATTTTCAGCGCAACTAAAAACGGCGCCACAAGGTGGAAACAAACCAAAGCCTATCACTTTCGTGCATCAGCATAGTCTGGGCCTTATGACGCCGTCTTTATTGCTGATGCCAAATAAAAGTACTTCTATAAAAATAGCGAAAGTGCATATTCTTTGATTTGTTTCCAATTCTAATTATAACACAAGCAAAAATAAAATGTCAAAAAATGTTGAAAAATGTCAAATTAGTTAATCAAAATTGCGCGGACGAATTGGCGGGACATGTAAGTTTTCTGGGTATCGGACCAGTCGCCAGAGCAAGTGATAAGCGTCAGAGATTCGCGGCCGGGAATCGGGGAGTTTACTGCTGAATTCATATGGGCGTTGGCCTCGTCGAGAGAATATTGTTTGTTTTCGACGACTTGGTACTTAAATTCGCGGCCATCGCCACGCTCGACGATGATAATTTCGCCTTCGGCGAGGTTTGGCAAATACTTGAAGACGCCGACCTTAGTCGGGCCGCCGTTATGGCCATCGATGACCATGGTCCCGCCAGCGCCAGGTTTACTAGAATCAGTGTACCAGCCGACGTCGAAGATATTGTTCGGGGTTTCGATTTGGCGAGAATTAGAAAGGCCGACGGGGAGAATGCGCGCTTTTTCGATGCCGAGGCTCTCGATCTTCAGATAGCGCGGGCGATCGGCGGAGACGGTATAATTATCGATGTCGCTTGCGCTGATTTCGGTCTCATCAACCTCGTCGTTTTTAGTAGATGGAGTAGAAATGACAGCGGCGCGTTCGCTGCCCTCTTTTTCTGCGTAATAATAATGTTCCCATACCAAGACGCGGATACAGATAATCGCGAGGGTCGCTAAAGTTACTCCGCCGACGACTTTTGTCCAGTTTTTTCTCCAGTCAAACCTGATTCTGCCCACACTTTACTCCTTTATGCCTTAAAATCGTCGTACGTGATCATTAACGCTCGCGAATCAACCTGGCGCAAGTTTTCTAGCGCAACGGTAACTACGATCAGAAGACCAGTACCAGAGATAGATAGACCAATCGGCGCGCCAGTCGTGACGATAAAGACGTAATCTGTGATGAACGGCAACATGGCGATGATGCCGAGAGAAAATGCGCCGAAGAGATTCAAGCGATTTACGACCTTGCCAAGGTATTTCGCGGTCGTGGCACCCGGGCGAACACCCTCGATAAAGCCGCCCTGTTTCTGGAGATTATCGGCAATTTCTTTCGTGTTAAAGATAATCGAAGTATAGAAGTAAGTAAAGAGGACCACTAAGAGGAAGTAAAGCGCCGGGTAAAAGAACCACTGGAGATTAATTCCGTCTGGGTAAAGGGTCGAGAAGTTGTTCGCCGAAGGGGCGGTGAACATATTTGTCATGGCGACGCCGAAGCTGTCGCCTGGGTGGACAGTCTGGATGACTTGGCCAAGGAGCGCCGGGAGCGCCAAGAAGCTGGTCGCAAAGATGACCGGAATAACGCCGGCGGCGATCAATTTAATCGGCAAAATCGACTTAATTCCGCCATAGCTGCTGTTTCCGTGGACGCGTTTTGCATAGTTAATCGTAATGATGCGCTGGGCTTCGTTCAGTTTCACCAAGAAGTAGATCACGACCACAAGCGCTACGATAAAGCCCAGAATTATCCAGAAGGTCGTCGGATTTACTGGGAGGTTAAACCAGCCGAAGAGGCTGAGCGTGCCGTTACTCGTATCGAACAGTGAGCTGCCGAGGCTCGCCAGGGTCGTCGGGAGCTGGGAGATGATCGAAGCAAAAATAAGGGTAGAAATACCGTTACCGATTCCCTGTTCGGTTACGAGCTCGCCGAACCACATCAAGATTACCGAACCGGCGGTCATCGCCGTAACAGAGAGAATCCAGTCGGAAGTCGTCACGTTCATCTCGGTCGCAATGTTCGCCGAGGCGGACTGGTATAGAATATACATATAAGCGACAGATTGGATAATCGCCAGAGGAATAGTTAAGCGACGGGTCCACTGGTTAATCTTCCTCCTGCCGGTTTCGCCGTCTTGGGAAAGCTCCTCGAGGCGCGGTACAGCTTTCGTAATGAGCTGGACCACGATCGAAGAAGTAATAAAAGGTGAAAGGCCGACGAGAATAATCGAGAAACTCGTCAGGCCACCGCCAGAAATCAGGTTAATAAAGCTACCGAAGTCAGATTTAGCGAGCAGGTTTTCGATAGCCTCTTTAAAGGTAGTCGAGTCGCCCAGAGGAACTGGGATATGCGCCATAAAACGATAAACCACGATAATACCGAGCACAATTAAGATGCGCTTAAGCATATCTTTGTTTTTGAACGATTTAAAAATAGTTTTGAAATGCATAATTAACTCTTTACCTTCTTCTATGATAACACATAAATGGTAAAAAGGGAATAAAAAAGAGGGCTTTCGCCCTCTTTTTTTATTTCTTTGAGCCTTTGCGGCTGTCTTCGGAAACGGCGCGGGAAGGCATACCAGTCTGGGTGAACTTGCCGCCGGCTTTTTTGATCGCCTCAGCGGCAGTTTTCGACGCATACTGAGTATTAAGATTGATCTTCGCGGTAACTTCGCCACGAGTGATGACTTTTACCTTCGTATACGGGGTAGAAATCATACCAGCTTCGTAAAGCTTGAAGTTATCGACATCGCCAGAAAGTTCGTTTAAGCGGTCGGTATAGACGACCTCGGCTGGCTTATGAATAGACTTAAAGCCTTTGAGCTTCGGGATGGCCTGCATAATCGCACGCTGACCGCCCATGAAGCCGGCTGGCATCTTGTGATGGCCGGTACGAGATTTCTGACCCTTGGTGCCGCGGCCTGCGGTTTTACCCTGGCCGGCGGAGATGCCGCGACCTTTTCTGGTCGGGCGAGTGTTCTTATCTACGGTTAATTCGTTGTACTTCATTATTTCTCCTCCTTCTTAGCGGTGGATTTCTTCGCCCCAGCGTTCGTCTTCGTCGACACCCACTCAGAACGTAGCGTCTGCTGTTTAAGGCCTTCAATGACCGCGTAAGCGATGTTGACCTTGTTAGTCGAGCCTAGCGACTTAGAAATCAGGTTCTTTACCCCAGTTAGACCGATGATCGAGCGAACGACGCCGCCAGCGATAATACCGGTACCCGGAGCCGCTGGTTTCATCAAAACGTGGGCGCCAGTAACCTTGGTCTCGACTTCGTGGCAGATGGTTTCTTCGTCCATGTTGAACTCAATCAGATTCTTGCGGGCTTTCGCCGAAGCTTTCTGGACGGCAGAAGTTACGTCGCCACCTTTCGCGACGCCGACGCCAACCTTATTCTTATGGTTTCCGATCGCGACGAGCGCTTTGAAGCGCATGCGGCGACCGCCGGCGACCGTACGAGAAACGCGGTCGATGTTAATCGTAACTTCGTCAAATTCTTTCGGAACCATCTCTCTCTGGGCACGACCTCCACCGCGGCGATTGTTGCGGCGATCCATCGGGCGACCAGAGATGTCGCGAACCTGCTTTCTCTCGGCAGTTTCGTCGGTCATCTTCAGGGTTCCGGACTTGTTGATGACCTTTGGCGCGCTCTTTGGCGCAGCAGTAGTCTTTGGTTTATCAGCCATATTAAAACTCCAATCCTTCCTTACGGGCGGCGTCAGCTAACGCAGACATCCGACCAGCATATAATTTCGAGCCGCGATCAAACACGACGGTTTTGACCTTGGCTTTCTTCGCTTTTTCGGCGATTTCTTTACCGATAGCGGCGGCCTTTTCGGTCTTCGTACCGGTAAGTTTTTTGCCAACAGTAGTGGCGTAGGCAAGCGTAACTTTCTTATCGTCGTCGATGACCTGAGCGGTAATGTGCAAGTTGCTCATATGAACGGTCAAACGAGGGCGCTCCGCTGTGCCGTGAATCTTAGCGCGAGTGCGATTTGCACGATATTCAGCTTTCATTATTTACCTGCCTTTCCTGCCTTACGAACGATAACTTCGTCGACATATTTAATACCTTTGCCCTTGTATGGTTCAGGTTTCTTCAAAGCGCGGATTTCGGCCGCAACTTGGCCAACCTTCTGCTTATCGATGCCAGAAACAGTGATTTCCATCTTATCGGTCTTAAGCTCTACGCCATCCGGAGCAGTATATTTGACCGGGTGCGAAAAGCCGAGGGCCATTTCGATTTCTTTCGGACCGCCAGATAGACGGAAACCGACACCGTTAATCTCGAGTTTTTTCTCGAAACCCTTAGTTACGCCTTCGACGGCGTTATTTAGCAGCGCCCGCTGGAGACCGTGCCAAGCCTTAGACTTTGGCTCGTCGTCTTTACGGGTCACGATGATTTTGTTGTCTTCTACCTTAGTGGTAGTATTCTCCTGGACAGGGACCTGAAGCGTGCCTTTCGGACCAGCGACCGTAATCTCTTTGTCGCCGACCGTGATTGTCACGCCTGCAGGGATGTCTACAGGTAGTTTTCCGATACGACTCATATCTTTCCCTTTTGTTAATATCTTGTCTATTTTATCATAGATTCCAAGATTTGTC
>JAFRBS010000008.1 GCA_017404725.1 Candidatus Saccharimonadota bacterium | reverse complement strand
TCGTCGAAAAGGACATTTTGGTCAGAAATATGGTTTCGAACCTCGAAATTGATGCACAAAAAAGGGTGATTTACAGATATAAATCACCATTTAATTTCATCTTCGAACCTGAGTTTTCCACAGGTTCCCCTGTTGGTGAGTCGGGAGGGGCTCGAACCCTCGACACCCTGCTTAAGAGGCAGGTGCTCTAACCAGCTGAGCTACCGACCCGTGCATATTATTATACCACGTTGCTACCCTTATTTCAAGGTCTATTTAAGAAACTTCCGATAATCTAGGGTCGGGTTGCCGGTATCTACGCCGAGCAGGCCCTCGAAGGAGACGTTCAGAACTCTTTTTAGAGTATCAACCTGGGAAACGGTTAGTTCCTTTAGACCTTTCTCGATGTTGATGTAAGATTGGCGAGAGATTCCTAGCTCTTTTGCCATATATGCCTGGGAAAAGCCACGCATCCGGCGAATGATGGCAATATTGTTACTGCGTTTTAAAAGCTCGTCGTTTGTTTCAGAGTCTTCTTCGGCTTCAGGCAGTTTCCTGGCGGCTTTCTCGGCTTGGATTTCCTTCGCAGAAAGGCTGGACACGACTTCTCGCCCAGTCTCAGCTTCAAGCTTCTCGCGCGCTACCCTCGCAACATCTCCACCGGCGATAGCACACCTAGCGTTTTCCTCTAAAGTTTCAGGGTTTTTCGCATTCGTAATACTAGTAGTAGAGAGCTCGGCGAGCATATTCATGACTATCTCTTCATTTGTCATATTGTCGCGAAGATTCTCTTTCGTTAGGCCTTTGTGCGCTTTGTACTCCTTCGCGGTTTTCCCTGCCCAAGTTTTATAGATTATATCTGTTAAAGTCGCATATTGGGTCCCGGAAATGCCGTGTTCGTTCCAGGCGTCCGTTAAGTCTTTTCGGATTTCAATGCTCTTTAGGCGCTGGTTTATCCAGTCTTCAGAGTAGCCGAGGCGGCGATAATCCCTTAGAGCTTGTTTTATGGATTTTTCGGGGTCGGACATCTGGTCCAAGCGCTCGGAGCCAACTTCCGCGAGCCAGCGCTTAAACGGCTCGGCTTTTTTAGAGGGGATGGATTGGATGATGCGGAAAAGCTGCTCGGTATCGGCGACATCTGTCAGACGCATTTTCCCATCTTGAGCAGGGAATTTCAAAGCGTGACAATTTGTCACGGGTTCAAAACCTTCCTCTTTTAGCCGCTGTTTCAACTTACGCCAATAGGCCGCTGCGTCGGAGCTCTCTGTCAAAATGCTGACCGCATCCACCACAGAGAACCACCACTTCTCCTCTTCGTCATCCCAGATAGAGCGGACGACTTTGTCTTCGAAAAGTTTGATTGCGTTATTTTTTGGGTCGGGTTTGTCCATTTGCCTCCTTTGTTCTCTCTATGATAGCACACGGAAAGTACAAAGTCAAGACAAAATGTCTAAAATTTAGGCAGTGGGGGTTTTCCACAGGCTAGATTTCGATGAATTCGTATTCGCAGGAGCCGAGGCCGAGCGAGGCGGCGTAAGGCAGAATCTCGCGGCCGAGGCGCGTGTCGATGCGCTCTTTAAGGGCCTTTACGCCTGCGTGCTCTGGATTTTCGTCTGCGAATTTCCAGACTAAATCGACGAACGCTTGGTCGTTCGCGATCGGGTCAAGCGAGGCGACGATGCCGAGATCTGGCATGACTGGGTCGTCTTGGTTCGCGTCACAGTCGCACGAAGTCGAAATCGCGTTCATGACCGTGATATAAACAATTTGCTTCCCTTCCGCCTCGACGTAGTCCGCAACCGCCGTGGCGGCTTCGGCCATACTTTCGATAAAGTCAATCTGTTCAGGCAGGTCGCCCCAGACGGCATCTGGGTCCTCGGTCTTTCCGGCGGAATGGATATAAGCCTTGCCGTTTCTGGAGGCAAAACCGATCGACTGGTTTTTTAAATTCGCGCCGAAGCCGCCCATCATATGGCCCTTCGCGTGCGCAAGGTTAATGAACGAATCATAATCATCAAAATGTGTGCCGATCAAATCGTATTTCAGATGTTTTGCGCCGGACGGAACCGGGATTTTCTTCTCGCCGTCAGCGTCCATAATGTCGACCTCAGCAAAATCCATGAAGCCGTGATCTTTTGCAACTTTCAGATGGTCTTCGGCGGTATTGCGCGCGCCCGCATAAGCCGTGTTACATTCGACAATCGTGCCGTTTAGCGATTTGACGAACGGGCCGATTAAATCAGCTTTAAGGTAGCCCTTCGCGCCTTTTTCGCCGGTCGAGACTTTGACACCGATTTTGCCGGGCAATTTTACGCCGAGGGCTTCGTAAACTTTCCGTAAACTCTCGGGGGTAATTTCTTTAGTGAAAAATACTTTGGCCATACTGCTCCTTTTTCCTATTGTAACATATTGTCTAGGAAACTTCTGGTATAATAAATATATGAAATTGTTGCTGCATACTTGTTGCGCGCCGTGCAGCGTTTATTGTATCAAGACGCTTCGCGCGGAGAAAATTGAGCCGACGCTTTTTTGGTATAATCCGAATATTCATCCGTACGCAGAATATAAGGCGCGGCGAGATTGCCTGAAAGAATATGCCAAGGCACAGAAAGTGAAGTTGATTTTAGAAGATGCATACGGGCTAGACGATTTCGTCTGCAACGTTAGCGGCGATTTAATTAACCGCTGCGCAAACTACTGCTATCCGAAACGGCTCGAAAAAGTTTTTGAATATGCGCGCGACAACGGCTACGATACCGTTTCGACTACGCTTTTATACAGCATCTACCAGCAGCATGATATAATCAAAAATTTGATGGAAGATTTGTCGAAAAAATATGGCATTAAATTTCTCTACCGTGATTTTCGCGAAGGCTGGAAAGAAGGACAAAATGAGGCACGCGAGGCGGGGCTTTATATGCAGAAATACTGCGGCTGTGTATTTTCGGAAGAAGAATCGATGGTTGGGCGAGAACTCGCGCGCAAGTTGAAGAAGCGCGGCATCGCGCCGACGAATCAAAATGTGCGCAAAATCATTGAGGAAAACAAAGCGGGCGGCGAGCTCCGCTTCGAGAATTTTCAATAGAGGTGCTTCATGGTATAATATATACTATGAAACTGAGAGAAAACGTTTTGATTTCGGAACTTACGACCATGCGGCTCGGCGGTTCTGCTCGGTTTGTGGCGGAAGTTTCGAGTTTGGCGGATGTGAAAGAGGCCTACGAGTTTGCCAAAGACGCGAAAATGCCGGTTTATATTCTCGGCGACGGCGCGAATACGATCGGGCGTGATGAAGGATTTGATGGTCTGATAATTTTGAATCGCATGAAGGGCATGGAAGTCGTCGAGGAAACTTCGGACGATGTACTCGTTCGGGCAATGGGCGGCGAGAACTGGGACGGGTTTGTGGAGTTTTGCTGTGAGCGTGGCTATTCTGGGGTCGAATGTCTTTCGGCAATTCCGGGCACGGTTGGGGCGGCGCCGGTTCAGAATATTGGGGCGTATGGCCAAGATATTTCGCAGACGGTTGATAATGTTGAGGCGTATGACACCCGTGAAAACGAGATGGTAATTCTCGGGCGGGATGAAATGAAAATGGCGTATCGTTCGACGATTTTTAATGATGGGCCGGATGCTGGTCGCTATTTCATTACGGCCGTAACTTTGCGCCTAGAAAACGACGAAAAACTTGAGCCGCCGTTTTATAATTCTTTGCAAAAATACTTGGATGAGCATCAGATTTCTGATTATTCCCCACTGAATCTTCGTGAAGCGGTCAGTGCGATCCGGGCGGCGAAGTTGCCGGACCCAGCTGAAGAAGCAAGCGCCGGGAGCTTCTTTAAAAATATTCATTTGTCCGACGAGGAAGCTTTAACCGCGCGCGAGGAGGGTTTGAAGATTTACGACAAGCCTGACGGTTCGCACGTTTTAAATGCGGGGTGGCTGATTGAGGCGGCGGGGCTTAAAGGCAAAGAACTTCCGGGTGGTTTTCATATTTCCGATAAAGCGGCGTTGATTTTGATTAATGATTCGGCGAAATCGTATAAAGATTTAGAGAAAGCGCGCGCGGAAATCGTACGGACAGTGTTTGATAAATTTGGGTTTCGGCTCGAGCAAGAACCTGTGGAGCTGGTTGCGAAGGAGCGGCGCGCGTGAAAATTCTAGACGGACGAGAACTCGCCGGATTTGTTAAAGAGCGACAAGCAACAGAAGTGCGCAGTATAATGGGACAAGGCGGCGCAGATAATTTGGGGCGGCCGCCGAAACTTTTGATTATTCGTGACAATGACAATCCGGTAATTACAAAATATGTGGGGTTAAAAATTCGCTACGGCGAAGATATAGGCGTGGCGGTTGAAGATTATTTAGCAGACTCAGTAGACGAAGTCCGCGAACGAATTCTTTCTGCGAACGAAGATCCAGCGATTTCGGGAATAATTGTCCAGTTGCCACTTTCTGACACTTCGCGAACGGATGGAATAGTTTCGCTGATTTCGCCTTCAAAAGATGTGGATGGGCTGACTGGCGAGAAGTCGCAGTTTGACTCGGCGACTGCGACAGCAATAACTTGGCTTTTAACTGGTTACGATATTGATTTGAAGCCGCCGGCGCGGATTGCGCTCGTAGGGCGCGGAAGGTTGGTTGGCGGACCGCTAATCCGGATGTTTTCCGCTTCTTCGTACGATTTTGACGTGTTCGGACACGATTCTGACTTGACAAAACTTAACCAGTATGATATAATCATTACAGCGACAGGCAAGCCGCGCCTGATTTCTGATTCTATGGTTAAGCCTGGGGCGGTGGTTGTTGACGCCGGAACAGCGAGTGAAGATGGGGTTTTAATCGGCGATTTAGACGATGCCGTACGCGAGCGCGATGATCTTCGGGCGATTACGCCTCATGTCGGCGGCGTCGGGCCGCTGACGGTTAGCGTTCTATTCGACAATGTGATTCGCGCGGCGAAAAATCGCTCATAGGTCTTGACTTTAGGAATGGTTCGTGATAATATATAAGTAACAGAGCCCGACACGCCTCTAAATTATGCGTACCACGTCGGGCCAATTAATTTGTCATTTAATAAGGAGGTAAATGCCCACCAGAAAACCCACTCCTAAATCCCTTGACATTCCCGGGCAAATACAGAACCTCAAAAAGCTAGACCTTAAATTTAAGAACGAACAGAAAGCCGCAAAGACACTTAATGAAATATCGTACTACAGATTAATTAAAGCCTATAGTCTGGACTTCAAGGTAAAAAATGGCAGCTACGACGGTAAAACCAAATTTGAAGACATAGTTGAGTTGTATAATTTCAATACTGAGTTGCGGGAACTGATTGTCTACCAAACTGAGCGTATTGAGATCAGTCTGCGCACAAAAATCGTAAATTATTTTTCCGTAAAGTACGGCTCTACGGGATACAAAAATAGTGCACATTTCCGCAATAAAAAATATCACGATCTGTTTATAGAAGAAGTGAATCGGGAGATAGTCAGAAACAGCCGTTCGCCAATCGTTAAAAATTTTTTATATAACTACAGGGGTGGCGAATTGCCACTTTACGCCATCGCTGAAATTATAAGCTTTGGCACTCTATCCAAGTTTTTTAAGAATTTACATGGAACAGATAAATCGGCCATAGCTGATGAGTATAACGTCCCATATCTTTATTTGGAAAGCTGGATAGAAAGTATCGCCTATGTTCGGAACATCTGTGCACATTACGGGCGGTTATATAACGTGCGTCTAGATAAAACTCCGAAAATACCAAAGGACGCTGGCTTACCAAATTTTCGTATCTTCGCAGTCCTATATTGCATGAAAAACATTTTGCAGAATGATAAGGAATGGCGAAAATTCGTCAGAGATTTGAACAAACTGATTAGACGCTATCCGGCAGCGGACATCCGAAAAATGGGTTTTCCGGATAAGTGGAAGAAGGTTCTGAAAAGTTAGGGGCCGCTTAAAAGTAATTCGCGCGGCGAAGGGGTAAACTATTCGAGGTTTCCGCCGTTGTTGTAGTAGTCGTTGTAGTCGTCGCTGCCACTAAAAGTATCGGAGTTATTTGAGCCGTTGCGGTCTGGGGAGTTTTGGTTGCTGTGATCTATCTTGAACTCGCTCCCTTCGGGGTTAAGGCTATTAGGGTTAGGGGCGGAAGATCCGCCGAGCGGGTTGTTACCCGTACCACCAGAAGAGCCATTTTTTGGGCGGCCAGTAGGGGTTGGGCCAGTTGGGGTTGGAGCTGGACCGGTTGGGCCAGTTGGGCCAGGGGTAGGAGGCGGGGTCGTAGAGCCGCCAGCGCTTGGACTTGGGCCAGCATTGCGCATCACGATTGCACGAATTTCAGCGTCAGACATAATGCCGTCTCTAATAGCCGGGCTTTCGCTATCTCTAAGTTGTTGCATCATAGCCTGGCCTTTAGGAGTAGCCAATACTCCGGCTGCTTCAGCGCGTTTAAAGGTAGCAGCGCTAAAGTTCTGCCAGTCTGAAGCCTTCGTTGCAAGCTCTGGGATTTGCTTGGTAAAGTGTTCGAGATCTTGGAATTCTCCTTTTTCGTCTCGACCGCCGCTCGTGATCATACTGTGAGCATCCAGCGCCTTATCTTTGAGAGCCCCGGCGAACTTGCCATTCTTATTAGCATAAGTCTGCAAGGCTTCCAAGGAATCTTGATAATTTTTATCGCTGTCAATCCCCTTCTTCTTCGATAGTTCGCTACCAATCATTTTCGCAGCAGCTGAACCGAAACGCGATTCCATAACGCTCGTAAGCGCGGAGAGCTGACTCTTATTTCCGGTATCAAAGGCCTTGTTCCAGGCGTTCTTAATTTCGCTTTCTGAAGAATTACCGTATTGCATCATGGCAAGGCTGGTATCTGCGGCAAATTCTTCATCTTCTAATTTGTCTACCGTAGCTTGAGCCGTGGCAAAACGTCGACGATCGAGTGGACTCAAACTCTCGCTGTCTCTCTTGCTATATTTATTTACGCGGGCTTGCGCGCGACGAAGGGCGGAACGACGTTCCTTTTCACCAACGCGTTCAGCTTGGCGAACCTTGGACCAGCGGCTGAATCTTGATGGATCGCCCAGCCTGGTTTTTTCGAGTGCGCCACGCGAAGTCTTGGTTGCGCGGCCGGAAACTTTGGAGCCGATGCCGCTGATTTTTGCGCCGATGTTGCCGAGGCCGGCGAGGGAGTTTTTGACCAGCGACGGGATGAAGAAGAACGGGACGATGCTGACCAAAACTGCGGAGATTTGGTAGAAGAAGCCAGAACCGTCGGCGCTGAAGCTGTCCGCGGAGGCACCGCCGGCGACTAGGAGAACGCGCGAGGCGAAGTTGCCGCCGCCCATGACGAGGCCGCAGATTGGGTAGACGATGAGGAGCGTAGCGAAAATTTTCACGAATTTGTCGAAGTACTTTTTCGTGTTCGGGAGCATATACATAACAAGAGCGAGCGGCGAAATTACGACGAGGATGACGATCGCGGCTTGACGGGCGGCGAGGACGAGGAAGAGGAAGAAGACGGCGATCAGGGCGGAGAGTGCGGCGACAAGAATCGGAATAATCACGCCGAGGCCGAGCGCGAGGAAGGCGCCGCCGACGGCGACAACGCTGACGATGATCGTGACCCAAGCGGCGGTGTTGCCCGTGGCTGTGCCTCCGGAGATTACGGCCGATGGGCCGAGGCTGTCGAAGAGATTTTTCAAGCTAACGCCGAGGATGTTGGACAAATCGACAGCGAGCTGGCAAATGATAAACGAGAGGTTAATGAGCAGCGCGGAGATAATTAAGCGCGGGAGAATGCGTTTGATGCCGTAGTTGTCGATGCCGACGCCGGTGAGCTGGGAAATAATCACGACAAGGATCATAATCGCGAAGGCGATGTTCGCGAAGGTCTGGAAAATTTGCCAAACGTCGTAGGCGCTCTGGTCGTTAGTGTCGTTGTTGTCGTTGACGGCGAGCAGATTCGCGTTAATGGTCAAGGACGGCTCGATAAATCCGGAGTAAATTTGGTTCACGGCCCAAGATGCGCCTTCAAGAAGCGGGCAGAGTACCCAGCCGAGCGCGCCGCCACCGTCGAAACAGGTTGTGCTGGGGTTGTCGTCTTCGGTCTTTTCAGTTTCGCTTTCGGCTGGCTGGCCGATACTAGACGCTAAATCACTAGGGATGCTGTCTGGCCCATTATCATTCAACCATTTAATAATGTCTGAAAGACCAATCTTGCCATCATCCACCATTGCTGGAACGAGCGCTTTTAATCCGTATACTTCATCGCTTGTATGGTTCGTGAAACGGACATAGCAGCGTTTTAACTTTCCATCGGCATCATAAACTTTAGCCGTCTGCCAAGTATTAGTGTCTAACACGCCATCTTTATTTATTGGGCTACCACTAGAAGAACAGCTGCCCTCTGCGGTCTCCATTCCATAATAGGAGACCAGATAATCCTGGTAAAGTGCCGCCTGTTCCTGCTTGGTGAATGTTAGCGGCGACGGGTAGCTCTTTCCTGTTCGTTCGTAGGCAGTCTTATAGTAATCCCGGTCAATTTGATATTCTGTAGCGCTACTTTCATTCGAATTAACCGAATTATGGTTCAAGAAATAATAACCGCATAGACCAGCGCAGCTGTTATCGTCACTATAACTACCAATTTTCCAATTATTTAGGGCCGATGCGAGCTTAGAAACAAAATCGCTCCACTTAGTGCTACCAGGTACATATGTTACTTCTGGACTTAGTTTAAAAAGATCATTTTGGTTAGACCATCTTAAGGCTAGTGCATCTCTGCCGTTTACGCTTTGGTCAGTTACTTCGAAAGATAGGGTTGCTCCGCTATCATTCAACTTAGTTATTGCAGGTGATTGATACATATGACTATTCATCGTGCCATTTTTTGACACATCCGAGCAAACCTGCAGTTTGATAATTTTGCTTTGATCGGTGCTAATCGACTTCGTGTTTTCATCTTCTGTGCTAAAATTAAAATCCTCACACTCGCGCTTATCTGATGACTCCGCAGGCTTAAAACCGAGAGCATTTAGAACCGGTGTAACTTTCGTCGCATCTGGAGTATCATTGCTTGAATATTCTGTTACCGAAATTTTGGCATAGTCTGTAAATAATTCAGCACAGGTGAGTTGATCGCTGCTAGCATATTCTGGACTCAAGCCTACAATTTCCCCATCATTAGGGATTAACGTCTTCCAGCCAAACACATGATTAGGGAATAGTTTATCACCAGTCATGATATACTGCCCATTGTTGTGGCCCTTGTAGCATTTCTCAAAGCCTCTGGCTACAAATCTGTCTTTCAAATCATTGACGGTGATAGCGTGTACGCTGTTTACGGTTATTAGGGCGCCGAAAACTGACATCATTGCAACCATGGCTACCAACATGGCAGTTTTAATTCGCTTCATCACTCCCCCCTTCCCCTGCTAAATCGTTGGTCGCGTCACCGTACAAAGCGTTATCTATGCTATAGCATTCGAACATTATATCGTCTTCAGCTGTCTCTACGATACTATTAACTTTATCTAGAAGCTCGTATTTATCTTTCGCACTATTTTTCATAGCATCGTCGTAAGCAGTCTTGGCATTCGCGTATGCAACGGCAAGCGGATTGTCCGTCATAGCGACAAAATCTTCTGTCTGCGCGTCCGATTTACTATATTCGTAAAGAAAATCAAATGTCTGCCTATAATAATCTATTTGCTCAACGAGTAGATAGTTCTCCTCCATATCCGTGTCTTCAAATACTGTGTAGAATTCGTCGAAAAGTATTTTTGCCTCATCCATAAATTCGGTATCATGGTCGATAATTTTCGAAACAATCAAATATCCGTCGAGCTCATCTTCGCTCGGGATGCGGCTGGTCGAGGCTTCGCCGGAGATGATGAAATTCGCGTATTTGTTAAAGGCGGCCTGGACGTCTTCGGTCGTGCTGACGGAACTAGAGCTCGAGCTGCTGGATTTTGAGCTGTTAGAGCTGGATTTGTTACCAGAGAAAACAACAATTAGAACAATCGCGACAATAATGACGACAATCGCGGCGATGATGCCGATAATCAGCTTTTTGTTTACAGGCCCCTTCGGCTTTTCAGGCGTGGACGGCGGGATGATGATGTCGCCCTTCGGAGTCGTGTCCTTAAAGCGATTCGGGGCGTTCGCAAAAACCGACTGCCCGGTCGCAGAAGCTCCCACATTATCCGAATTCACGCCCACCTGAGGCGGAGTTTGATTTGGATCCATACTGGTTCTATTATAGCATAAGCAAGAAGAAAAAATCAAGAAATTTGGCATCAAAAAGCCCCCTGAACTTGGAGTCAAGGGGGCTTTTTGGTTTGGGCTAACCACCGCCCGAAGATTAACTTCGTGGAGCGGTCTGATTAGCGAAGTTGTTTGCGGCTAGCAATGAAGTAACCGGCAGCGGTTACGACCGAACCTACGCCAAGGACGCCAGCGGCAATTGCTTCTGGACCAGTCTTTGGAAGAGAGGTTGCAGTTTTAGTCTCGGAAGTACAAGTCTTCTGGACCACAACGTCGGCAGAATCCTGGAGGGTGATTTTACCCACACCGATCTGACCCCAGTTGCGAAGGGTGTTTCTACCACAGATGAGGTTATTGTCGATAACTTCGGCGGTGAAGTAAATCCACGCGTCGCCGTTAACGTTATAACCACCAATGTTGATACCATCTTTGACGATATCGCCTGGCTCAACAAGGCCGTTCGGGTTCGCCGTGTTGTAAAGTTTAACTTCAGAAACGATCTTCATGTTAGTAGGAAGAACGTCTTTGAACATAACGTTGTCGACGTGACCCTCAGTGGTATTCTTGTAGTGGATGCGGTAGTCGATTTTGTCGCCGACCTTGGCATCTACAGATTCAACCCAGTTTTTGTCGCCGTTCTTACGGACAACCTTCTCGACGGTAAAGTTAGCGTCGGTGAAAACCGGCTTAACTTTGATGGTTACATACTTCGAGTACTCGAAACAACCTGGCATGTCGCCAAGCGAAACGCCGCTCTTAGTGATAACCTTGTCAGAGATGGATTTGACCAAACCCTTTTCAATAATGTTGCCATTAGCGTCAACTTTGTTGTAGGTTTCAGTAGCGGAACCTTCAACGTAGTCGAGGTAGAAGTTCTGGCCATTGGCGCTCTTGAAGACAACCGAATCCCAGTACTGCGACGGGGTAGCATTCGCAGCATTGATGAACCCAGAGACTTTGAGCTCTTTGCCGTAATCAAGAGGCATGCTAATTACAGCGTTAACATCGTTCGCGACAGCCTGGGTTTTAAGCGGGCTGTTGTTGTGGATGTACATAGTGACGTTGTAAGTTTTACCTTCTTCGACGGTAATTTCGTCGTAGTTCCAATTCTTACCTTCCTCATAAGCCGCAACGAAGTTGCGCTCATCGCCGATGACACCGTCATTAGTGATCGAGTTAAGTACTACTTTCTTCTGCTCAATAAAAGTTTTATAAGCAGCGGTTGTTTTATCCGGATTTTCACTAGCGGCCTTGTTAATATCCTCTAGAGTGTAAGTCGGACGGTCAACCGGACCGTAAGCTGCTACATTAACCGCCGTAGCAAGAGCGGTGCCGAGGGTCGCAACAGCGGCGGCCATCGGGATAAATTTGATTTTACTCATAATATTCTCCTTTATTAGAATTAAAAATTAATTAATAAATTTTGCTAGCCGAATTTTTAATTTTCGTCTTGGCCACGAAAATCAGATCATCTCAACCACAATTCACCTTTCTTGGGATTGGGGCGAACCTGATGGTCCGCCCCTGTGTTTAGTGTATTGCTTAGTCTGGGGCCCCAATGGGGTCCCCTGTATTACTCTCTCGTCCTCCGGTGTCAGAACCACGCTGAGGAATCTCAGACGTTTCCGCCTGATTATTCTCGGTCCTGCCACCGTCTGGATCCCTTGTATCGGTGGTTGTCTGGCCGCCAGTGGACGTTTGCGCGCCCTGCTGGCCCGACAAGCTGCCTTCAGGCTGGCTAGTGCCACCAGTCCGAGGTGCCGCCGACGACTGATATTGCGAGGTTGCCTCATCTTCAGTCGGCGGTGTCGGCGGCGGAGTTACCTCCGCTGGTCCCGGACCAGTATTCTGGTTCGGTGGTGCCGTCGGTGCGGCCGAAGGGTTCTTCGCCGGAGCTGGTGTCGGTGTTGAGGTTGTTGCCGGTATGTACGGCGTCGTCGTTGGTGCCGGGGTCAAGGTTGGTGCCGGCGTCGTGGTCGGGGTTGACGTAGCTCGAACGACCGAATACCCGGAGGCATTCGGGTCATCCAATGGCTTCGCCGTCCCTACCGGTCTCGGTGTTCCTATCGGTCGCGGCGTGGTCTTGACTACCGGGTCCGGATTATTGTTGTCCTTCTTTGTTGCTTTCAGCGTAGTCGGAATCTCCGGCCTTCTATCTCTGACGTTAGTTGCCAGAGTTTCCATTAGTGTACCGTCTTTAAAATAATGACGGTACACGATAGCCACCCTATTGTCGGGCTGTGTCGATAATTCGCAACGACGCAGTTGAATCTTGTCGCTACGAACCAGGCCCCAATTTTTCTGAGCGTAAACTACTTCAACGCTCGTCTCGGAGCCGTCTACGATCTGAGCAACGACCGGTATAATATTCGCCACAAATTCCTCAGTGGCGTACCATATACCGTCGTTACCCTTCTCGAGCCAGCGCTCAATGCCTTTGCCTGTCTTCCAGGCCTTGTCCGTCTCGTCTAAAAGAAACTTGACGGCCGAACTCAGCTCGTAGACCGTACCCGAGTTTCCGAAATGCAAACCCGAGATCTGGTCGGTATGAGCTAGTCCAACGATGACATTTCGGACCATGGTCCTGACATCTTGCTGGACTAAGGATTTCTTGCCTACTGCTACCTTGGTGCCGATACCCTTTTTCTCGGCCTCGAGAATCGCCCGAAAGTCTGCTTCAGTTAGACTTTCAAAGACGTATTCCGGAGCATCCGAGATCGGATGCTCGCTGAGGCCGGCACGCTTTGCCGAATTTGTCCGAGCGTTGTCGTACTTCGGGAACAACGTCCGTAACGTCGGTGTTGCGTCAACAATAACTTCACCCTTCTGGTTTTTCTTGAAGGGGATATTATGTTTTCGCAACCAACTCATTATAGCCTCGCGCTCGAGAGCGCCGCGGCTATGATGAGTCTTGAATTCCGCGATTTTCTCGGCATCCGTCGTATCGACGGTGTCGATGTCCTCATCTTCAGTTCCTTCAACAGCGGCGTCCGTCGTAACGTCCGCCTTTGCCTCGGCCTCCCCGTTGCCATTATCGCTGGTTACGTAAGCAATAGCTATTCCAGCTATCACTACGACCGCCAGCATAGCAACTATTACGGCCGCAATTCTGCTTTTGCTCATGGTAATCCCCCCTTTCTCATGAGGCGGCCGGTTCGGCCTCAACAGTTTCCGCGGCGAGCTCTTCGAGCCCTTCTTCGCGACTGATTTCAGTTACCTCGGCGCTAGAAGCGCCGATTTCCATCTCTACTGCCTCGTAGTCCTTTAAAGCCTCTTTGTATGCATCTCTGCACCAAAGGACCCTGCAGAACCCGATCAATAATACCAAGAGAGGTGGGATGAGATAAATCAGCATCCCCTTTCCGCCGAAGTACAGCGGGTTTTCCTCTGGCAGAATCGTTCCGGCGAGGATCATGCCGACGACCCATGGGGCCGCGAAACAGATCCAAGCTACGAAGCGCTGCGTCGGAGACTCAACCTTCGCCGGACTTTCGAGGTCTGGCTTCGGCACCCTGATTGTCAGGATCTCGAAAACACATACTACGGCTATAATTACCGCGTAAATGTATATGTTCGGAGCCCAGGTAATCAAGGCCGCCTGCGCAGCGATCGGCAGAGCCAAAGTCAACACTACACTTAAGGGTTTTAAGCCTCTTTCGTGCGGATCGACCTGCTTTGCCAAGTCATTGACGATGATGACAGCGGCGAACGCCGTCAGTGCTGTAAATACTAACAGCACTATAGTTTGAAATGTGTCTAGCATAATAATGCACCTCCTCGTAAAAGTGTGTCTTTATATATAAACTATAAGTTTCTTTATAAAAACAGGAGGTGCACTACGCCTCCTGAAAAAGTGGATACGCAATACACTAAAATCAGGTACGAATTGTACCTGAGATGATCTGATTTTAATGGTCGTCTATGAGTGATGGCAGTTCATTCGCCCACCTCACCTAGACTAATTCCATTATAGCACACTTTATGAAAAAAGTCAATAGCAATATAATAATTTCCGCTTATGGTAAAATACCCCTGGCCATTCGGCCAGGGGCTACACTTTTTAACAGAGGCGCGCGGTTTCTTGGTGGCTCTGGCGCGCCTCTGTCTTCGAGGAGGTGATCCCATTAACCCGAGGTGTTAGCCCCGGTGGAATCAGCTGTGATTATAGCATAGTCGCGGGTGCCTTCCGGCACCTTCTTGGTCAGCTTGCCTGATTTGTCCCGGTAATACGGGACGGGTACGAAGATCTCTTCGAATTTCTTGAACTTCAAGAGATCCTCGGCGGCTTCCTCGGCCGCCTTCTTGGAGTCGAAGGTTTTACCCTTCAGAACTCCAACGGCCTGGTACTTCCAGCCCCATGCGGGCGGCTGGTAGTCCAGATCGGCAGCCAGGCCTGTCACGTCTTTCCTAAGATCAGGGTAAAGCGTTACCAAATCGATGACTGCCTGGCGGAGCTCGCTGCTTACGCCAAGTTTATTAACTATGGCGTCGTAGAGCCCGCTGCCGGCGGTCTCGAAAAAACTCAAGTCATATTTCATAACTGTCCCCTCCTTCGTAGGTTCCGGCGTAGCTTTCGCTACTCCGGTCGTTGGGTTTACGGGTTGCGGTACTGCCGGTGTTGGCTCCGGTGCCGGCTGTGCCGGCTGCTGTGCCTGCTGGAAATCAGCGGCGGCGGCCTGCGCGGCCTTCACGGCGTCGTCTGCGGCGTCTGTTCCAGCGGTATCGCTTGCGGCGTCTGTCGTGCTGTCCGCGTTGCCATCCGTGTCGATGTCTTCAGGCGGTACTTCTACCGCCTCTGCCTTAAACTCCTCGGGCTGCCTGCCCTTGGATTTTCGGCTTTTCTCTTTCTTCGAATACAGGTTATCAAAACCTGTAACTCTTCCGAAATCTCCCATATGATCACCTCCTAATGTTAAACGACTAGGCAATTATGCAAATCGCCTCCTCACAAAAGTGTATAGTTTCATTATAGCACACTTACGCTTAAATGTCAATATCTTTAACATATGTTAGATATATTGTCTATGGTGTGGTATAATGTGGTTATGGTTAGTAAACTAAAGATGACTGAACGGCTGATGAGCGTGCGCGATAAATCGAAGATTTTTCATAGTTCGGGGTACGCGCGGTCCCAGAACAGGGGTAGTTTTGGGGTGACGAGCGGGGAGAGCTTTGCTGAGCGGCGGACAATCGACGAAAATCGGAAGTTTGTGCGCGGGTATAATAACGCGCGGGTGATTAACGACGCGCGGGCGTTCGACCGGGTGCGCGAGTATATTCCGCGGACGGTGGCGGCGCAGTCGGGCGCCTCGGCGGCTGGGACGGCTGGAGCGACTGGGGCGACTGGGGCGAGCTCGCATCTGGCTGGGGCGGCCTCGCATCTGGCGGCACCGCCTGCTCGGAGGACTGCGCCGATTCGCATGCGATAATTTGGCATTATCTGACTGATGTGATATAATTTAGGGGGACCTTAAGGTTCTATGGCGGGTTTAGCTCAGTTGGTTAGAGCGTCTGATTGTGGTCCAGAAGGTCGCTGGTTCGATTCCAGTAACCCGCCCCACAGAACACGCATCTCAGCGTTTTTCCTCGCTCGCTCGCCAGAAGGCGCGCTTCGCTCGGAGAAAACACTAATCTGCGCGCCCTGTCATTTGCGGGTATAGTACAACGGTTAGTATGCAAGTTTTCCAAACTTGAGATGGCAGTTCGATTCTGCCTACCCGCACCAAATAAACTAAATGAGGTAAAAATCTATGGTGGAATAACCTGAAAATATCAAAGACGGAAAAATTACAGATTCGGCTCCAGAGGCCCCGCAAGTGATCGCGAGCGGACCTGCCCCAGAGGCTAAGCCGAACTTTTTTAAGACTAAAAACGGGAAGATTTTGCTCGTCGTTTTAGGAGCGATTGTGGTTTTTGGCGCGGGAATTGGCACGGCGCTGGTCTTGATGAACTCTAACAAGTCGGGGGAGACTGTTGCGAATAAGACCTCTGAGGATGATGCTCCAGAAGAAACCAAAGAGGGCACGAAGACTACAACCAAAGACGGTATAAAGACTACGACTAAGAGTGGTAGCTCCGAGGAAGTTGCTTCGACTGCCGAAACTACGATAAAACCAATTGACCCGTCGAAACCGATCAATGGTCGCCAAGGGGTTACTTACACTGACATCTCCGAGGGTAACGATCCAAACTGGAACGGTGGATGGACGGTTGCCGTCAACAGCGATGGAAACGGTGCAACTTTGACTGGCGACGGTAAAAAACTAGCGTTATACATCGACGATTGGTCTGGTCCTGGCGGAACTTGGCCAGTTACTGGATTCTCTGGGAAAATCAAAAGTGCGATTATCGGAGAGTTTGGTCAAACGGTCACGGCGCCGTTCCCTGCCTTTTATTTAATGGAAGACGGGACGGTCGAATACAACCCGATATTAAAAGAAGTTTCTGGCCCGCGAGACAATAAGCTTGTTTTACACGACAAGTTCGAATCACAGGGTAAAGTCAGTGGTGTTAACGGAGTTGTCAAGCTTTACACTGCTCTCGCTGACACAGGTTACACCGGTGGGGGTAGGACGACTTTAGCGGCGAAAGCTGATGGTAGTTTCTACGATCTTGGTCCACTGCTAGGGCTTTAGGCCTAGATTCAAAAACACCCCTTCGGGGGTGTTTTTTGTTGATTATGCGTGGGTTACTGGAAGAAGGCGAGGTAGATGACCGCGCCGATGACACCGCCGAAGATGACCATGAGGGTGATCGCGATGATGAGCGGGAAGAGGCTGGAGTGTTCTTCCTCGGAGGAGACGACGCGGGAGCTGACTTTTTCTTCTTTTTCGCGGCGTTCTTTGGATTTTAGCTTCGGTTCGTCGTCGTCGAGGTTGTCAAAGCGGCGACGCTCAGGGACCGGCTCGCGGCGGCTCGTATAAACATTCCGAAGCGGGCTATGGAACTCCTCCTCTTTAATAGAGGTCGGGGCGTTTTCGGAGAAAGCGTAATCATCTTCGGTCAGGCGGCGGCCATCAGAGAGCGGGCGCTTGTCGACCGAAACAGAGGCGATAAACGGCGATTCAGAGGCGGCGGTAACTTTCAGGGCCGTCAGAGCCTTGGCATACTCCTCGACCGGCTTTTCGGACATAAAATCTTCAGGGGTCTCCTCGGCTTCGTCTTTAACATCTTCCTCGTCGAGAATAACAGGGGTATTTTCCTCAAAATCAAGCTCGGTAAAGAGGTCCTCTTCCTCAAAATCTTCTTCCTTCTTCGGCGGGATGTATTTGCGCGCTGGGGCTTTCTTCTTCGTTGTAGAAATAACAGTGGTGCGCGAAACGCGGACGATCTGCGGATCTTTCGACAATTTCGGCGATTTTGGCGATTTGGCCGCTTTTGGCGTTTTTGGTGCCTGAGCGGCGCTCTGAGCCGCTTGTGCTTTTTCTGGCCTTGACACACGTCCAGGAACATTTCGTGGCACAAAATCGATGTACATGCCTCTAGACGGCAATTTTCTCGCCGGTCTCTTCGGTTCTGGAGCAGGAGCTTGTTTCTTCGTCATTTTACGATTACCTTTTTAGCAATTTCTATTATATCATCAAATTGGTCAGCAATCAAGGACGCACCGCCGATCAGCAAGCCGTTCACCCCTGTTATACTGAGGTAGGCTTCGGCGTTGTGCGGATTCACGCTACCCCCGTAGAGAACCGGGATTTTATCGGCGGTTTCTTTGCCGAATTTCGCCTCGAGGCTTTTTCGGATAATTTTCACGGATTTTTCGATGTCATCAGGGGTCGCGAGTTTGGCGTCTTTTACGGATGAGATCGCCCAGACTGGTTCATAGGCGATAATAACTTTATCTAGGTCTTCCTTCGCGACATCTTGGAGGCCGCCTAAGAGCTGGTCTTTTAAAACACCTTCGGTTTCGCCGAAGTCGCGCTCGTTCGCGGTTTCGCCGATGCAAAGAATAGGGGTAATGCCCATCCTGACCGCCGCGGCGACTTTGCTTCTGATGTCTTTGTCGGTTTCGTGGAAAATGTATCTTCTTTCAGAGTGGCCGACGATGGCATAATCGACGAGACCTCTGAGCTGGGCGATGGAAACTTCCCCGGTAAAGGCGCCGAAATCGCGGAAATAGAAGTTCTGGGCGGCGAGTTTGATTTTCTTGCGGTCAAGCTGGAGCGACAGAGGCTGGAGCGCGATCAGGCTCGGCGCTACGGCGACCTCGAGGTTTCTGGCCGTTTTTATGCGTTTTAGGAGTTTGTGTAGATAAATCGATGACTCACCAACGGTGAAGTTCATCTTCCAGTTGCCCACGATGAAAGTCTTCATGTACCCATTATAGCATAAAAATAATAGTTTCTCGAACGGACTTGAGCGCTTGTAGATTTTTATTTATGCCACAATGCCTATAATACCTTGTAAGGCATAGCAGGTGTCTTCGTGGCTTCGGACGGTGATTGTGTCAATGCCCATCTTGACGACTGGGTAATCGTTGCCGCCAGGCTGGGTCATGTCGCCGAAGTAGAGGACGTCTTTTTTGTCGACGTTTAGTTCCTCTAAGAGGTGGGTCATGCCGAATTCCTTGTTCATGCCGGGGGTGAAGGCGTTTATAGAGGTCGTGCCGCCGATTTCGTACTCAAATTCAGGGGCGAGTTCCTTCGCGCGCTTGACGATTTTTTCGCGTTTCTTACAATCTGGGTCCCAAGCGTATTTTTCCTCGGTCCCAGCGGTCTGGCCAAGGGCGGAAAAAGTAACCTGGGAGAGACGGTTTTCGATAATCTCATCGCCAGGCTTTAATTTGTCCTCTTCCCAGAGGTTTAGTTCCCTGGCGGCGGTTTCGATCGCATTTTCGATTTTTTCAACCTGCTCGTCGGTCAGAGGGTAGTTGTAGACCTGCTCCCAATCTTTACCGTTGTAGCGGTAGTATTGCGTGCCTTGGGCGACGAAAAGGTGGAGATTTTTGAGCTGGTCGTCGGTAACGCCGCGCTCTTTTAGGCGGTTGACAATTTGGATTAGGAACTGATCGAATTTCTGGCCAGAAATCGGGCAGATAGCGAAATGATCCAGGCATTTAATCAGAACATCGGCGATTTCATCCGGAATCGGGGTTTTCGCAATGTTTAAGGTTTGGTCAATGTCAAAAGCTAATACTTTTTTCATAGTGGTTTCCTCCGTTTTCTTTATTATACCACAGCGGCGAAGCGGTTTTTGCCGCGTTTTAGGAGAGCGGGGGCGGAGATGGGCGTATTTTCGTCGGTGATTTTCATGGATTCGGCGCCGGAGTTTCCAGAGGTCAGGGCGGAAATTGCGCCGGATTTTAGGAAATTTCTGGCTTCGGTCTTCGAGGAGGCCAAACCGGCCTCAACCAGCGCGTCCAAGACGCTTATGCCCTCTCTGACGCACGGAAAGACGCTCTGGGCGGCTTTTAGGTCGTTTTCGGACCAGACGGCGGTTTTGTCGAAAAGCTTACCAGAGAGGCTCTGGGTAGCCTCTGCGGCCGCTTTGCCATGGACGACCTCTGTTACGCCGCGCGCTAAGGCCTTCTGGGCGAAGCGTTTTTCAGGGGCAGAGGCATGTTCGCTTAGAATTTCCTCAATTTTCTCGCGTTCGTAGACCGTATAGATCTTTAACAAATACTCGACGCTCTCGTCCGGCTGATTTAGCCAGAACTGGTAGAAATCGAAAACAGGGGTAAAATTACCTTGACCATTGTCGGCAGCGGCTAGCCAAACAGCGTTCCCCTCGGATTTGCCAAACTTTCGGCCGGTAACCGGGTCAATAATCAGAGGCGTGGACCAAACGTTCGCCTCGGCGTTCTCGTAGCGACGAATCAGATGAATTCCAGAGGAGGCGTTACCGTACTGATCAGCGCCGCAAATCTGTAGATCGATGCCATATTCTTTATATAAATGCCAAAAATCGTAGCCCTGGATCAGAGTATAGCTAAACTCGGCATAAGAGATACCGGAGCCACCTTCGCCGATACGATTCTGGATAAACTTACGATCGAGAAGCTGAGTCATAGAAAAACTCTTCCCTACCGTGCGCAGAAAATCTAGATAGGAGATATCTTTAAACCAGTCGTAATTATCAAACACCTCGGAAACGCCAACGATTCGTCGCATCTGCTCGGCGATACATTTTTTATTATGCTCAATTTCCTCGATCGGCTTTAGTTCGCGCTCACCGTTTTCTTTCGGATCACCGATTTGGCCGGTCGCGCCTCCGACGAGAAGGTATGGCTTATAGCCATGGCGCTCGAAACAGGCACACATCATTAAGGCGGCGAGATTACCGATAGTCAAAGAATCGGCAGAAGGGTCGGCGCCAAGATAAAATTTATGCGAACCTTCGTCTAAAAATTTAGGATCTTTAATAGTCGTTTCGGCGTGAAATCCGCGCCAGATTAGCTCTTCTGATAACTTCATATAATATATTATAACATATGGCGATTTTGCGGGAAATATGATATAATGGAAGTGTTTATGGAAAAAACTGCGAAGAACACACGTAAATTATCTATGAAAGCGAGAAAAATGCCAAAAAAGAGTGTGGCGACTAGGGCGAGAGGGTCCAAATCTTCGATGAAGACCTATTCGAGCCTGGTATATAAATCGCGAGTCCGAAGGGACAAGCGCGCGCGGAAACGCGCGGAAGATCTCGCGACTTTGCCGAAAGAGCCGGTGAAGCGGTTTTTTGCGCATCTTCATCCGAAGCGGGTATTTAAATACTGGTTTTCTCTTCGCGGCTTGAAGACTCTAGGGAAGGCGATTGCCGCGATTATTCTGATTACGATTATCGCGATCGGCGGTTTGTTCCTGTATTATAAGAAGGACCTAGACGAGATTAAGCTCGACGAGCTAAAGGTCTCGGAGACGGTTAATACTTATACCGACCGAAACGGCGAAGTGCTCTGGGAAGATAAGGGCGACGGCGATTATCGCTTGGTCGTCGAGGGAGACCAGATTGCGACTTATATGCGCCAGGCGACCGTCGCGATCGAGGACAAGAATTTCTATAACCACGCTGGGGTAGATTTCTGGGCGTTAATTCGCGCTGGATTTTCGACGCTGTCTGGACAAGGGGTCCAAGGTGGTTCGACTCTGACCCAGCAGCTGATTAAGCAGGTTTACTTCTCGGATGAAGCGAAAGATCGTGGGCTTTCTGGTATTCCGCGGAAGATTAAAGAGGCAATTCTTGCGCTTGAAGTTGAAAAAATGTATGACAAGGAACAGATTATTACCATGTATCTGAACGAGTCGCCTTACGGCGGGCGTAGGAACGGCGTAGAGAGTGCGGCACAGACTTACTTTAAGAAAAGCGCGAAAGACCTGACCCTCGCGGAGTCGGCCTTCCTCGCGGCGATTCCGAATAACCCGGCCGTTCTTAACCCATATAATTCCGCTGGGAATAAAGCGCTCGTCGCGCGTCAGCAGAAGACTCTCGATGTAATGGCGGAAATGGGCTATATCTCCCAGGAGCAGGCTGAGGAAGCGAAGAAAGAAGACATTTTAAGTACGGTCCAGCCAGAGCAGCAACAGTATGATAATATTAAGGCGCCGCATTTTGTCCTAGAAGTTAAGAAGCAGCTCGAGGAAAAATACGGCGTGAAGACGATGCGCGCGGGCGGCTTTACGATTAAGACGTCGCTCGATTATCGCGCACAACAGCTCGCGGAGCAAGCCGTTGCGAATGGTACGAAATATCTCTATACGAACGGTGCCGATAATATTGCATTAGCTTCGGTAGATGTCGAAACGGCGCAGGTTATCGCCATGGTTGGGTCGGCGGACTGGAACAAGGAGATTTATGGTCAGGTCAACGCCGCGACTTCGCCGCTTGAGCCAGGCTCGTCGATTAAGCCGATTCTAGATTATACCCCGCTGTTTATGCAGCGCGAAGGCGTAAATTATGGGCCGGGGTCGATTCTGAAAGACGAGAATATCGATAGAATTTATTGCGCAGGCTATACGAGCGGAAAATGTCAGCTTCGAAACTCTTCTGGCCAATTCTACGGTAATATCACGATCCGAACTTCGCTCGGCAACTCGCTGAACATCGGCGCGGTTAAAGCGTTATATATTAACGGTGTCGAAAATAGTGTCGAGATTGCGCATAAGCTCGGTGACGAGAATTATTGTAAAGACAGCCCGGCAGTGCTTTCGGCGGCGATTGGTTCGGGTTGTGCGGTTAAGCCGATCGAACACGCGAACGCGTATGCGTCGCTCGCGCGCGGCGGCGTTCGCAAAGATCTGACCTATGTGCTCGAGCTAAAGAATTCGTCTGGCGAGACGATTGAAAAATGGGAAGATTCTGAGGGCGAACGCGTGGTCGACGACCAGGTCGCGTACATGGTCTCCGACATTCTCCATGATCCGGCGGCGCGTACGATGACCTTCGGGTCGGCGATGGCGAACGGTTACGGTTTCGTAATTCCGAACGTCTGGACGGCGACAAAATCTGGTACGACGACAACCGTAAAGAGCTCGACCGCAAAGGACTCTTGGCTAGCTAGTTATTCCCCGTCGGTAGCGACAGTAGTTTGGTCTGGTAACCATGATGGTAGCGGGCTGAGAAGTTCCGATAAGACCGTTGTGCGGCGCGTGATTCATGATTACATGGGCCCGGTACATACGGAAATTTACGAACCGGAAGGTCGCTGGACGAAGAATCAGGCGATTGCTCGTCCGAACGGAATTCAGACTTTGACGATTAATGGCCAAACAGATATTTGGCCAAGCTGGTATAACTCGAAGAACTCGGGTGTCCAGAAAGTTAGCCTGATGTTTAATAAATATACCCATACTCTCGCGACCGAGTGTACTGATGAGCGATTTAAGATTTCGATCGAGGCGACGAAGACGCTCGATCCGATTACGGACCAAGAAGTCTGGGATGTTCCGGAGCCTTATAATCGCGAGGTCGAGGACGACTGCACATACTCGGCGCCTTCGGTTTCGATCAGAAAGAGCGGCACGACCGGCGATACTTACCGAGTTATCATTACCCCGGGCAGCGTTAACCTGACGAACTATAGCGTAACGATCGGCGATAAATCGATCGAGAGCGGAGCAGTCACGCGGAAAGACTTTACGGTCACGGCGACGGCTTCGGGCACGATGCGCGTCGTAGTCACGGATGGATATGGCTTCGAAGCGAGCGACGAGCTACAGGTCACCGCTAGCCAAGTAGACGACAATAGCTCTGCTTCCGCTGCTTCTTCGGCAACGAATTAAACTAGCTTCGTGAAAACGATGCGCCCGGCAGAGTTCTGGACGAAACGAATTACTTCGACTTCAACATCTTGACCGATTTTATTCGAGGCCTTATCTACGACTACCATAGAGCCGTCGTCGAGGTGCCCGACACCCTGGCCGCGGTTACTGCCCTTTTCTACGATTTTGATCGGAAATCTTTGGCCCTTTTTAAAGGCGTCTTTAAAACTCAGCGCGAGGTCATTAACGTTTAAGACGTCGATATGCGCGGCTTCGGCGACTTTGCCAAGGTTAAAATCGGTCGTACAGATTGCGGAGCCGGGATTTTCTTTCGCGAGGTCGATCAAGCGGTCGTCGACCGGCGTATGGTCGAGAGCGTCTTCGTAAATCGTGACGTCTAAGTAGACTACGCGTTCGAGTTCTTTCGCCGTTTCGAACCCGAGGCGGGCGCGCGTACGTTTTTCGGAAGATTTGCTGTCGGCGAGAAGCTGGAGCTCATGGAGCACGCTGCGCGTGATGATGAAATCATCGGCAATAAAGCCAGTCTTCGCGACGTTTAAAATCCGGCCGTCAATTAAGGCGGAAGTATCGACGAAAACTTTGCGGCGAGGCCTGCCGTTTTTCGTAATCGGATTTTTTAGGAAGTTTCTTATTAAAAGCGTCGTCGTCTCCGCCAAAATGAGAAGGATGATAATCAAAATAAATAATTCCATATTTTCTATTCTACCATAAGTTCGGGCAAATCTTCACCAAATTCGCTCGCATGGGCATAATTTGCGATTAAAATACTCTGGTATTTTTCTATTAAATCGTAGCGATTCATCATCTTCGCGACTTCGAGCGCGAGGTCATAACGCGAAGCGTGGTTCAAGTTTAGCATCTCAAACGGCGTGGTCGTCGTACCCTCTTCCATGAAACCATGAACCCTTAGGCGGTACTGGTCGGTATATTTTTCTAGAATGATTTTTAGAGTTTCTGGATAACCGTGGAAATTCGCGATAATCGGCTTTTCTTGACCGAACAGTTCATCAAATTTCTGCTGGCTAAGTTTATTGTCGCAGGTACCGATCGCGTTATAAGTTAGGGAGTTAATACCGACAAAGCGGAGCCTAATTCCTGGAATATCTTCTTTTAGGATGTTTATCGCGTAGAGAGCCTCGCGAGTTGGGATGTCGCCGGCGGCGGTGAAAACGTAATCTGGATTTTCGTCGGAGGCAAAGCCGAAGAGACTAGCGCCGCCATTTTCAAACTGGAACTTAGCGTGATGAATGTCGATCCAGCGCGGCTCGTTCGTCTTATTAAATGTTGTAAGATTTACAACATTTTGGGACTTTAACATGTAGTCGAAAGTGGCGCTCGCGGCGACGTCGTCGACTGGAAAAATACAGTTCGCTTTTGCGTTCGGAATACTGAGTAAGGTCGAGATTAGAGCTGGAGATTGATGCGTAAAGCCGTTATGATCTTGGCGCCAGCAAGTGCTAGTCGAGAGTAAGTTTATCGCCGGGTATTTCTTCTGCCAGTCGACTTTTTCGGCTTGTTTTAGAAATTTAAGATGCTGAATAATTTGGGATGTAATGACATTATAAAAGGCCTCGTAGCTCGCCATCATCGCTGGCTCGCGGTTGCCGAGGACGTGGCCAGACATGGTCGCGAAGAGAATGTTCTCGGAAAGCAGCTCGATAATGCGACCGTTCTCGTCTTCAGGAAGATCCCATGGTTTTTCTGGCAAATCCCACGCGCGATCGGTTACGGCGAAAACGGCGTCGAGTTTGTTGCTGGTCGTTTCGTCTGGGGAGAAGAAATAGAAATGGTCGTCTTTTTTGATTTTGTCGGCTAGGAGTTCGCCGATGCGCTCGGCGCTGGAAAATCTATTCTTCCCTGGCTCCTTAACTATTTCTGGCATTTTTCTCATCTTATATCCTCCAACTTGAAGTCGTAAGACTTCAGCCATTTTTCTAGAGTTTTTAGTTCTTTGATGTCGAGTTTGGCGTTCTTTAGCGGGATTTGATGCGAGAGGAAGTTGTCAGCGATTTTTTTGCCGTTAAAACGAATCGGCCCGCCCTCGCCTTTTTCGGAGCGGAAAATAATAAACGGATGTTTTACGTCAGTCCTAAGCTTTTCGGCGAGATTTTCTTCCGTAGCTTCGATCGGCGTGTAGCCGAAGCCACGAATTTGCTGGGCTAGTTCCCTCTCGGATTTTCTAGCAGAAATCGTCGGACCGGAAATTTTATAGCCGTTAAGATGTAGAATCGGAATGACGCGGCCGTTAGCTTTATGACTGCCGAGCAGTTTTACGAGATTTAAGCTAGCTAGCGCAGTCGCGGTTTCGAGTTCGCCGTCACCGATTAGGACGGCCACGGTTTTTTCAGGATGACCGAGCGCGAGGCCGTAGCCGCTAGCTAAAGCGTAGCCGAGTTCGCCGCCCTCACAAATTACGCCAGGAGTCGCCGGGCTGGCGTGGGATGGAGCGCCGCTTGGCCAAGAAAAACTTTTACAAATATAGGCTAAGCCTTTTTCGTCGCGCGTAGCGTGCTTATCTACTTTTTCAAGTTCGCCGTCGATAAATAAGTTAGCCTGGAGCGCTGGAAAACCGTGACCTGGGCCGAGGACAAATTCTGCCTCATCGCCGAGCGCGGCTTTCAAACTCGCATAAACGACGTTGATTCCGTGGCAAGTTCCCCAATGGCCAAGCAGGCGCGGCTTAATATCTTTCGGCTCAAGCGGGCGTTCTAGCAAAAAATTATCTTGCAAAAAAAGCTGCGCGACAACAAGATAGTCGCAAATTTTCACGCGGCGATTGATTTTTTCATAGTCGATGTTGCCCAACCCGTGCATAGTATATATTATACTACTTTGTCGTGACTTTGACCATAGCGGGACGCAGAGTTTCGCCCTCGTAAAGGTAGCCGTCGCGGAGGACTTCTTCTATGACTTCCTGGTCGCCCTCGCCCTCTTCCATCGTGACAGCGTCGTGAAGATCCGGGTTGAACGGCGTCCCGGGGTCGGCTTTGATTTTCTCGAGTTTTAATTCGGTTAGCTGTTTTTCGAGGGTTTTTTCGAGCGGCTTTAATTCAGGCGTCGCGGCGATCGCGCGAGAGATGTCGTCTAGGAGCGGGAGAAATTTCTTTACGGTTTCCAACTTTGCGAAATTCGCAGTCTGGGCTTTTTGGATGTCCATCTGTTTGCGGTAGTTTTCAAAATCGGCGCGAGTACGCTGAAGATCGTTTGTTAGTTCGGTGATTTTACTCATAGGACCTCCTCGAGCATATTACCGGCGCGGCGGACGAGCGACATCACGCGAACGTAATTCTGGCGCGTCGGGCCGAGAACGCCGATGTAACTTTTATCTGAATATGGCGAGCGGAATTTGCTGATAATCAAGGACACTCCGGAAGATTTGCCGATTGGGTTTTCTTGGCCGATGAAAATGTTTAGTGGCTCGCCGGGAGCAGCTTCTTTTAGCCAAGGTTCGAGGTTATCTAAGAGGTTCGCGACGCTTTGGACGCGCGCGGTGTCGCTAAATTCTGGCTGGGTAAAGAGGCGCGACATACCGGAAAGATAGAGCTGGTCGCCGATCGTGGCGAGGCCGAGGTTCCCGGTCAGGTCGACAAGCGAATCGACGGCGCTTCTGATTGCGTGGTCGGCGCGCGACTGAGAAGAAACGCGAATTTCGAGGGCATGGGTGTTACGGCCGAGAGTTTTGTCCTCGAGCAAATGCGTCGGGGCTAGCTCATTTTCGAAATTGTCGGCGGAATTTTCAGTCAGGGAGTTAACATAAAAACGGTAGCCGGCGTCGGTCGGGATGCGGCCAGCGGAAGTATGCGGCTGGGCGATTAGGCCAGCCTCCTCGAGTTTCGCCATTTCCGTGCGAATCGTCGCGGAAGAAACGTCAAAAAGTTTCGCCAAAGTCACTGAGCCAACCGGCGCGGCAATCTCAGCGTATTCTTCAATGATAGCGAAGAGAATTTCCTGCTGACGCTTCGTAATATTCATAGTTTTATTATACGCTTTTAGCACTCTTTCGTCAAGACTGCTAACGCAGTCTTGGAACGGCCCAAGGGGTAAACAAGACTGCTAACGCAGTCTTGGAACGGCCCAAGGGGTAAACAAGACTGCTAAATTACACGGGAAACTTCGTCGAGCGTGGTGTCGCCGTGGAGAGCGGCGATAATGCCCTTTTGTTCTAGGGTCAACATGCCGAGGCCCTTCGCGGTTTTTTTGATCGTCTTCGTATCGATGTCGGCGACGTCGCCTTTGATAAACTTCTGAATTTCGTCGGAAACGAGCAGCTGTTCCATAATAACCGTGCGGCCTTTATAGCCAAACGGATCGTCTGCACCGTCTGGAACTGGCTTATAAAGCGTGAGGTTATCGAGGTCGATATCGTGCTTTTTTAGCAATTCCTCAGAGACGCCTTCGAAGGCTTCGCGAATATAATTTTTCGTAGCTTCGTCTGGCTCGTAGGCTTCTTTTGTATCGGAAAGTTTTCGGACGAGGCGCTGGGCAATAACTAAGCGAATCGAGCTCGCGAAAATTGGGTTTGTGCCGATAAGATCAATCATACGCGAGAAGGCGGCGGAAGTCGAGTTCGCGTGGAAAGAACTTAAGACGAGGTGGCCGGTAATCGAGGCCTGGATCGCGGTCTTCGCGGTATCGCCATCGCGAATCTCGCCGACCATGACGACGTCTGGGTCGAGACGCAGGACTGATCTTAACCCGTCGGCGAAACTTTGGCCGCCAGTCGTGTCGATCGGAATCTGGGAAATGCCGGTGATGCCATACTCGACCGGATCCTCAAGCGTGATGATTTTGCGATCGGTCGTGTTCAGAGCGTTCAGAATCGAATAAAGCGTCGTCGATTTACCAGAACCAGTAGGACCGACCATGAGAACCAGCCCGCGCGGATGCTTAATGACCTCGTTAATTTCGGTGCGTTCCTCGTCGGCGAGGCCGAGAAGATCGAGGTTAAGAAGGCTTTCGTCGAAGTTAAAAAGACGGAGCACGGCGTCTTGGCCATACATAGTCGGGACGGTTTCGACACGGAGATTTAAGAGATGCGACGAGCCATTGACGAAAATGTCTTTTTGCATATGACCAGATTGCGGCGTGTTCGCGGCGGTCGAAACGCCAGCGCGACTCGAAAGCTCACCCATTAAGATGCGGTAGCGGTCGCGACTTAGGTTCGCGACGGGGTGGAGGATGCCATCGACGCGCATGCGAATGCGGATTTCGTTTCTTAGATTTTCAATATGAATATCGGAAGCGCCGAGCTTATCCGCTTGGTCTAGAAGGAAGTCGAAAACCCTTTCGGTCGAGACGGATTCGAGAGTCTTACTAACGGATTCGATGGTTTCGGAGTCGCCTTCGTCGGCGATTTTAATGTCGTCGTAATGAACTTCCTGGGGCGGGTCATGGCGCAACATAAAAACCTGGTAGGCGGAATTGCTGACGAGGAAGAAATCGACGCGCTCGCCGCGATCTTCGTACTCTTTGCGCATTTTTTCGAGCACGCTGCGCGGGGCCTGGGAAGTGATGATAAACTGGTAATGCTCACCGTTTTCGCCTTTTTGGATCGGGATGATGAAGTTTTTATGCATGTCCGCTTTATCGAGAACGCCGTTAACGAGCGGAATGGTGTCTTCAAAACCGCGAGTATCAAGATATGGGAAGCCCAAAATCCGAGCGCGACTTCTCGTCGCTTGCTCTTCGTTCTCACGTCGTTTTTGCTGGATTTCTTGTTCGTCCATTTTCTAGATTTGATGCCCTTTTGTTGATGCCCTTTTAATCCCTTGTGTGAGGTGGGTTATATCTATTATAGCACAAATGCTCGTGGTAGGAAATTTGCTTACGCAAATTTCCTTCCACGGGGCGTCAGCTCGCAAAAGAAAAAGCGAGCTTTTTCTTTTGCTCGCTTCCTACCGTGGTACCGCCGGGGGGATTCGAACCCACGACCCCTTGTTCCGAAGATACGGTCTCAATGGATTCATTTTGGCTAAAATAACTGGGGTAATATGGTCGATTAAATGTTGATAAAACTGCTTTGACGCACAATTTTGACACACTATCGCCCATTTTTCGTGGTATGCCCGGCAGGAATCGAACCCGCATTACCGGTTCCGAAGACCGGGGCTTTATCCGTTAAGCTACGGGCACACGCCCTGTTAAAATGCCATTTCCCTATCGTAGGTGTAAATCTATTATAACAGAAAACCCCCTATTTTTCTAGGGGGTTGGGGCGCATATTGTAGTTTTTATACCGCCATGGCTGAGAAAATCCGTTTACTTAGAATTGCAGAGGCTTTAGCCTTATCGTCGAGACGCGTATGTTCATAGATGTCTGCAGTGGTCTTATAGCTACTATGCCCCATAATACTTTGGATGGTTTTTCCGTCAGCCCCTAAACTGTTCATTTCGGTGCATGCCCAATGCCTTAGGGCGTGTGGAGTAGTGTGTTTTACCCCTGCCAGTTTAATAATCCGATTAAAATCTCTCCTTAGATTATACGGAGAAATCGGGGTATTGTTGGACGTATGGAATAGCAACTCGCATTTTTGGTTTCTCTTTAGCATTAGGGGAGTTAGCGCGTCTGCGATTTCTCTTGTAATAACTAAATCACGGATACTGCTTTCGGTCTTTGGTGTGGAAATCGTTGGTGAATAATTGAGAATCACGACTTGTTGACGAATGTGAATCAGACCGCAGCCATCTTTTACGCGTGTTTCAAAATCGATATCACTATACCGGATTCCCAATGATTCTCCCATCCTAAGTCCATAGTTTGCCATTAGTAGGTATAAAACATAGAATCTACTATGTTTTCGAGCTGTCTCAAGAAATTGACTGAGCTCATCTAAGTCCCATAATACTTTCTCTTTTTTCTTATATTTCGGCAATTCAACTCCAGCGGCTGGATTATAGTAAATCTTACGTTGTTTTAGTGCTCGTTTCAAAACTGATGACAATGCGTCGCGACAGTGATAACATTGTCTTGGGGAATTAGTGGTTTTTTTGACTTTGGTAATAAGTTTTTGGATGTCAATAGGGTTGATGTCTGTAAGTCGCTTTTTCCCCAATACGGGTAAGATATGCTTTTGGAAAATCATGTCATAGCCCCAAATGGTGGTCTCTTTTAGATAATTTGGGGCGAGGTCGTTTTTCCAGTAGGAGTAAAACCCATTTAGGGTGCTGCCGTCTCGAATCGTAAAATCGCCATCGTCAATCTCTTTGAGTCTTTGACGGAGTAGTTTAGCTGCTTCTTCTTTAGCTTTGGCATAGATTGCGTAGGTTCTACGGTCTCCATTAGCGTCTGTGGCGCGATAACGTGCCATCCAGCGCCCATCTTTGCGCTTGGTGATTGACCCCTCTCCTTTAGTTCTTCGTCTGCTCATCTTAAATTTCTCCTTTCTCTTTATTATTGATGAACTCGTTAATTGCTGGCAGACTTACTAAACGTCTGCGACCAATATGAAAATTTTTTAATGACTGGGTGTCAAATAATCGGTAGATGGTAGGGATACTGATTCCTAATACTCCCGCCGCCTCTTTGACGCTCAATACCCCCTCATTTATAGTGTGTCGCAATTTGTCGGTTTTGTCCGTCCCTTTTTCTGTTTTTTCTTTAGTCATATTCTCCTTTCTTCTCTGATTTATTTTGGTCATAACCGGTTATGTCTCTATCTTAGTCTATTTTTAAGGGGTCAAAAATGGACATTCCTATAATTAGAATGTCCACCATACTGAGGTAGAATTATTTTTTATTCCGTAAAACTTTATATCTTTTCGTGCCGGACCGTTGGACTATTTTTGCGATTCGGTCTTTGGTGTCAATATAGTCTTCGTTAGGGAAAAACTCCTCTGAGATTTGCTTATAGGTGGAGCCAGTTTTCCAAGCCTCAATTATTCGCCTCTCGGTTTCGCCATGAACCGAGCTCCCAAGCGTTTCGTTAGTAGTAAAAACATCTTGAGCAATATATTTGCTCAGTCCATTCCATACTGCGTGAAATACTGGCGGTTTTATACCTCTATCTATGCTCAAAATCACTTGAGAATCATCAACCACATCTACAACCCTAATGCGTCCATCCCCTATCTTTGTCGGCAGTTTTTCATCAGTAATAGCGCACTTGATATACTCGTGAAATTCTGAACCTACATTCATGTGGTCGGCAATGAGCGTTGCCAGAACTTCTGGGGAATCTAGACGTGCGTCCCTAATTGTAGCGCTAGCATAGTAGCCAATGACGTCTCTAAGCCACTCTTTCTCGTTGTCGTTAAAATCTTCTAGTAGCGCATGCTCAATTTCGCCGGGGTCTTTAGGTTCCACCTCTTTGAATCTTTTGACGATTCCTAGATATTTTTTGCCGAACTCTATACCCTCTCTAAAAGTTTTGGAGTTTATGAGTATTTTGTCATCTTCGGACATCCCGCCTTTAACTGAGGCGATTTCGCGTTGAATTTGCGCATTTAATTTCTCTATTAACTCCTGTTTATTCCTATTCATTGAAATAATTATAAACTGATTTTTAAGGATTTTCAATTAAGGGAGATGTCCTGCTTTTTCTTGCTGCTCTTTTTGGGAATTTTAACTATATTTATAATATAGGGAATAGGGTAGTAATTTCGGGCTATTTTACAGGGGTAATTTTTATAAAAATGGTCTCGTTTTTTGGTGTTTTGGGCTAGAAAACTTGGTTTTCCATGTCTTTTTTCGCCATTTTTTAGCGTTAAAAATTAGTGATTATTGCCACAGCGTGAAGTTAGTACGATTTGCATATTCTTGAAATGTTGAAAACTTTTCCGCAATATGGTTGAGTTTGCAGATTTGAGGGGTGGACCAGTCATGTCGTAGATTTCTTTCATACTCACTACTAGCTAAATACTCCAAGACTTTAAGGATTTCGTCCTCGTAATGCTGCTCCAATAGTCTTTGAGCCAGTTTAGTTGAATCATTTTTAGTGACATTTTGTAGCCCACAGTTGGTTGATGTTTTCATAATGAGCCTTACAATAGTCTGAAATGAGCCGGTTTCTAGACCTTTGAGTTTTTGTTGGGTTTCTGAATCGTTCCATTTTGGTCCAGACATGAAAATTCTGGCTCCACCTTTATCGGAGAAAATCTTATCTTTGTTTGAGACGCTGTATAAGTAGTTGAGACCATTTGCACCCTTTGTTTTGCAGGCTCTATAAATAGCGTTTTTCGCTCTCTCTACGTCCGGTTCTCCATTTGGTTTGGACCAATTAAGGGTTTTTGCCACATAGTCTGCCTTTTTTACAAGGAAGCCACCAAATGGTTTGGATTTTAGACTTTGTTCGGTCGAATAATATAACCCAGCAACCCGTAGGTAGTCTGGCTCCGTATAGCCCATCGCTCTCTTAAAATTGTTTGGCGCATAGTATTGTTGAAATTTTAGTCTTCCTCGAGGCATATCTCTCCTTTTTAGTGATTATGGCTAATTTATAACATACCATTTGATTTGGATTTTCCGCCCCCGTTATTAGGTGATTCCCTAAGGGCATTATTGTTTCCAGATGATACTTTGCCTATTTCAGCTCCAAACCGCCCTCAAAATGGCTCTAAATGCCTTACAAGGCGTGTTTTAACGGGTTATGGTTGCCTTATACTGGACTTTATTGTCTAGTAGCGGTAAAATAGGAGTATGAAACGCGGAACGAACCCACTATTTCCAACATCAGATGGTAGGGGGGTTAAGGGTGCTTATGAACAGGCTGCTCTGATGGACGATTCCGACAATACTTTCGGCAAAACTAAGGTAAAACCTACGGGTGTTGAGGTGGATTTTGAGTTCGCCACAGACACTAATAAATCTTATCGTGAGTTTTCTGATGACCACCGTGAAATTATACAAAATTATAAGCAGGAACTTAAAAAACTTAAGCACCAGAAAAAGACTGGCGAAATCTCGAGCGATAAATTCCGAGAGCTCAAACGGGCTTTAGTTAGGAAAACGGACGCTAAGAATCGGGCGGGGTTTAAGAGATTTCTACTAGGGAAATAAACGCGCGCGTAAAGAACGAGCCTCGCTGTTTTTGGCGAGGTTTTTTTGGGGTAGGAAAACTAGATTTTTGATGGTTTTCATGGTAAAATAATAATTGTTCTGGAATCAAAATGATAGTAAGGTCTACAGTTAGGCGCTGTGGCTAATTGATTAACCCCTAGATGGAACGTCCGATTCGTTCCAGTCGGGTTAACGCCTTACTGTCAAAATTGAGTCCAGAACGCTCGAGAACAATCGGGCGTTCCTATAGTTTTAGGGGAGCGCCCAGTCGAGTTTAACTAATAATTAAGCTCAATGGAACTCCTAAAATGAATAACTGGT
>JAFRBS010000007.1 GCA_017404725.1 Candidatus Saccharimonadota bacterium | reverse complement strand
CCTGAGCTACAGGTAATACCTGTTAGATAGTACCCAGCGTTAGGCGTAATCGTGAAGGTCTTGCTACTGCCATATGGGACTTTGAGGCTGTTTGTACTGGTAGTAGCGTTTATGCTTGGCGTTATCGCTACTTCATAAGATTTAAGCGCAGTCTTGAAGGAGACTGTGCCGCCTGCGGTAGTGGAATTGTTAGTGATTCTAATGGTTTGGGCTTCGGTAGCGTTTTCGCCAGTATGGATGGCGCTATTTCCCGTAGCGTAAGCGTTTTCGTAGAGGATGCCAGTGAAGAGGCCGTCGTTTGCGCTATTTACATAACCCGTAGTAGTATCTGCTTCGCACGTATAGCCATTAGCACATTCGTAGCTTTCTAGGTAGTAGCCAGCAGCTGGGGTAACGGTAGCGGTAGCGGAGGAGCCATAAGGAATAGAAAGGCTGGATGGGGAGATGGTGAGAGAGTTAGGGGCGTTACTTGCATTGCCATTCACTGTTACGGCATAATGGATTGGGGCGGTAGTGATGGCAATGGTGCCATCTGCAGTTTTGTTGGAATTTGTAACATAGACGATAATGCTGCCGGTTACTTCTTCGCCCGTAGCGATCGGATCGCCATTTGCATCTGCGCAGGTATAACCATTAGAGCAAGTAATGCTAGAAAGATAATAGCCAGGGTTCATGGAGATGGTAAAGGACCTGGTGCTATTATACGGGACTTTAAGGTTTTCAGTATCAACATCAAAGTGACCTTCACCGTTACCGTCTGAGATTAAAGCTGCCGGGACGCTAGTGTTTTCACCATCAAACATCGTAGCGGTATAGGTTAGAGTTGTGGCGTATCTTCCTGCGGGGTTGTTGCCAGAGGAGATGCCATAGGTTACTCTTGTGGTACTACCGCCAGAAGTTTCCATATCGTAGGCTCGAACGGTTTGGTCTTCTGCGGTTACGGCGGTCCAGGTATCTAGGTTGCTGTTACTATCGCCTTTAATAGACCAGAGGTTCTGGGCGCCAGGAACTACCCTGGTTCCGGATTGAGATCCGGTACCATCTACTTCAGTTAGAGTTCCGGCTGGGATAGATAGAGTATTATCTACTATATTTACTAAGTTAGGGCTTACATTGTCTGCGGAACGGACAGAAAGAGCATAGCCGTTAGGGCTGTTTGTATAGACGGTAACGTCGCTATAGGTACTAGAATAAGTATTCGGTTCCATAGATAAAGTAGCGCAGGAGGTATTAGAGTTTACTTCATCTGCTCCGCCGGTTGTACCATCGAAAGTGTCGACCATCTTAGATCCTTCAGCGCCGTTAGAAGTAGCGTAGCGGTTTACTACGCCATAGGTGTCGTTCTCGTCTATAACGCCATCTCCGTTTAGGTCTGATGGAGTACAGTTTGGATTTACATCATTAGGAGAAACAATCTTCATGGCAATAGAAGCAGCAATTTCTGTATCTAGTTTGACGTTGCCAGAGGCGGAGGTTGCGGAAACGCTGGCGCCGCCAGCTGCAAAAAGCATAAGCGTTAAAGAAAAAATTAAAGCACCTCCGATAATTAAAGCAAGCACCGGGAGGTAAAATGAACTACCGCTTTTCAGAGGTATCTGCCTGTGAGCCAACACGGCAGACTTTTTGTTAATATTATTAACGTTTTGATAGTTCATTTTACCTCCTAGTGCTTACTTTATTCAGAGGCCGCCATCAAAAAATGCGACCGTCCAGCCTCTCCAACAAAGAAACGTGCATACACTCACCAAGGCAAATGCGACACTACTGAACGGCCGCATTAATTGAGCCTTCGTACTCAAACTGCGTGAGCATATTGTTGCGCATATCTTTGTTGGAGATTGCTAACTCTAGTATAACAAACGTTTCGCAAAAACGCAAGCTTTAAAACGCAAGCTTTAAATATTAAACGTGGCGATATTTTCGGCGAATGGTTTCGATAAGCTTCGTTTTTTGGTAAGCGGCAGGCTTAATAACCAGATCGTGGGCCGGGAGATATTTCAGTTCAGAAACACCAAAACCGCGCTTAAACTGAGAAACGCCATAAAAGCGGTGCTTCGTATCATCCTCGTCAACAATGCCCCAAAAACTATAGCGCTTAATTCCTCGCTCGCGCGCATCGCGCATGGCCTGCATATGCAGGAGCGGGGCGCCAGAAAGTTTAGTACCAAGTTCAGAAGATACGCCATAATGATACGAAGCCTCGTTGCCGTAAAAAATCATAAAATTCTGCGCCAAGATTTCGCCATCGTGTTTCGCGGTATAGAGTACTGCCTCGCCGTTTGGCGCGAAAGCCTTGAACTGTTTCGTCAGAAAATCTTCAGAGAAACTGACGAAATCGTGACGCTTCGCGGTCTGGAGCTGGATTTCATAAAAAGTATGAATGTCTTTCGGGTCAGTCGAAGTTTCAACGGTGATATTGTTTTTCGCGGCTTTACGCAAAGCTCGGCGAAGCCTCTGACGCATACCGGCTAGAAGTTCATCTTCGGATTTCGTTAAGTCTAAAATCCCAGCATATTCAACCGAAAGATACATCGGAGCTTTTTTAAGCCCCAAGTCGCGGAATAATTTCTGGGACTTTTCGGAAAGTTCAAGTTGCGGTCGGACACGCACAAAAACGCAGTCATTTTTCTCGCCCTGAAAATGGATGTCTTCAAAAACGCGCTTAACTAACGACTTCTTTGACCAGTCTAAAATCGGACCGCCGGCAATCGCGAGATGACGACCACGCTTGGCTGTTTCAACCACGCCGGCGTAAGCCGCCACGATTTTCGGACGACTTTTTGCGCCTTCTTCTAATACGATGCGCCGGACAACTTCTAGCCCGCGGCTTTCGTGGAACTCGTAAAAGTCCCAAGATTGGAGAAAATTGGCTTCGGGATGGGAAGTTACGAATTTGTCCCAAGCTTTTTTATCGGTCGCGGTGATGATTTTATATTTAGACATATTTTCCTTTCTTTGTCAATATTATGCCAAGTGGCGTTTTTTCTTTCTAGCAGTTTCTACGGCGAGATCGAGCAGGTATTTAGCACGGTTGATGACGATGTCTTGGGCTGGGACGAAAGTCACATTTTCGCCGCCGAAGCCGGTCTTAAAAGTCGTAACGCCGGCGTAACGATGGTGCGGCTGGTTTGGCGGAGCGATGCCCCAGAGATTATACCGTTTATACCCTTCTTTTTTCAGATCGCGCATGACTTGCCATTGGAGCGCGTAAGCACCTGGGAGCCGGCGATTCAGTTCGGTCGAGGCGGCCTCGAAATAATCCGCCTCGATACCGCCTTTTAGAATTAGCCCGTAGGCGATTGGCTCGCCTTCTTCGGTCTTCGCGACATAAATTACCGCGTTCTCACCAAAAGCTTCACGCTCAGCAAGTAAATCCTTTTCGCTAGGCGGAACGAAATTCTGACGCGCGGCAGTTTCGGCTTGGACTTTGTGAAATTCTCTAAATAGTTTCTCTGAATTGCCACTTTCAACTTTAATATTCTGCTTAATCGAGCGACGAACCTCGTAGCGCGTCTGGCGACGCATATTAGCAAGCAATGTTTCTTCGTCTTTGTCAAGGTCGATAATTACCGTATGCTCGGCGGCAAGATGCATCGGAGCAATTCGACAGCCCTCGGCTTTTAAGATTTCGCGATTTTCTGGCGTATCAAAAAGTTGCGGACGCAAGCGTACAAAAACGCAACCTTCATCCTTCGCGATTTTCTTGATGTCATCAAAAACCTTCGTAACGGTCTTTTTATCTGACCAATCAATTAACGGTCCGCCCGGAATTTCTAGGTACCGGCCACGCTTGGCATCTTTTACGAACATATACACTTTAGTATTGATGCCGTACTCGCGCTCGATAACTTTATGGCCAATTCTCGCGTTCATCTTCGCCCACTCCGCGGACTGAAGAAAATTTGCCATGTCTTCGGGATTAGTCTTCTTCATCGACCATGTACTCCTTAATTACTTTATACGCCGGGGTTAACTCGGACTTTTTATAATACGTCGGAATGTTAATAATCTCTTCGGCAACTTTTTTCGCATTCGGGCAGGCTTTTTCATCAAAATGTACTTTCTTATAATATCTCGCCGGCGAAACCGGAGTTTCGTACCAAATCTCGTCAAAAACGTAGCCGATTTTCTTAAGCCTTTTCAGTAGCTCCTCGCGATCTTCGACGAAATAAAAGTCGCGAAGGGGTTTTCGTCCAGTTTTTGGCAATTTCTGGAATTTTTCTAGAACTAATTTTGCCTGCCAGTGGGTTAGGCGCGTCGTCGTCGAAAGGCGCGAGTCCGCAGAACGTTCGATACAACCGAGTTTTAACAGCACACCGGTCAGAACTTTGCCAAGTCCGAGATAAGAGAAAGTGCGAATCATCCGACCGTGGAACGGGTACCAGCGGTCCGCCAAAGTTTCCGAGAAAAACGGTTTTTTCTCCGGCTGTTTGACTGGTTTATCATTTTCGTCGTTGAAAACTACGGCGCCGCCAGAAATCGTGTCGATCGATTTACCTTTCCCGAAAGACAAAGCCGCGGCGCGACCGACCGTGCCGACTTCGCGGCCATCCGGATAGCGTACGCCGGTACAATGGGCTAGGTCTTCAATCAAGATTAATCCAAGTTTATTACAAATTTCTTCAATTTCTGTAATATCAACAGGAATGCCCATGGTGTTTTGGACAATGACAGCTTTCGCGTCTTTATGATTTTTTAAGGCATCTAAAAGTTGGTCTTTGCCAAAGTTCAAAGTTTCGCGGTCGATGTCAGCATAAACTGGCACACAACGCGCGGCGCGAACCGCCTGAACGACGGCAAAACAAGTAAAGCCGGTAATAATTACCTCGGATTTTTCGGGGACTAGATTTCGCATAGCGACGGTGAGCGCCGAGCGGCCGTTATGATAGAGTGCGACATGATCGAGCGTCGTACCATAATGCGCGGCGAGATAAGCGCGAAGCTGTTCGGAATCTTTCTTAGTCCCGAAAGCAAAAGTATGTTTTAAAATTTCCGAGCCTTTATAATTCGCCGCGCGACCTAGAAAGTGCATTATTTAATCCCTTTCATAACTTTAGCAATGGCGCGGGCGAGACCAGACGGATCGGAAATGTATGGAGCATGAGTCCAGTTTTCGTAAAAACTCAGCTCGCTGTTTTTTAGAAGCTCGTGCATCTTCTCAGCCTGGTGCGGCGGAGTAACCGTGTCCTGCTTTCCCCAAAGGATCGTAGCCGGGGTATTGATTTTGGAGAAATCTAGCTTCTTATCACTGGTCAACATATTCGTGAGCGTCTGCTTCATATTTTCCGGAGCGCGATCATAATCAGAAGCACCGAGGAGCTTATGGTAGACTTTACGGAAAAGCTTTACGCGTTTTAGCGGCGCGAAAGTTTTCGAAACTCTCCTGGCAGCGTCGCGTTTTTTCGATTCTTCATAAATGCCGGCGGCATCCAGCAGAATTACGTGCTTTAGTTTTTCTGGGTTCTTCGATAGTAGATTTAACAAAATTCGTCCACCGTTACTGTGGCCCAGGGCGACTGCGCCGTCCGGGATATTTTTGTTCGCCCAGTCGACATAATCATCGATCGTCCAGACTTTTTTACTATTCGTCGTCAGGCCCGGGACGTTCAACATCTTTACCGTAAAACCATCTTCGCGCAATAATTTCAAAGTCTTCGTCCAGGGTTCGGTCGTGTAAGTCCAGCCGTGGATAATATATAGAGTTTTCATTATTCTAGCCCTCTTTTCTCGCGGCGCTTCTCGGCGGCTGGCTCACGACGCGGCAAACGCTTAGTATCTTCTGGGTTTTTCAGAAGTTTTTCAATCACCCACTCAAGATATTGACTGCCTTTAAAAATTATGGTTTCTTTTCCGGTCACGTGTTTTTCGATGTACATTAAAGCGCTTTTCGGATCGTCTACTGCGATATAATTTGTACCTAGCTCTTTTAATTTCGGTGCAGTGTATTTTTTCGTGCGGCGGCCGACGAGAATGACTTGTTCCGGGCCGGCCTCAGCGATTAAGTCGGCGAGCTTTTTATGTTCTTCCTTTTCAATCGAGCCTTGTTCGACCATATCGCCGATGACTAGCCATTTATGACGCGCATGGAGCGATTTCGCCATACCGAGAATCGATTCCATGCTGATAAGATGGGCATTATAAGAGCTGTCGATAATTTTTAGTCCGTTTTTACCTTCGAAATAGCTGTTTCGTCCCGGCGGCATCTCGATTTCGGAAAAATCGGTCTTTAGAGGAATCCTTAAGTATTTACTTAATTTTTCTAGCATTACTAATTGGATGGCAATGTCTTTCGGCATCGGCTCCTCGAAGTGGAAAGTGTTACCGTTTACGACGAAATCGGCGTGATTTGGATAAACCGAGTAGGCGGCCAAATCTGATTTATAGCACGCAACAATTTCGGCTTTTGTCAAATTCTTTTTCTTGATTTTTTCGGTAGATTTGACCATCAGAGGAATATCACCGTCGATAAAAATTTTCTTTCTAGTATATTGCGGGAGCATAGCGAACTCGTGGGTAATCGCCTTGTCCAGATTCTCAAAAGTCCCATCTTTGACCTGGCCCTCAAACTGGACAGCATGAGAACGACCGAGGGAAATCCAAATCGTAACCTCGGGACGAAGCCACTTCGCTAAGAATTCGGTTTCGTGCGGGCGCTCGCCGTCGATTTCGACCATATAGTATTTCTCGGTGCGTTTATAGAAAATAGAACGAATTGGCACGGCGACAATCAGATAGAACCAGCGCAATTTGCTACCGGTAATACCCCTTAGGCCGACGAGATCGAAAGCGATGCCGAAGGCCGAGTTTGCATCGTGGGAATAATGCGCCTCTTTTCCAAGTTCCGCTTCGACGAGATGGAGCATGGTCGTCTTCCCGACTGAGCCGGTAATCGCGATTACGCGCGGGTTCCAGCGCTTGAACGCAAAATTAGCAAAAAAGCGAAAATAAGCCGCGGCGATAAAATAAAAACGCTTCTTTAATTTCGCAGTTAAAGTCATATATCTAGTATAGCATTTATTTGCCTTTAGGACTAGACCTTAGCAAGCGTTTTAGGAAAATCTCGGCGTTAGTTTTGTCCATCAGGGCAGTCTGGAAAGTCGCGTCATAAGCGGTCGGAGAGATACGCGTTTGGAGCAGTTTTCCGTCCTTAAAGTAATGTGTCAAAACTAAGCTTCTAGTCGTTCCCGGCCAAGCGATTTGGTCAAAGAAGAGGTTGCCGATGCCGTAATAAATCGGCTTTCCGTCGTAAATTTCGTAGGTCTGTGGCTGGTGCGCGGAAGTGCCAACAACCGTATCAGCACCAAGGTCGATCAAATGGCGGAAAAACTTCGTTTGGTTTTCGATCGGCGCGTCGCAAGACGGCATTTCGGTTCCCCGTTCTGGATAGCTATAACATTCAAAGAATTGAACATCGACGATGACGAAATCCCCAGCCGCTTTGGCTTTTTCAATCTGCGATTTTACGGTTTCCTCGTCGTAAATATTCGCGCCTGGCTTATCGCCGTTCGCGCCTTGGCCGTTTGCTTTAGTCGAAGTCGAATAATTTACACCGAGCCAAGTAATTTTCGTATTTTTCTGGTCGATTTCCAGCGGCTTTTTCGCCTCTTCCTCATTTTCGCCACCACCAAAAGTTTTTATATCTTTATCATGATAAGTTTTTATCGTAGCTAGGTTCGCCGTGGTCGACCAATCGTTATTATGATTTCCGGTCAGCTCGACAATGTCCGTGCCGATGGCCTCGATCGTCCTCATCATGCGCGGATCGGCACAAAGCGTGGTCGTTGCGGAATCGGTTTTACAGTTATCCGCGAAGGAGACTTCATTGGAAATATGAGTTAGGTCGGTACTGCTTAAGAAGTCTTTGATTTTTTCGGCAAAATAAGCACCGTCGCCGGTTTCGTTCAATTTCGTCTGTAATTTCCTAGTCAGCGCGGTAACGCCGGTCTGATTAATCGTTAAAATCTCCGATTTTTCTGGGAAAGTCGACATTTTTTCTTTTAGTTTTTCGATAATCTCCGTAGTTTCTGCATTTTCTTTATCGAAAGTAATTACACGATACTTCGCGCCATTTTCAAAATCGTCAAGATAGTATTTTCCATCAACGGAGAGCAATTTCTTCTCTGGACTTAAGTCGTTAATAGAAGTCAGCTCAACTTCGCCGGATTTAGTTTCAGGAGATAAAGCCGTAAATTCGGAATTTTCTATGTCGGCTTTTTCGCTATAAAAATCCGTGACTGGGACGAAAATATCGGCCAAAATTTCGGTATTTTTTGTCGGAGCGACTTCGATAAAATTTGCGTCGACGGTAAAATCTTCGGAAAACTTTTTGCCCTCCGGGACAATTTCGGAAAGCCAAGATTTTTCTTCTGCGGATAAGTTTTCGCCATATCGCATTTCGCCGTTTTTAAACAATCCGAGTTTCTCGCCGAAAAATAGAACGCCGAAAGCGGCGCCGGCGGCAACGATTAGGGCGACTATGGGAATGACAATTCGAGATTTTTTGCGTTTTCTGCCGATAACCATAGTTCTATTATAACACTTTTGTGATATATTATATATATGGGATTCTTCTCATGGTTAAAGCGAATATTCTTCTGGCATAAGAAACCATTACTAGAATATGAGCACGAGATATTTTCCCCCGATAATCGTATCGCAGTCAGAATACAATTAAAAGGTGGGCAGATTTTTTATAGCGTTAAGAAAGACGGAAAATTGCTCGTCGACGATTCGGCGGTAGGGTTGGCGCTGCGTGGCGAAAAGCCGCTGCTTAGGAATTTGAGCATCGTCCGGGCGCGCGAAAAAGATTTTGACGAGACCTGGGAAACAGTTTGGGGCGAAGCGCGCGAAATTCGGAATAATTATCGCGAAATTGCGCTTTATATTTCTGAGACGACCGACAAAAAACGCCTATTTACTCTGCGGCTGAGAGTTTTTTCGGATGGCGTGGCCTTTCGTTACGAAATTCCGCCGCAGCCAGAATTCCAGGATTTGGCGATTTCGGAGGAGCTGACCGAATTTAAGGTCGACAATAACGCGCTGGCTTGGCATATTCCAGCGTACCAGCCGGATCGGTATGAATATAATTATAGTTGTAACCCGGTATACGAGCTGGACCATTCTGTACATACGCCGCTCACGATCGAAACTCCGACGGGGCATTTTCTGTCGCTTCATGAGGCGGCACTATATAATTATGGTTCGATGACGCTGAAGCTGAATCGAAACCACGCGCTAATGTCGGACATCACGCCGCTTTCGGACGGGATGAAGGCTTACGTCGAGCTACCGTTTAATACGCCTTGGCGCGTGATTATGATCGCGGACACGGCGATGGATCTGACCGTGAACCGGATGATTCTGAACCTGAACGACCCGCCGCGCGAAGATTTTTCTTGGGTCCGGCCTTTAAAATTCATGGGGATTTGGTGGGCAATGTTCGTCGGCGAATGGACTTGGGCGCCGGGGCCGCGGCATGGCGCGACGACTGAGCATACGAAAGAATATATCGATGCCTGCGTGCGTCTCGGGATTTCTGGGCTTTTGATCGAGGGGTGGAACAATGGCTGGGAAGGCGACTGGCTTCAAAATGGGAATACGACTAGCTTTACTAAGCCGATGGACGATTTTGATATGGACGCGGTTTCGGAATATGCTACTGCTAAGGGCGTTGAGCTAGTTGGGCATCACGAGACGGTTGGGTTTGTTGATAACTATGAGCGCCAGCTCGAGGAGGCGTACAAATATTATACTGACCATAACGTCCATTATATTAAGCCAGGGTATGCCGGCTCGATGATGACGATCCAAGGACGAAAAGAATATCATCATTCCCAGATCGGGGTTTTACATTATCAGAAGACCGTTGAGCTCGCGGCGAAATATCATATTATGCTAGATATTCACGAGCCGATTAAGGGGACCGGGATCGAGCGGACTTTTCCGAATTTGCTGACGCGCGAGGGGGCGCGAGGGCAGGAGTACGAGGGCGGAGCGCTTTCGCCGTCGCATACGACGATTATTCCGTTTACTAGACTACTTTCGGGCGGGATGGATTATACGAGCGGGATTTTTGACATCACGAATTTCACGAAGCGCATCGCGACAACCCTCGCGCGTCAGCTGGCGTATTACGTCACGATTTTTTCGGGGATGCAGATGGCGGCGGACCGGCCAAAGTTTTATGAAAAGCAATTCCCTGCGGCTTACCAGTTTATTCGCGACGTACCGGTTTCTTGGGAACGGACCTTGCCGCTGCTCGGGCGGATTGGCGAATATTACGTCGTTGCTAGACAGGAGCGGGGCGGGCTTGATTGGTACATCGGCGGCGTGACAAACGAGGCGGCAAGACGCGTTCGGCTATCTTTGAACTTTCTAGAGGAGGGGGCTTCGTACGAGGCGCAGATTTATCGCGACGGCGACACGGCGCATTATCGCGACAACCAACTTTCGATTATGATCGAGAGCCGAAAAGTTACTTCGCGAGATTATCTAGACATTTGGATGGCGGCTGGCGGCGGGTTCGCGGTTAGACTGAAAAGGCTTTCTGGCGCGGCTTAGACGGCTGGCGACTCGGCGGCTTAGACGGCTTCAGCGGTGATGATCAAACGATGGGAGAAATCGCCGTTTCCTAGATTTTCGCCGGAACAAGTCATGAGAACGACTGTGTCTTTTTCTTCAGATTTGAGAATGCTTAACATAGAAATTTCGGATTTTTTGCGAGTTTCGATGTTTATGATTTTATAGGAATGGTCGCCATAGTCGACGATGTCGCCGAATTTGACATTTTTCAGGTTTTTGAAGACAGTAGCGGAATGGCCAAAGAGAAAAATTTTATTTTCATGTTCGGAAAAACTGCCGGCGATTTCGTCTGGGACATCGAGGGTGCGATCTTTTAGCTCGACTGGTTGGACCGGCGTGGAAAGGCTGATAGAATTAATGATCAGGCGACCTTGGGCAGTTTCTTCGGCGGCGGAAGACATGGAAGGCTGGAACCCGACTAGGAGATATGCGGCGAGCGCAAAAAGATACAAAACCGCGAATAATAGTTTATGTTTTCTAATGACACTTCCCATTTATGCTTATTATAGCATAAACGCTTAGGATTTGGCTAGTGGTTTTTGGCTAGCGGTAGCAGACTACTTTGTAGGAGCTTGCTCCATTAGGGCAAATACTAGTGTCGTCTACAGTGGCAGTTTTCGTCGATACGAATAAGTCCGGATGACAATTAGTGCTACCGTACTCCGTAGAGCTCCAGAACGTTCCACTCCACCCAGTTACATCATTGAGTCCGCCGAAAGAATACTTGGACACCAAAGCTTTAAGCGCGGCTTTGTCTGGTAAGGTTGTACTGGAAGGACACAATTTAATGGCCTCGCTACGATTATTTGTTGCTCCTTGGCTATTTTTCGTCCACCAATGCCCATCTAGTAAACAGATATATTGTACGCCGCTATATGTGTGAGTGCTACCCGCGTCACCATTCCAAGGGCTTGTGCAGGTATACACGTGTGAGATAGTACCGGTCAAGGTAATCGTCCCAGTATTCACGGAGCTATTGTTCGTTAGGGTTAAGGTCTGGTTCCCGGTATAGGAAGTACCGGTAGAGACGCCCGTACAGCTCCAACCGCTTGGACAGCCAGAGAAGCCACTTAGGTAATAGCCGGAGCTTGGCGTTACGGTAACGGTGGTGGAACCGCCATAAGCGACGTCGACGTAGCTTGAGCTTGGACTGCTAATATTTGTCTTCGTGAAGCTAATCCTGTAAGTGTTGCCGAGCGTAAAGGACACCGCGCCAGATGGCACCATTTTTAAAGACGATAAAACCGCAAGTACTATTCTAAAATGATTGTTCCATTTCTAATTATACACAACTGCCGGAAAAAACGCAAGCTAAAAGACAAAAAACGCCCCTTTCGGGGCGATTTTCTTGGGTTATTAGCGCTTCTTCTCTTTAACTTCGTTTCGGCCGAGATTTTTCTTCGTCTCGGTGAAGACAACGTGTTTCCTAAGAACCGGGTCGTACTTCTTAAGCGTCAGCTTATCAGGAGTATTCTGGGTATTTTTCTTCGTGTAGTATGCACGAATACCAGACTCCTCAGAGACGAGCCCAACTAATTTGCGCTTAGTATTACTTTTCTTTGCCATATTAATCCTATTTTATCACAGATTAGGGAATTTGTAAAATGGAGCCGCGAATCGGGCTTGAACCGATGACCTGCCGCTTACAAGGCGGCTGCTCTACCAACTGAGCTATCGCGGCACACATTTAATTTTATCATCTCTGGCAGAATTCGTCAATGAAATCGGCGAAGCGATCTTCTTTAATCGCCTCGCGCATCTGTTCGGTCAGGCGAATTAAGAATCTGATATTATGAATACTAAGAAGCGAGGCGCCGAATTGTTCGTCGCATTTTACGAGATGATGGACGTAGGCGCGAGTATAATTTTTGCAGGCGTAACAGTCGCAGTCCGGATCGACTGGGGTGAAATCTTCGGCAAACCGCGCATTTTTCAGATTAATGCGATTTTCCTTCAGGCCAGAGATGCCGGCGTCGCGAACGCCGGGGACGAGGGCGTTGCCGTGGCGGGCGAGCCGGGTCGGCGAAACACAATCGAAGATGTCGACGCCGCGCCTGACGCTTTCTAAAAGATCGACCGGCTCGCCCACGCCCATGAGATAGCGCAATTTGTCCTCGGGGAGATACGGCGTCGAAAAATCGATCGCCTTATACATATCGTCTTTGCACTCGTCGTCGTTCGCGACGCCGCCAATCGCGTAGCCGTCAAACCCGAGTTTTACGGTTTCCTCGGCGGACCAGCGGCGCAAGTCCTCGTAAGGTCCGCCTTGGACGATGCCGAATAGGCTCTGGTCCGGATTATTAAATGCAGCTTTTCCCCGCTTAGCCCAGCGGAGCGTGCGCTCGATGCTATTTTTAAGATAGCGTTTATCAGCGGAGGCCGGCGGGCATTCGTCGAAACTCATGATAATATCTGCGCCAAGCGTATTTTGGATGCGGATGGATTCTTCAGGGGTGAGGAATAATTTGCGGCCGTCTAGTTCAGATTTAAAATGGACGCCCTCTTCGGTGATGTCTTTCTTTTTATTATGCGCCAGTGAAAAAACCTGATAACCGCCAGAATCGGTCAGAATCGGGCCAGACCAGTTCATGAATTCATGTAGGCCGCCGGCCTTTTCGACGATTTCAGGTGTCGGGCGGAGCCAAAGATGGTAGGTATTCGCGAGAATAATCCCGGCGCCGGTTTCTTTGACCTGCTCGGGGCTCAAGGTTTTAACCGTGGCCTGAGTTCCGACCGGCATGAACATCGGGGTTTCATATTCCTGGAGAACTTTGCCGTTTTCGTCGGTAAAAATCGCCTTGCCGTATCTTGCGCCGGTCTGTTTATCTTTATGAATTAGCTCATATTTTACTTTCATTTTTCCTCCTCTGTAATCAGCATCGCATCGCCGAAGCTAAAAAAGCGGTATTTTTCAGAGACGGCGTGTTCGTAAGCCTTGAAAATCAAATCTTTCCCAGCGAAAGCGGAAACGAGCATGATTAAAGTAGATTTCGGGAGGTGGAAATTCGTAATCAGGCCATCGACAACTTTGAATTTGAACCCGGGATAGATAAAAATGTCAGTTTCGCCACGGGCGGCGCGGACTTCGCCGCGGAACTTTTCGGCCACAGTTTCAAGCGTACGAACGGTAGTCGTCCCGACAGCAAAAATGCGACCGCCGGATTTTTTTACGGCGCAGATTTCGGCGGCGGCGGGCTCAGAAATCTCATAAGCCTCAGTATGCATTTTATGCTTCGTCACGTCCTCAACATTAACTGGGCGGAAAGTGCCAAGTCCGACGTGGAGAGTAATCTTAATGATTTTTACGCCTTTTTTCTCGGCGGCTTTTAAGAGCTCCGGAGTGAAATGTAAGCCAGCGGTCGGGGCGGCGGCGGAGCCCAAGTTTTTAGCATAGACTGTCTGATAGCGATTTTGATCTTTTAACTGCTCATGAATATATGGCGGGAGAGGCATTATTCCAAGTTTCTCTAAAATTTCTAGAAAAATCCCCGTATAATCGAATTTGATGCGCGTCAAACCTTCGTCTAGGGTTTCGAGAACCGTGGCGGTTAAATCTGGTTCGGCCTTAGAATTGCCGAAAAGTATCTTTGTTCCCTCATGCAGACGTTTTTGCGGCCGAGCTAAACATTCCCAAACATCGTTTTCCAGCTCTTTTAAGAGCAGAAGTTCGACAGCCCCGTCAGTCTCGGCCTTAACGCCAATAATGCGCGCCGGAATGACCTTGGTTTCGTTCAAAACTAACGCGTCGCCAGGCTTTAGATAGTCCAAAATATCCGAAAAATGCCGGTCTTCTAGCTCCCCTGACTTTTTATCAACGACTAAAAGTCTCGAGCTCGCGCGATCTTTTAGCGGCGTCTGGGCAATCAAATCCTCTGGCAAAAAATAATCGAAATCGTCAGTTTTCATCTGTAAAATTATAACATAATTTAAGGTAAAAGAAAAGCGCTGACCGTAAAGTCAGCGCTATAGTAGAGTTAATCGGGTTTTCTGGTGAGCGCCTCGAGACAACGCTCGTATTGCCTTAACGCGAGGTATAAAACGCTCTGGGGGACTTCGGTCGCATCCGAATGTTCGGCGACATAGTCGCGGATGATCTGCTTGTCGTAACTGGGCTGATCCCTTCCCGGAGTATACTCGTCCAGAGGCCAGAATCGGCTGGAGTCCGGCGTAAACAGCTCATCGGCGACCAGTAACGCGCCATCTTCGTCGACACCGAATTCGAACTTCGTATCGGCAAGGATGATTCCCCGCGAAAGGGCGTGCTGGAGACCGATAGAGTAGAGCGCAATCGAATGCGCGCGGACCATCTCGGCCAAAGTATCCGGGGAATCGTAGCCTTCCTGCTCGAGAATATCGATCATCTGTACGAAACTGATGTTCTCGTCGTGGCCTTCTTCAGATTTGGTCGTCGGCGTAAACAGCGGCTCCATGAAAACCTGGCAATTTTTCAAGCCATCTTCTAAGCCTAATCCGCAGAATTCGCGAGAGCCTTCCTGGTAACTTTTCCACAGGCTGCCGGTAATATAACCCCTGACGATCGCCTCGATCGGAAGCATTCTCAGCTTTTTCATGATCGTGACGCGGCCTTCGAATTCCGGCCGGCTAAAAAACGGCTCGCCGCTCATATCTGTAGTTATGAACGCGTTTTTCGCGTCGTCTTTTGTCAGCTCGAACCAGAAAGCGGACATTTTTGTCAGAATCTTCCCCTTGCCAAGGATCCCGTTCGGGAGAACTTTGTCGAACGCCGAAACTCGGTCCGAAGCGACCAGCGCGATGCGCTTCCCGTCGCTACATTCGTAGATATCGCGGACTTTGCCGCTTTTGATTTTGTTCCAATTCCATTTAGGCATGGCTTCCCTCCTTTTAAAAGTACAAGTTTCTAGTTACTTATGCGAAAACGCTTTACAGCCAAAATCAACTCTACTGAGGTGATTATAACATATTTTCGCGATTCTGGGAAGATTTACCAGGGGGTTGCTGACGATTATTTTACTTTCTTGTAGAGAGTGTCGTTTCCGCCGGAATCTTTGACGTTTAGAGTATCGCCATTAATTTCGTACTCGGTGTCGAATGTACCACCCCCGTCATAAACGATGGAAATTTTGTTGCCGTTGGTCGTATAAGTGAATTTCATATCCGTACCAGCGGCGTTATAATTACCCGTGCCATCCGTGTTAAAGGTATAGATGAAGTTCGCGCCGGCGTTGGTTAGCTCTTGGTCTCCGTATTGCCACTTGCCGACGATGGAGGTGTTGGTCGATTCTGATAAAGCGTTAGCTTCGTTGCTAGTCCCTGTTCCGCTATTTTCGTCTTTAATGGTAATAGTGGTGAGTTCTTTACCCTCGAAATAGACGTGAACGGTATCGCCAGCTTTAAGATTTTTGACAACATCATCGCCAAAGTTGGCACCGTGATAAATATACGGATGGTTAGCTGATAGCGTCCAAGTAGAAGACAGCTGGAAAGTATAGCCATTATCTAGCTTGAACTCGAATTTTTTCATATCGAGCTCGTAGTCCTTGTCGGTGTTATTCGCCAAGGTCATTGTGATATTGCACGAGTTCGAGCCGACAAAACTCATACCGATTTGGCTAATGGAAATGCCGTCTTTCGACCAGAGCGGACTGCTGGTGTTGTTGCTCGTTGTGGAGCTCGAGTTGCTAGCATTATTTTTATTATTGTTGTTGTTTACGATAACGATAGTGGTAATCGTGGCGGCGGCAACTACCGCGACCGCTGCGATAGGGATGATGATTTTAGTAGCTTTTTTCATTATTTACTCCTTAATTATTAAATTCTCTTAAAGTTTTGCCGAGCGCACGTTTCTCGGCCGCGTCGGCTATTTTAGTATAATCTTTGTTGCCAACAACCTTGTTTAGATGCAAAAGAATTCTCTCGCCGCCAACAGGGACGTCGACGTTATGCGCGAGCGGAATTTTGAGCTCGAAGGCGTAGGGATGAACCGTAGCGTCGTTCATGTCAGCGTCGCCAAAATTCTGCATGGGATTTTCGCGACAGCGCATTTTAATCGATACGCCGCACTCTTTAAAACGCTTCTCGCCTTCTGGGCGGTTCATGGCGTTCATTTCAGTGTACGGGCCGAAGCTATCGATCTGGTCATAGCGAAATAGTTCCCTTTTATGGGATTTCTTTAACTCAGGCGAAACTATCTCGAACATCCCGATTTTATCAGCTAGGCCGATTTTATGCGAACCGTGATGGCCGCAATGATCGATGTCAGATTTATCTAGCGTCGCGAATTCTTTCTCGTAAAGCTCATTGGCTTTTTCCATGTAGACCAAGTGCTTTTTCGTATCCTCTAAATCGTGGTATCTTAAACGGAAAAGTCGGCTCGCGTTTTTACGACAATCGTTACAGAGGTAATTGTCGTCGGCGAGTTTAGTTCGCGACAAAGCGCCGACTTCTTTTTCGCAGACGCCACAAGTTTGCTTAGAGAATAACTTGCCGAATAAACCCATATTATTTCTTGTTGGATTTCTTATCGTTTACAGCATTGGCAAACATCGCAAAAACCGTGGCGAGGATCATCGCGCCAAACGGAATCATCCAGAGGTTATTCCAAGCGCCGGTAAGCATACCGAGGATCACCATTACGCCAACAGAAATCATAGCCATAGATGCGTACATTGCGCCGATTAGTTTTTTAGTCATATTGTTCTCCTTAAGTTAAGTTACTTTAATTATACCTATAATTTAGATTGAGCGCAAGGGTTATTTTATTTTGCGTGAGTCTCGTTTCTGCCAGTAAATCATGGTCGCAATCCCTTCGACGAGCAATACAGTAGAGAAAATTGCTAACACCCAGTTGAAAGAATTTGATGTGGCAGTTACATCGTTTTTCAACAGCGTGTGGCAAATGTCGACTATGACGTGAAGAATTATAGGAATAATCAGTGTTCCAGAAATTAGATAGATACCGCAGAATGCCATCCCCGCCGCGATGGCGAAATAAACTTGACCTAGAGTCGCGAGAAATGGCTGAGAGGCGAGATTGAAAAAATGGCATAATCCGAAAACTCCAGCCGTCAACAAAGTCGCCACAATATAAGTATTTTTGCGGTTTTTGAAGGTTTTAATTAGCTTGTTTAAGACCACTCCCCTAAATACTATTTCCTCTGTTACCCCGTAGGCTAAGCCAGCTAGAGCTCCGGCTATGATGGCGAAGGCGCCGCTCTTCAATTCTCCGCCGAGTAATGACATGACCGCGTTACATAAAAATGGCACACCTAGATAGAACAAGCAAAACAAAAATCGCTTCGGCGTCAAAATATGTTTTTCGCCGAATTTAATGGTTTTTCGAAAAGCGCAGAAGAAAATCAGAGCAGTGGCTAGTTCGGCGATTGCGCCGACCAATAAGTCCGGATCAGGCGGAAGATTGATGATCTGTAAAATCAAGCCGATGATTTTTAGGCTGAATACGAAGCCGATCGGGATAACTATACCGTATAGTAATAATTTCTTGCGCGTTTCTATATTCTTGGTCATAAACTAATTATAGCATATGGTATGCTTCGCGTCTTCTTCGTCCCAAGGGGAAGTAAGCGCTGCGCGTTTTCTTCCTGACAGGCGCTCGGCAAAAGTTCGCTACGCGAACTTTTTAGAAAAATCTTCATAAAAATTAATCCCAGAGTAAACTCTGGTCTTAATTTTTCTTCGATTTTCCAAAAGAAAACTTCGTTTTCTTTTGCCTCGCTGGTGCAGAATTGTAAACGAAGTTAGAACCTTGATAGAAGAAGATTTGACCTCTGGTAAGAAGGTCTGGTTCGTGTACAATCTTGCACATTCCAGTTAGTAACTCTGGAAAACACTCAAATTTTATTTGGTTCTAGAGTTATCGCTAACTCTATCTTTAATTATACCACAATTCATACTTTTGAGGTACCCTTTTTTGTTACATTTTGGGATAACACTAGAAAAAGAGGACACCAAAAGAAGGGACACCAAACAACAATTCATACTTTTAACCCACCACTTTTTTCTACATTTTGTAGTTTTTTCTGTTTTTTTGTTTTCTTTTTCTAGTGCTTCAACAAAATGTAGTGTTTTTAGTAGGGTCAAAAGTATGAATCAATTTTTTTCTTCTAGTGTTCCAATAAAATGTAAGAAATTTGGTGGGGTTAAAATTATGAATGATTATTTTTATTCTAGTTATGGTAAAATAGTAATAGATGACTACAAGAAAAACAACGAAAAGTTCTAAAACCAATCCGAAACAGACTGCTTTGATTGCTGGTGCCGTCGGTTTGGCGGTAGCGACTGGTGCTGGCGGTTACGCTACTGGCGTGTTCACGACCCAGGATATACAAGATTTTGAGCCCACTTATAGCGTTTCAGCCCAGGAACTAAAATCTGCCAAATCTACGCTTGAGTCTCTTGCGGTTCGTTCGGACACCACGAACATACCAGATTATGATAGTAAAACAATACCAGGATGGTATGATGCCGATAACGACGGTTGCCCAACCAGATATGATGTTCTAACCAGAGATATTTTGAACGAGAAAACTGATGAGACTAACTGCAAAGTCAAATCAGGCACGATGTTCGATTACTACACTGGAACACTCATAAAATACAACCGCCTCGTAAACGGCGGTGGAATTGACGTCGACCACGTCGTAGCAAAGGGTAACGCCTGGATTTCTGGGGGCTATACTTGGAGCAACGACCAATGGAAAACTTACGTCAACGATGAGGATGTTTTGATGGCAACTTCTGCTAAGGCGAACCGTAGTAAAGGCAATAAAGATGCCTCGGAATGGCTACCGTCGAACGAAAAATTCTGGTGTAAGTACGTAATTCGTCAGGTCGACATCAAGGATAAGTATAATTTATCGGTTTCCGTCGATGAAAAATCCACTATCGAAAATGTCCTAAGTACGAATTGTAACAAAAATTGGGGCGATTAGATTATTTATTGCCCAATGTCGTCTTTTTCTAACAGCCAATCGGCAATGTCTACGATGTGAATCCCTTCATACTGCATCTCTGAGTGTCTTGTTCCTGCGATGAGCAATTTCTGATATCCGCCAGGTATGTTCATCAGAGGGGCAACCTCACGCCTCATTGTTTCTTCTTCGGCGATTAAATAAGAAACCTGGATGTAAAGTTTTTCTCCGTCCTTGATGGCGACAAAATCAATCTCGCTATTTCGCATTGCTCCGACATATACTTCGTACCCCCTTCGCATCAATTCTATCGCTACGATATTTTCATAAATATCGCCAAAATCCAGAGTTTTTGTGCCGAGTTTAGCATATTTGAAGGCGTGGTCGGAAAGGTAGTATTTATCAGTCGAGGCGAGGTAACGTTTGCCTTTTATGTCGTAGCGACGCACCTTGTAGAAGGCGTAAGCCTCGCAGAGATATTTTATATACTCAGTTATAGTTTTGTTTGATGCTTCGATATGATTTGACATTAGCGTATTCGCAATGTTGCGAGCCGATGTCGGCTTGGATATGTTGTCCATCAAGAAATCAGAAAGTCTGTCCATTACGGCAGGATTTTTCACGCCGTGTTTTTCTTCGATATCCCTCACAATGAGAGTATCATAAGTTTCACGAAGATAATCATATTTCTCTTTCACTGTCTTGTATGGATACGAGCCAGACATTCCGCCCTGCTCGGCATATTTTTCTAACGCATCATATTTTTCCTTCTCGTTGTATCCGTTATATTCCATAAACTCGGAAAAGGAGAACGGGAAAACTTCAATAGTGTAAGTACGCCCCACGAACAACGTTGCGAGGTCGCTCCCAGCTAGAAAAGCATTCGAGCCAGTAATATAAATGTCGTACTTATGCGAGGCGTGGAGACTGTTCAAGACAAGTTCGAAGCCCTCACACATCTGGACTTCGTCGATTAGCAAAAAGTTTTTCTCGTCTTCGACATATTTACCTTCAACGAAGTCATTTAAGGCGTGGTACTCCCGCAACTTTTCATTCTTCAACTCGGACAAGTCGAAACTGATGACGTTGGCGTCCTCAATATTGGACTTGATGTATTTTTTGAAGTCGTCTAGCAATACGGATTTACCGCTTCGTCTTACGCCAGTGATGACTTTTATGTCTTCCGTCCCCATTGTGCTAATGATTTGGTCGAGATATTTTCTGCGTATTCTTGCCATAATTTATCCTTTTCTCCATTATACCACCCATTACACAAAATTACAATTTTTGTAAAATTGTGTAATGAGATTTATGCTAGAATTCAAATTTACAGGAGTTGCAATGCCAGCGTTTACCCTCTTCTTCACAACCGCCAAGCACGACTTTTCCATCTGCCAAATCTTCATCAAGTTTACCGTCAAAAGCAGGAAGTCCATAAAGAATGCGTGCCAACTTTTCATTTCCGCATTTTGGGCATCTCATATGGATTATCCCTGTTTCTTCTTGTAAAATTTACCTTCAAAGTCCAGAGCAAAATCTTCAATGCCTCTTTTGTCGGAATTAAAGAATTTGAGACCAATGTTCTTGATTTCTTTGTAGCCACGAGCCTTGATTTCTTTCAGGTACTCTTTGTAGCGTTGCTTGTCGTCATCATTCTCGTCAAAGACAATTTCGGAAGTGTCATTTAGCATAATGAGCGAGTCTTCTTTCCACTTGTCCTGTTCGAGCAGGTGTCCACCTTTAGGTTCAATTAGACACTGGTAATACATCTTCTTGTTCATCACGTCATTGATGATTAACAGGTAGTCAGGGCTGAATCTACGACCATCGAATCCGAAGAGCCAGTAGTCCAGTTCGTTACGGATGACGTAAACCTCACATCCAGGGTAGTCGATGTACAAGTTATCAATCTGGGTCGCCATCCACTTCACAAACTTCTTTTCTTCGCTTGTGCCGTAGTTCTCATCATAAGCGTACCAATCTGCATTTTTGACATCGAACTGGAGTTCAGGATTGTCGTGCTCGGTTTGAGATTTTGAACGCTCGTCCGTGGAAGCAAACTTCTTCTCGCCAGTTACAGGGTCAACAATCGGGAAAGCAGTAAGATAAATTGACTTCTGCTGGGCGAAAATGTCGGACAAAGTAACAGGGCGGAACTTCTTACTCCCGACAATCTTTGGCATATTAAGGTCGATGGACTTTCTGACTTCTGGGAGAATAACGCCAACGAGTAACTGCAACTTCTCTTGTGGACTCAAGAGACCAATATCTTTGCCGTCTTCGTAGGTGTACTTGATGGTGTACAGTGGTAAATACTTGTCGATAAGTTCATCAATGGTCTTGATGCCGATGAGATGATGGCGGAGATTCTCAAACCTGAAGAAATCGTTTTCAGAGGACATCAAAGCCTTGTAGATAATCGGACGGCTGAAGAATTCCTCTGTAATTTTGATTTCTTTGGTGTGTTGTGAAGCAATAATCTGGTTCTGTTCACGGTCTGAAATGCCATCCGCTCGAAGGTTGTATGTACTTGCTTTGATAGTTCTCTTAAACGTTGTATCAATGTCATCGTTCGTAGTTTTCTTGCGTTTCTCGGTCTGATTCACGAGTACAAAGCCCTTCTTATAGGTTTCGCTCTCAAGGAACTTTTGCTTCATCGTGATTGTCTTGCGTTCAACGCCTTCGTTGATGATGCCCTCGCCAAGCAAATCCTGCTTGAGAGTATCAAGGAATGTACCAGTTTTCACGAAGTGGTAAACAAAGGTTTCCAGGGCACGACCAGTGTCATTCGGGTCATTGTCGAACTTACGGCGGTACTTATCAAACTCAAGATTACGAGCGAATATGCCACCGTCATCTCCACGGTACTCTTTTGGCAACTCGTAAGGACAGTACCTCGCCCCACGACCAATTAACTGAATGTCTTGGAGAGAGACCTTCTTGGACTCCGAAATATCAAAGTGGATGATGTCGTACAGACTCAAGACATCCCAACCTTCATTAAGTGCGTTCACAGAGAAAATTGCACGAATCCTATTCTTCGGGTCATCAAGTTGAGGAAGTAGGTCTGCTTTTTCTTTCTTCTGGCTGTTGTAAATCAAAGTATTGTCGTGAGCAAAATTAGCACGAATTAGAGACGTAAACGTCTTGAGACCATCCCAATCTCCCTGTTGAACCAGCCCATTTCGAGGATTCTTTATCCAGTTGAACATATCACTAATCATCTCGTGCTCGTGATTGATATTCTTATTTTTAGCGATGTTTTGGAGTTCTTTCAAGTCCTCTGCACGGAGCGTACTGATGACCTCATCAAAGAATTTGCGGTCTTTTTCGCTTTCTGCAATCTTCGTGGACTTGATGAGCACGATTGGATTGATGGTGGTGTGCATCGTACGCTCGGCAAGAAGTCTTCTAAACTCTGATAATGCGACAGCATTCACAATTAGAAGCCTCTTCTGGTCTTCAATCTGTGTCTCGAAGTTATATAGGAATTTTACGTCCTTTGAGTAGCCATCTTTGTTGAAAGCAAGGAAGTCGTAGCGGAAGACTAGTTTGTCCTCGTATTTCTTGTGAATCTTATCGTTCGCTAGGTCGACAGTCGCCGTGAACTCCAGGAGCATATTCTCTTGTCGCATATTAAGCGTGGAAATGACAGAAGTTTCCCAGTGCCTCGCCTCTTTTGCGAGGTTCTTGTCTTTCGAGCGAGTATCAGCATTAAGGCTATGAGCCTCATCTGCAATAATTATCATTTTATACTTTTGAAAATCTTCAGCGGAAAGTGAATTCTCTCTTTCTTCGGTTAGTCTGTTTACAAGTGTTTGCTGGCTCGTGAAGATAAAATTGATTCCCAGCCGATTTCCTTTAAGCGGAGAATCAATTTCGCTAACCTGCACCTTCTTCCCGTTCATCTTTATGCCTTTGGGGTTGAAAAGGTATTTCTCGAACTTGTAATCTGTGAAGTTATGTCTAGCCTGCTCAAGGATATTATCCCTGTGAACAAGGAAGATAAAATTGCGATAGCCTTTATCATACAGATAGAGCACACAGGAAGCCATTACAAGCGTCTTACCAGTACCAGTCGCCATATTGAACAAGAGGTGCTTCGCAGAAGGTTTATCATTCTCATATAGCCAGATGAAGTGTTTCAAAGCATTTTCCTGATATGGACGGAGTTTTTTGGATGGATGAAGGTTGTCAGTGATATACTCTGGGATTTCATAATCCTTCGCCCAGAGTTGGAACTCTGGATTATCCTCGATTTTCTTGAACAGAAAATTGTCCAGAGTGTCTTTTACTTTAGTCTTAACTCTCGGCATCTTCGTTTACTCCATAAAAGCGGTCTGTGAGAACCATTTCATCGTTACTGACTTTATGTTTAGAATCTCGCATATCTTGGAGGTTGAGATAGAGTTGGTTTTCGTCCAGAATTTCAACAAGCATATCACGGCGTTCTTCCCAGGTCTTCGAGCGGTAAGAGTTACATTGTGCAGGAAATTTCCAAACTATTTCCAGAGGTTGATATTCGTGATTTCTGCAAAATCTCTCCAACAGCATTTTTCTATAACGAGGATAATATGATTGTTGGGGATGATGGGATAAAATATCTTGATTTATCTCGTAAAATTTTACTCTTTTATGACCAGATGAACCCACAACTCCAGGTCAATTTGCGGTCTCTACTCTCACACGATAAAAAGAAGTTG
>JAFRBS010000006.1 GCA_017404725.1 Candidatus Saccharimonadota bacterium | reverse complement strand
CCCCCCCCCGTGACGAATTTTTCTTTATTACCTTTACGGCTCATCTTACCTCCTGCCATAACATAAAATTTAATAATACAGTCCTTAGACCTTCTATACCCCCTATTCTACACTACCATAACCGCAATGTCAACCCTTTTTTGAAAACCCCCAAAATTGTCTTTTGACTTTTTCTGATTTTATGTTATTCTATATTTTACAGAGGAAAAATATACTACGCCATAAAAACCAAAAATTTCAAATCTTGAAGTCAAAATGCTTGCGATGATATACTGGGGCCTATGACACCCCAAAAAATCCGTTACAAAGTCCGCGTTGAAGACGATAGAAATTCAAAACCGCTTCCACACGAAAAAGCTACCGCAGAAATCCTCGCGAAACATTTCAAAAGCGACGTCATATTCTTGAGGCGAGCGTTCTGTGCCACCCCAGATATTTATGTGCTAAAAACAAACGCCCGCTGGGAGCTAAAATCACCATTGGGCGGTGGAAAACGTACTATTCAAAACAATCTACGTGGAGCATCTCGCCAATCCGAAAATATCATAATAGACCTGTCTCGCTCAAAATTAAACGCAAAGCAAGGTATCTCTAGAGTAAACGAATTTTTGAATTCTGGCCCAACAAAGATAAAACGCCTAAAAATCATTACAAAAAGTAAGAAAATCATTGACATAAAGGGCTAGTCATAATATCATAAAAACATAGGGGAGCAGAAGATACTGTACTGAATCGACTACCTCCCCCCGAATTAGAGCGCGCGAGCGTTCTTTTTCTGGCATTTTTTACCAATTTGTGCTATACTGTATATATTATTATTAATCAATGCTGGGAGAGCTTAAAAACTCGTTAGCACCACAGAAAGGATTTACTATGGCAGAAAAAGCCGAAGATACCGCTGTAAAAGCGACCGAAAAAGACGAGAAAATCGTCGAAACCCCAGAAACAACCGAAAAAGCCCCAGAAAAAGAGGAGCACTTCGCCAAATCTGGCAAAAAATCTAAAAAACATATCGAAGAGGTAAAAGCCGAAGAAGAGCGCCAAGAGCGCAAAGCCGAAACTAAGAAGGCCGAGGAAGAAGCTGAGAAAAAGCCTAAAGGCGCCATCCCGGTAACTCGTCCAAAAATCGAACGCCGCGGTAAAAAATACCAGGAAGCCGCGAAGCTGATCGAGAAAAAACCATACGCCTTAAAAGACGCCATCGCGCTCGCGGTCAAAACCAGCCCGGTCAAATTCGACGCGACCCTCGAGGCACACGCTCGCCTTGGCGTCGACCCGCGCCAGGCCGACCAGAACATCCGAACGACTATCGTTCTCCCGAACGGCAACGGTAAAACCGTCCGCGTCGCAGTCTTCGCGCCGCTTGACGAATGTAAAAAGGCTAAGGCCGCCGGCGCCGACATAGCCGACGATGAGGAATTCCTAAAGGCCCTCGACAAGGGAACGATCGACTTCGATGTCCTGATCGCGACCCCACAGTACATGCCAAAACTCGGTAAATACGCCCGCCTACTCGGCCCGAAAGGCTTGATGCCGAACCCTAAGGCCGGCACCGTTACCGCTGACATCGAAAAGGCAGTCAAAGAGGCCAAAGCCGGCAAGGTCGAATATCGCGTCGATAAACAAGCTATCGTCCACATCGGCCTCGGCAAAGTTTCCTTCGGTGCCGATAAGTTGGCCGAAAACGCCGAAGCGTTCCTAAACTCTCTGAAAGCCCAAAAACCTGCTTCTCTTAAAGGCACCTACGTCAAGTCTATTTACCTGACGACTTCCATGGGCCCTTCGATCGAAATCGAAAACCTCTATAATTAAGGAAACCAAAAAACCGCGCCAATAAGACGCGGTTTTTTGATAACATCCGGACCACACAATTCTTTGAATTGAAGTTAAAACGTTCAAGATCGGCATTTTCTCCGAGCGAAGCGCGACTTAAGTCGAGCGAGCTCGGAAAAATGTCGAGATTGAGCGTTTTAAGCCAATTCAACAGTTGCGCCAGCTTCTTCAAGAGCTTTCTTGAGAGCTTCAGCCTCGTCTTTCGCAACTTTCTCTTTGACGTTAGCAGGAGCGCCATCAACGATAGCTTTTGCTTCGCCAAGACCAAGGCCAGTAGCCTCTTTGACTGCCTTAATGACAGCGATTTTCTGAGCACCAGCGTCTTTGAGGACGACGTCGTATTCAGATTTTTCTTCAGCAGCAGCGCCACCATCAGCAGCACCAGCAGCTGGGCCAGCAACGGCGACCGCAGCAGCGGCCGGCTCGATGCCGTATTCATCTTTAAGTACATTCTTAAGTTCATTAACTTCAAGAACGGTAAGTTTGACTAACTCATCAGCGAGTTTCTTAATATCTGTAGCCATTTTAAATCCTTTCTAAATAATATTGATTACTGAT
>JAFRBS010000005.1 GCA_017404725.1 Candidatus Saccharimonadota bacterium | reverse complement strand
GGCATCACCAGAAGATGTGGTGTACTGGACGCCACCAAGGATAATCATCACGACCGCGATAAGACCAATCACACCAAGCGCAACGTTGATAATAGTGTTAACTATACCCATGAGGCCATTATCGCCAGAGGCATCATTACCCGTCTGGATCCCCTTACTAGTATCGCCTGTGCCGCCGGCAGTAAAATATTGATCCGCTCTCGTTGCCGCCGCAACCGTCTTGATTATTTCAAACATCTTATTTTTATCCTTGCTTAATTGTTACTTAAATTATACCACAGACGCTTTTATTTTCAACCCCTAAATTACCTAAATTATTTGCTGTCAACGTAGCAAAGAATCCCGTAGGAAGAGCTGCCATTCTTAATGTCCGGATTCGCCGGCAAATAGCTTACTATCGTAGTATCAGATTTCGTAGCATGTAATAAGTAAACATTATCAGTCCCCGAAACCTTGGTCGTAGACCAATAAACCGTAGCGTTCTGAGCCGTAGTATCCCCGAAGAACGAAATCTTAGCAAGCTGTTCATGAAGCTCTCCTCCCGAATATTTACTAATTAATGTCTGGTAAATCTTCTGAGTCGGTTTCTTCCCAACCGGACAGCTATAGTTCATGTAAGCATCGAATGTATTCAGTGAAGAATCCCAAGATTTAGCCCAAAGATTCCCGTCTTTCAGCCGTACAAACTCTACGCCGTCTACCGTACAGGTCGAATGCTCTTTCTTCTTACAGCTATCTAAGTCATCTAATTCGACTACAGTCTTAGAATTGCCGCCCGAACCATCAGACCCGCTCGACCCGCCGCTCGACGCATCGCCGCTCGTAGTCCCGCCCGTCGCCGCCGGACCAGACCCACTAAGCCCATCCGAAAGCACAAAGTTCACGATCGCATAAGCAAGCAGCGCTACCGCCAGCCCAATCACCGAATACATAATAATCTTCTTCGACTGCTCTATCTTGTCCGGGCGGCTGACCGAAATAACATATTTTGCCCCGCCATAAATCAACATCGCCACCGACAATACCGCCACTAGCCCAATCACTATGTCGATCACCGCTACCGCTACGTTGCCCGCTGTCCGATTTTCCGAACAGCCCGCCGCCGCCTTCTGAGTCTCATCATAATCTTCGCTGCTGCAAATATCGCTCGTCAGCGCATTCTCCGCCTTGACCTCAGTCGCAAAAACCGCCGTCATCGAAAGCGACAACATCGCCAATATCGAGAACAAAATCACTTTAAAATTCTTCTTCATGAGTTATGCCGCCTCCGTTCCCGCTCCTGCTAATACCTGCGTGATAAAGAACGTAATCGCCGCCGCCAGCAGCACTATAATCAGCCCCACGACCGCATAAATTATCGTATTCTTCGCTTTTATAACCTTGTTCATGTCTCCGTTCGCCGTGGCATACTGGATCCCCGCGTAAATAATAAACCCTACCGCAATCGTCCCCACAAACGCATACGCTAAGTTCAAAACGTTATTGGCTATATTCCAGTCGCTCGGCGCGCTCGCGTTCGGAAGCTTCTGGACCTCCGCTCTTAAATCATCTTCTGTCGCTGCAAAATATTCCATTTTCCTCCTAAGGCGCTATCAAAGTCGCCACAATTAAGTTCATAATCACGCTCGCCATAATCGCAATCACCGCCCCAATAATCGCCGCCTGCAAAGTCTTCTTGCCCTTCGCGACCTTCGATGGATCGCCGCTCGCCATGATGTAAAGATAACCGCCATAGACGATAAATCCAATCGCCAAATACCCAACCGCCAGGGAAAGATCCGCCGTAACGTTCAGAATTATCGTAACCACTAACTTCGTGATCCCGTCGCCCCCATCCGGCGTCGTAATCTCACATTTTCCGTTCCTCTCTTCGGTCAACCCCCGATACCAAGGCACAAACCCCAAAAACGACCCCGTCGTACACATATTCGTGCCCGTTGTCTCGTTCTCAGTCTCGTCTTCCTCGCCCGTCGCCATCGCCGGCGCCGAAATCAGGGAAAAACTCGTGAAAACTGCCGCTAAAAAGACTAAAAACCGTTTCATATATTTCTATTTTACCACAACTTTAAGGAAAACTGAAAAAAGCCTCCTCTACCCCTTGACTTTTAAGCGCAAGTATGATATAATGGAAGAGTAAATAGTGATTTGGTGTTATGAGATTCAAATCTAAGCTCCAGAAATGGCTGGTTCTCCCTGTTGTGGGGTTAATTCTTATGCTAACAGGGGTCTTCACCCCTGTTATTGATGTCCATGCTGAGCCCGAAAATCAAAGCACAAGCGAAACAGAGGTCGAAGAATCCACAGAAAATACCGAAAATACCGAAAATACGGAACAACCTGACGAAAATAACGACACAAATTCCGAAGAAAGTCAAAGCACCGAAAACACCGAAAGTACTGAGAAAACCGACGAAAACGCCGAAAACACCTGTTACGACCAGATTGAAGGCATTGGCTGGCTCGTCTGCCCAAGTACCGGCGTTTTTGCTAACGCTATCGACTCTATCTACGGCATCATCGAAAATCTCCTAACCGTTAAACCCCTGACGACCGATAGCGACTCTCCGATTTACATCGTCTGGCAATACGCCCGCGACATCACGAACATCGTCTTTATCATCATGCTCCTCGTTGTTGTCTGGTCCCAGCTAACAGGGGTCGGAATCAACAACTACGGAATCAAAAAAGTCCTCCCGCGCCTAATTATCGCCGCCGTTATGGTAAACCTAAGTTTCATCATCTGTTCTCTCGCTGTCGACGCCTCGAATATTCTCGGCGCGACCCTTCGAGGATTTTTCTCGACTGTCCAAGAAAATGCGATCGCTTCCGGCGGCGCCGATATTTCCGCCGGCATATCTTGGGGTGATTTGGTCGCCGGACTGATCGGCGGCGGAACGGTAGCCGGTCTGGCGATCGGTCTCTCCGGCGGAATCGGCGCCTTCCTTTGGATGCTCATCGGCGCCGTCATCGCCGGCCTGCTCGCCGTCTTCGTCGGCCTCGTTACTATCGCCCTCCGCCAAGCCGTCGTCTTCGGCCTAGTCATGGTCGCGCCGCTCGCTTTCGTCTGCTACCTCTTGCCAAACACCGAAAAATGGTTCCAGAAATGGAAAGACGCGCTCTTCTCCATGCTGATTTTCTACCCAATGTTCTCCGCGCTCTTCGGCGCCGCCCAGCTCGCCGGTTGGGCCCTTATCGCCTCCGCAAACGGCAACGCTTTCTGGACCATCCTCGGCATGGCCGTCCAAGTCGTCCCGCTCTTCCTTTCAGTTTCCCTGATGAAAATGTCCAGCACCGTCCTCGGCACGGTCAGCAATAAGCTCAATAACCTCGCCGCCAAACCAAGCCTCGCCGCCAAAAACTGGGCCGATTCCCACCGCGAACAGCATCGCCAATACCATATCGCAAATTCCGTCATGCCGTCCGCCAGCCTCCGCCGCTACCTCGATAATCGCAAACATCTCCGCGAAACCGATATCGAAAACAGCTCGAAAATCCGCGCCGGAAACACCGAAATCTATACCCAGCGTAAACTCGGCGTAGGTAGAAATGCCGCTTACGACCCAGGAAGCGACCAAAAGTTCCGCACCACTCGCTATGTCCGCAACGCTAAACTCGCGTCGAACGTTGAGCTCGCCGCCCAAACCGCCGCCATGGATACGAAACACATCCTTAGCGAAGACTATAGTTCGGCCCACGGTAAAACTGGTCGCGATCTTAAATTGTCCTCTAACGCTCTTCGGAATTTCTATGAATACAATCGCGCTGAACTAGCCGCCAGAAACGACGACTATGCGGACGTTGATATCTTAATCAACAAATACGACAAGCTCCGCAAATTCGACACTAATAGCTACGCCTATAAACATTTCGTGACCGGCGCCGCTGGCGCGCTCAGCAAACAGGGCAACGCCACTGTTCTCGGCGAAGTAATCGAAAAAGCCGCCCTTGCCGAAGCCCAGCGCAAAAAAGCTATTAACTATACTCTCGGCAAATATGGCTACGGCGGCATGAACAAGGTCGACTTTCGCGATTTCTTTGTTGGGTACCATGTTAATGACAATGGTATCGCCGTCGAGATTAAAAATGGCGTACGCCAGGAACTAGAACTCCCTAAACTAGATAAAAATGGTAAAGTCGTAAACGGCGAAGATGGCAAACCTATCATGATAACCGAGACCTTCCCAGGCGAGTTCTTTTATAATCGCCCAGAAGAACTGGCGAAGCACTCTGCTTATAGTTACAAAAAAGCCATCGAGGTTAAGGATCCGCTTACCGGCAAAGTTACTAAGGACCCATACTTCGATGTCAGAGATCCAGAAGGGAACTTCGTTACTCGTATCTATAAGAGCGATGGTCCAGCTATGAAAGAAATCCTAGCGAACCATGATATTCCTATTGGCGACCCAATCAACGGCCTTTACATGACCCTTTCTGGCGTCGATCCAAAAGATTACGAAAAGTATGGCTTTACCAGCACCGGACTTAAACGTTTCCGCACCACTATTGCTGGCAACATCGGTCCATACAAAGAAAAAGCTCCAGCCGTTGGGTCTAGCATGGCGGCCGCCCTCGCTGAAAGCGGTGGCATTTCAAATTATGCTCATCTAAACCTTGCCCGTATGGACAACTTCGTTAAAACCGTTAAACCGGGCGCCTTAAACCGTACAGATTCTGCCGAATGGAAAATTGACGCCGCCCTTGTTGATCCTAAAAACTGGGAGCAGGCTTTCTATCCAGACGAAAAAGCTCTCCGTACTGCCTTTACCGTTAACCATATGCCGCTTAAAGGCACTCGCATAAAAACTGATAAAAATGGTAAGCCGCTGTTCAACGAAAAGGGCGAAATATTACGCGATACCGTTTACGGAAAAGACATTACCTTCGAAGACCTTAAGAATACGGTAATCCTCGACTACATTATTCCAGGTACAGAGAACCTTATCGCTATGATGTCGCGTATCAGCCCTGCTGTTGCTGATGATTTGAAGCCTGGAGTAGTTAAGAGTCGCCATAAGCTCTATGAGAATGTCCAAAGCTGGATGTCTGAAGAAAATCTTGAGAAATATCCAATCCTCCGAGACCCGCTTGCTCGCCGTACTACTGACGCGATTAGAGATGCCCGTGAAATTCGTCAGCATCTCTATGACGTTAACTATACCAGCAAGAAAGGTGGAGATTATAAGAATCCAAATCTCGGCGGAAATGGCGAAACCGCTAACCGCGATCCGCGCAAAAAAGACCAGGCTAAAACCGAGGTTGAAATTGACCGCGAATATGCTCGCCGCCGCCGCGAAGGGGCCTATGAACCGAACAGTCTCTTCCCAGATAGCCGCAACCATCTCGTCCATATCGATGAATTTGCTAACACTTATTACGATGATCCTGACGGATTTTACGAAGCCAGCATGGATTATCTAGAGCGACATTCTAGCGAAGACAGCCGCCTGCGTTTCGTCATCGACGAATTCGAAAATATCTATATGGACCATGGCAGCGCCTATACGACTGAACAATATCATCTAGACCTAGAAGATTTGATCATTTCGCATACTTATAATGGCTAAAACTCTTCCTAAAAATTCTCTTTTATGCTAAAATAATATTGTAATGGCTGAGTACAAAGTCCCTCAAGACGTAGAGGCGGACGACAAACTACTAGGCCCATTTACCTTTAGACAGTTTATTTACCTCATGGTAATGGGTGGGTGTATCGCACTATCAGTAGCGTTGTTCCAGATTTTTCCTCTACTAATCATCATTCCTGCGCCAGTCGCCATCTTTTTTGCCGTCCTCGCCCTTCCTCTTAAAAAGGACCAGCCTATGGAAACTTATCTCGCCGCCATCGTCTCTTATCATCTGAAACCGAAAAAACGCCTCTGGACCGCTGGCCAGCGAGAGGGAACAATTGTCATCACCGCGCCAAAAAAGGTCGAAAATCCCCGCACCCGCGACATTACCGGCGAAGAAGCGAGCACTCGCCTCTCCTTCCTCGCCAACGTTATCGACACCGAAGGCTACGCCATCCGCAACGATTCTCTTGCTGACGTCGCCAACGCCCCTGATATGTTCGACAATTCTGAAACTTATAACATCGACACTATGATTAATCGCGAACAAGACGCTCGTCGCGCCGCCATCGTCGACCAAATGCGCACCGCCATCAACCGAGCCAACGAGGTCGGCGCGACTGGTGTCGCGACTGGGGGGACCCCCACGGGTTTGCCTAACGCAAACCCCGTGGGGGAACCTGTCGCGACAGGACCCGTTGCGCCTACTACACCTGTCAACCCGCTGAACTCCCCCGTCGTCATCCGCCCAAACACCCTCTCAAACCAAGGCGTCCAAGAAAACCCTAAGACAAAGGCCGAAATGACCGCCCTCGCCAACGACAAAGATCTTTCTGTCGAGACCATCGCCAAAGAGGCCAAGCGCATCGAGAAAAAAGATAAAGAGGTGTACGTATCACTACATTAAGGAGCAACCATGAACCCACAACAACCAATACCACAACCAGCCCAACCGCAGATGCCACCAGCCCCACAGCCGGTCCAACCAATCCAGCCACAAATGCCACCAGCCCCACAGCCGGCAATGCCTCAGCCAATGCCTACCCCGCAACCAACTCCAGCTCCTCAACCGATGCCAGCCGGCGCAACAGGTGACGCGTTGAGGGGCCCCGCCGGCCCCGAGCCGCAGGCGAGCGGGACGGATGGGCGATACAACGCGGCAGGACCCGTTGCGCCTACTGTACCTGTCACGACAGGACCCGTTGCGCCTGTCACGCCAGCCGCACCGCAACCCGCCGCCCAAACCACCGTCACTCCCGACGTCCCAACTTCGACCCAATCAACCCTCCTCATCTCCGAACTCCGCGACGGCCTCGTCATCATGAAAGACGGCGGTTTCCGCGCCGTTATCGCCTGCCAGTCGATCAACTTCGACCTCATGTCTTCGAGCGAACGCGAAGGCGTCGAATACTCTTACCAGAACTTCCTAAACTCCCTAAACTTTACGACCCAAATCTTAATCCGCTCCCAGCGCATCGACATCGCCCCTTATATCGAACGCCTTAGCAACATTCGGAAAAACAATGAAAACATGCTCCTCGGCGTCCTGATGGACGACTACATTAACTTCATCGACATTCTTTCCCAGGAAGCCAACATCATGGACAAATCTTTCTTCATTGTCATTCCATACTATCCTGATGCCAACGCCGAAAAAGCTCTTCAACAAGTTAAAGGTCTCTTCGGGAACAAAAAGAAGACCCCGGAAGTAACGAAGATCGACCGCGCAACTTACGATAAAGCAATTACCGAAATTAATAACCGTGTCGAAACTGTCGTCTCTGGTCTGTTCCAAATCGGCATTCATTCCGTCCGCCTGAACACGAAAGAGCTCGCCGCCCTCTATTATAACTTTAATAACCCAGATACCGCCGTCAGAGAACCGCTCGTTGATTTTGGAAAAATCGCTACAACTTTTGTAACTAAGGGAGAAGGAGAAAGAGAAAATGCCCAGGAAAAATAAGCAAGCCGAACAGCTAACCGCGGCCCAACTCGAAGAACAAGAAATCCAGCGCGCGTTTGAGCAGGGCATAACTACTCTTCGCGATTTAATCAGCCCTAGCTCGATCGAAATTTATTCGGACCATTTCCGCCTCGGCACGAAATATGGCCGCACCATTTACGTCTATGGTTACCCTCGCTCGCTTTACACCGGCTGGCTTTCTCCGCTGATCAATATCGACGAGGTGCTCGATCTTTCTATGTATATTTATCCGGTCGATACTACCATTGTCATGAAAAACCTCCAGAAGAAGGTTACTCAGCTCGAAGCCTCTATCGCTGTTAACTCCGAAAAAGGTCGCATTCGTGACCCGGAGCTCGAAGCCGCGATCGGCGACGCCGAAGCCCTTCGTGATCAGCTCCAGCTCGGCCAGGAAAAATTCTTCCGCTTCGGCCTTTACGTCACGCTCTGGGCAGATAGCCTTGACGAGCTGAACTTCGTCCAGCGCAAAATTGAAACTCTTTTCGGTCAACAAATGGTCTTTTCTAAGGTTGCCAGCTCCCAACAAGAGCAGGGCATGAACTCGGTTATGCCGATGTGTACCGACCAACTCCAAATCCGTCGCAACATGAATACCGGCGCAATTTCGACTTCCTTTCCGTTCACTTCTGCCGACCTTACTCAGGAAAAAGGTATTCTATATGGCGTCAACATGCATAATAATGGTCTGGTCATTTTTGACCGCTTCTCTCTGGAAAACGCCAACATGGTCGTCTTCGCGAAATCTGGTGCTGGTAAGTCCTTTACTGTTAAACTTGAGGCTCTACGTTCCATGATGGTCGGCTCCGAAGTCATTATTATCGACCCAGAAAACGAGTATCAAAAACTTTCCGACGCCGTCGGCGGTTCATACATTCGCTTAAGCCTAAACTCAGACGTGCGCATCAACCCATTTGATTTGCCAAAAGTCGTCGATTCCGAAGACGCGAACGACGCCCTCCGCGCCAACCTCGTTACTCTCCATGGTCTGTTCCGCTTAATGCTCGGCACTAATACTGATGGCACGGTAAACTTAACTCCGAACGAAGAAGCTGATCTCGACCAAGCTTTGATTGATACTTATGCTCGCGCCGGCATCACTTCCGACCCTCTAACTCATCAGTCCACTCCTCCGACGATCGCCAACCTTTATGATACTTTGCTTCACATGGGCGGTTCCGGCCCATCCCTGGCCCAGCGTCTTCGCAAATACACGACTGGTACTTTCGCAGGCATTTTCTCCCAACAGTCCAATGTTGATATTAATAATCAGATGGTCGTCTTTAACATTCGCGACCTTGAAGACGAACTCCGCCCAGTCGCGATGTATATTGTCCTGTCTCATATTTGGAACGTCGTCCGCGCCCAGAAGAAACAGCGCCTCTTAATCGTTGATGAGGCCTGGCAGCTGATGCAGTACGAAGATTCCGCAAACTTCCTCTTCTCGCTCGCGAAACGCGCCCGTAAATATTATCTCGGCCTTACTACGATTACCCAGGACGTTGAGGACTTCATGAGTTCGAAAATGGGTCGCGCTATCGTCGCGAACTCCTCTATGCAGCTCCTCTTAAAGCAGTCTTCCGCCGCAGTTGATGTCTTGTCCGATGTCTTTAAGCTTACCGAAGAGGAAAAGAAGCGTCTTTCGAACTTCCCGGTTGGTCAAGGCCTCTTCTTCGCTGGCCAAAACCACGTCCATATCCAAATTATTGCTTCCGAGACCGAAGAAAGTCTCATTACTACAAACCCTACCGATTCCGTAAGGTAGCCTCCCCGTGACAATTTCTGCCTTTCATGGTATAATAACAGGGAAATATGGTCGATTATAAAAAGTCAGTTAAAGATAGTATTACTCCCGATTTTGTTCCGCGCAAAAACGAACAAGAAAGCGGTCGAAAATCGGCCAAAAATCTTCTAAAAAATCAGGAAAAGTCTGCCGCTCCTTCTTTATATAAGGCCATGGACGCAAAGTCTCGCGAACATCAGCCAGGATCTCTTTATACTGGCCCCGGGAAGACCGGAAAAGCCGGAAAAGCCGGAAAATCCGGAAAAAAAGGCCGCTTTAAAAGAAAAGTCCCCGCCCTTATTTTATTACTCCTGCTCGGCGGTGGTGGCTGTGTCGCTTTTAGTAGCAACTCGCTCTTAGGTCCGCATCTTTCCGCACTTTATACCGAGGCGACCGATACCCAACATGCTTCTAGTGTTTTGCGTAGCAAAAAGCTAGGTTTAACCCCAAAGTACGGCCGCGCCTCTGGATTTTATGATAAAACCGCTGGAAAAATTTACCAAAAACTTGGGCTTTCTCGTAATATTTTCAAAAATTATAAAGAGACTGGCGACGTCGAAGCTGATAATGAAAATTATAAAGAAACCAGGAAAGCCGTTTTCGACGGCGAAACCGATTCGAGCGTTAATACTGCCGAAGATCGCGTCGTGACCGACGAAGATGGCAATGAACATATCGAACGCGTCGCTACTGGCGAAGATGCCGATGTTCGAAATGTCGCCGGCGATACTGCTAACGCTAAAGCCAGGAGCTATATCGCCGATATTTCTGGAAAAGTCGGAGGCGTCGCAAACACCGGTTGCGCTATCTTAAAAGCCGGCAGCTTAATTTCCGTCGCCGTCGCCAGCTACGAGCTTTACTCGTCTATCAACTACGCCATGAATAGTATGGAGCCTATTAGTAAAATGATGGACGGAAAAGGCAGCGAATCTGGTATTAACGAAACTTTGACTTTCTTTTCTGAACCAAAAACCACGACGACGACCGACCTTGATACCGGCGAAGAAATCACTGAGACCGGCTCACCTCTAGAGGCCGAAGGAAACCGCGTAATTCTCGGCAACGTTGCGCCAAACCAGAAAAAATCTGGACGCTACTCCTTAGAACGCTTACTTACCGCGACGATCGGTGCCGCTGGCTTTACCGGAGCGACCTTCCGCTCGTGTAATATGGTTCGCGCCACAACTGCCATTGTTTCTCTAATAGCACTCGCTACTCCTGGCGGCGGACTTATCCGCTCCGCGGTTGGGCTCCTTATCGACGCTGCTATTAGTATTGGTGCCGAAGTCGCCATTACCGGCGTCCTCGCCTTTATGATCCCCCACGTCGCCCAAGCCCTCTTTACTAACGCCTTCGAGGGGACCTCAGGCATCCCAGCCGGCGAAATGGTTGTCCGCGGAATGTCCGCCGCCAACACTCGCGTCGGTCGCTCCGGCTCCGGCCAATCTCCATCTTCCGCCGAAGCCGTACTAGCTTATAATCAAGCCAACCAAGAAGTAATTGCCGAAGAAGCCGCTAAAGACCGCGAAAATCGTAGCCCGTTCGATTTAACCTCGAAAAACACTTTCCTCGGTTCGCTCGCGCAAAAATTCATGGCCCTAAATTATTCCACAAACGTCTCCGGACTGATCAATACCTTCAGTAGCATCGTAAAAAATTCTCTTCCAAAAACCCTCGCGTCCGGCGAAAACGAAACTTATATGACGACCTTTGGCGAAAACTGTCCAAATCTCGAAGACATCGGCGCCAAGGGCGATATTTATTGTAATCCAATTACTACAACCGATCTTTCAACCGTTACCATTGATACTAAAGAAGACAAAGCTTACCAAGAAGTTATCAGCCCAAATATCGAAACTAACGAGGAGGGCAAAGAAAAAGTCAAAGATGGCTCCGAGCTCGCTAAATATATTATGTTCTGCACCGAGCGCGACTCACCGTTTGGCGTTCAAGATGCTAATATCGCAAATGCACTTGAAACTTCCTTCGGCACAGTCGTCGACAACCTGCCATTTATCGGGGATGTAGTTGATCTCGTGAACTCCATCGAAGCCGAAGGCGGCTCCGGTTGGGTAGACGGTAGCTGGTGCGTTAACTCTACAAAAAATGAACGCTGGGATACCGAAATGAAATATTACCAACGCTATATCGAAGACAACCGCATCCTCGCCCGTGAAACAGGAGCCGAAGACCCGGTCGCCATTTTCAAAGACGCGTATTATGCCGAACATCCGCTCGACAACTCTCGCGCCGGCTACCTCGCCCGCATCTCCGGTCTATCTAAATCCGAAGCCGAAGAAACCATTGCTCTTCTCGACTATTACAGCCTCCTCGACGACTACAACCCTTCCATCGCCTACGCCTTCGGCGAACCAAAAGAAGATGAAAAAATACTCTTTGATTTAGATAATAATATTAGTAATATATATATTATATATAATGAATATATTTATGAAAAAAGAAAATTGGAGACCATAGCATGAAGCGCCTAATCTTAAGCATCCTTGCCGCCGCCGCCCTAACCGCCCCCGTCTTCGCCGAGGAAAACGGCTATATCCTAGACGACACCACCATGGATAAATATGCTAAAAACGGCATCTATTATTATTATCCATCCGGCGGAAGCAATTGTATCCCAGGCGGAAGCTCCGGCAAACAAATCACCGGCGTTGGCGGCGAACGTATTAAGCAGGCGGTCGAAGTCTATGGTCAGGCCGCGATGGAAGCCCAAAGAACTTTTGGCACCCCTTGGGAAGTCTTAATTGCCCAAATGCAAAAAGAATCCGGAACCGGAACCAGCGACATGGCCATCGCCACAAATAACTGGCTCGGCATCCGTCGCGGCGGCGACGCTGGAGAATACCAGACCGCTAGTAACGGCACTTTTGCAAAATTCAGCAGCGTTGAACTCAGCATCAACGCTTGGGCTGGCTCTACGGTTATGCGAAGCGGCTATTATGATAAGGCTTTCGAATATCTTAACCCTGGAAATTATGACCTTAATAAATTCATCAAAACTATCGTTCCGATTTACGCTCCAGCCAGCGATAATAACGACGTTCCCGGATATATAAATGATATTAAATCTATTATTAAAACTTACATCGAGCCAGCGCGCGAAGCATTAGGCTTTCCTAGCTCAGCCGAGCTCGCCGCTAATGAAAATATCGCGCCAGGCGGCAAATATCCAATCGGCTCCGAAATCCCTGAAAATATCGACGTAACCGCGACTTGCGCTAGCTATAGTGGCGACATCAACGCTACGGCTCTAGCCTTCTCCTGGCCAGATCGAAGCCACGTATCGACCGACCCTAAGCCAGAATATCGTCAGGCCTTAGAAACCACTGGCATCTCTAAACTCGGCGACGGCTGCTCTATGGCTGGCCGAAGCTGCGACGCCTTTGTCGCAACCGTCATGCGCGCGTCCGGCGCCGATCCAGACTTCTACTGCTGTGGTGCCGCCAATGTTCTAGATTATCTCGTTAAACAAACCGCGGCTGGAAAATACATCGAAATCGAGAACATTGGTTCTGCCGATAATCTCGAGCCAGGCGACATTCGTTCTAATGAAAGCCATGTCGAAATGTATGTCGTCGAAGATGGTGTTGGTAAAATCGCCTCCGCCTCCCACGGCGCCCACGATGGTCGCTGTACTGGCGCTCGTACTGGTGACCGTGGCCGAAACTATTACCCAGATTCCTCATACCGCATCTTCAGGAGGGTAAAATAATGAGCAGAAAATCTAAACTTATTACCATTATAATTACCGCCGTTCTACTAATTCTAACAATCAGTTTCGTCGGCATTCTCGTAAACTCTAAGAAGACCGCAGATTTAGAAATTCTTGTTGCGCCGGCTAGTTCTGAGATTAAAATCGGCAACAGCACTTATAAAAACGGCACCCACGCTTTCATCCCAGGAACCTACCCTGTTGAAATTAAAAAAGATGGTTTTGACACCTACACTGGCGAAATCACTATTAAAGAGGGTGGAAAAAACCGCCTTTACCATTACCTAAACCAGTCCGACGGCAGTTTAACTTGGTACCTAAACCATAAAGACGATTCTATGATTCTAGGCACTATTGGTGAATACGAAGCAGAAATCAAAGCTAAAGAATATGTCAAAAAAGACCCCATCTTAAAAGTCACGCCATATTACGACGAGAAAAATAATCATTTCCAAATCGTCGCTGAAGAAAAAGATAACGCAATAAAAGTTACTGCTAATTTAAACACTTGTACCGACGATTTAAAAACTAAATATACTACCGAAGTTAAAACATATCTAGAAAACCAAGGAATTAACCCAGCTAACTATGATATTACTTATAAAGGCCTCTGCGATAATTAACCCACGCTCGTTAGAATAATTTGATTATCTTTAAAATTCGAAACTAACGCTTCCTGGCGCGTCTCGTCTAGTTCAGAAAATACATCGTCTAAAAGTACTAACGGCTTTTTCAAAAGCTCCTTTTCTAGCATCTCCGCCTCAATAAATTTCAGCGCGATAACCAGGCTTCGGACTTCTCCCCGCGACGCGCTCCCGTCCGCTAAAGAACCATTGAATATAAAATTATAGCCATCCTTATGTATGCCGAAATTAGTATGCCCTAAGGCCCGGTCGCGCTCAAAATCTAGCGAAAGCATCCGGAGATATTTACTCTCATCTACCTCGCCGATATACGGTTCATACGCCACAGAAACCGTGTCCTTATTTTTCGCAATCCCTTGATAAACCTCCGTTAAGCGGCTATTAATCGCCGAAATAAGTTTAGTTCTCGCCTCGCGAATTTCGCAGCCATATTTCGCCAGCATCACATCCCACGAAAACAGGGAATTACTATTACAATTCTCTTGTTTTAAAAGCTCGTTTCGCTGTTTTAAGGCCTTATTATACCTCGACAAATTCAGCGCATATTGTGGTGAAAATTGCGAGAGAAACTTATCGAAAAAATCTCGCTTTCTTGTCGGACTAGATCCGACCAAATGTAAATCATCCGGCAAAAACAAAACTACTGGATACTTATATTTTTTAGGCAGACGCCTAAATTTTAGACATTTTACTAAAAATGTTTTATTAGCCCCGCCCTCTTCATAAGCAACGACTACCTTCTCCCCATCCGAAAAATCTAGTTCAACTCGATAAAACTCCGCACCGCGTCGAATTATTTCTCGATCTACCGCCCGAAAACTTTTCCCCTGAAGCGCGAGATAAACCGCCTCTAAAATCGATGTCTTTCCCCAGCCATTTTCTCCTAAAATTTGCGTAGTCTCATCCCCCATCTTTAATGTATAAAGCTCGTGACTTCGAAAATTTTGTAAGCTGATTTTCTTAATAATCATTTTAGAAATCTAGTGGCATAATCACATGAATATATTTATCGCTCTTTCCGTTTCGAATAACCATCGGCTGCGGCTTCCCATCAACTCCCGGCTCATCCGAAAATTCAACTCTAACTTCATTTTCTTCCATCACATTCATCACATCCATCAGAAAACGCGAATCCAACTTAATTTCCCCAGACCCCGAAATTTTTGTATCAATTTCCGATTTATTCTCACCCATCTCATTCGCAACCGAAGAAACATAAAACTTACCCGCCTTCGCGTCTGCCTCGCAAGAAATCGCCCTTGAAGATTCTCTCGCAAACACCGCCGCCATTTTTGTGATCCTCGTTAATTCTTCGCGCGGAAGCACCATTTTAATTCCCATTTCTTTCGGAATAACTTGACGGTAATCCGGGAAAACTCCGTCGATCAATTTCGAAGTAACCTCGATCTCACCTAGCCTAAATCGCACCTGATTTTCCTCAAAGATTAGCTCAATTTCATCTACCTCGTCCGAAGCCGAACGTAAAACTTCCTGTAGAGCCGCAGTCGGCACGATCGCCTGGACATCGCTTTCTACCTTACTAATAAATTCCCTTTCCGCAATTCGATAACCATCCGACGCCACGACATAAAGTTTTCCCTCAAAAGTATTAAAGAAAACCCCAGTAAAAGCTGGACGCGTCGTATCGCCACTCGCCGCAATAATCACTTCCGAAATTCCCGTCTTAAACTCATCAACCCCCATTTTATAAACCACAGTCTTCTTTTCGTCAATTTCTGGAAGAACTGGAAAATCTTCAGAAGAAGCGCCATTAATTTTCGAAACATATTTCCCAGCCGAAATTTCGACTTTCGTCCCATTCGCTTTAATTTTAATTTTCTCACCATGTGGAAGATTAGAAACAAACTCCGCCAGTAGTCTTGCTGGAACCGTAACTTCGCCATCTTTCGCCGAAATTACTGGTATAAAATCTACTACTGCCATATCAAGATTAGTTGTCGTTAAAGAAACTTTTTTAGAAACCGCACGGATCAAAACATTACTCAAAATCGGTAAAGTCGATTTCGCACCCATCGCTACCCGGCTCACAATATTTAGCGCTTTTGACAATTTTTCTTGTGTAACTTCAATCTCCATTTTTTCATCCTTTCTTATTAATTAATATTTTTAGTTGTAATTATAGGCTATGTGGAAAATGTGTAAAACCTCCATGAAAACAGGTTAAATTCACTTAAAATTTTCGTGGAAAAGCCGACGTAAAACTTTTTCACAACGTGTAAAACTCGACCAAAATTCATGAGAAAATCAAAACTGTGCAAAACTTTAACACAATTTTCCCACAAACTTTTTCGCAACTTTTCCACACGAAAATTAAGCATAAATCTTCTCCCGAATTTCTTCAACTTTCTCGCGCAACTTAAAATTAAGTTTTAAATCTTCACGAATTTTCTTAATTCCATGCATAACGGTCGTATGGTCTTTAACGCCAACTTCCAGAGCAATTTTCGTCGTGCTCATCCCAAGTTCCTCAGAAAGCAGATACATCGCAATTTGTCTAGCAGTTTTAATGTGCGCGACACGACTTTTTCCGCACATTTCCGCGACGGTAAGATCGCAACATTTCGCAACTTTATTTATAATCTGCTTCGCCGTCAACGCGCTTCCCGCGCGATCTTTTCGGCTAGTAATAATCCCATTATTTATCACTTCGAGCGGAGAGATATTTTTAAGATCAGCATAAAGTAAAACCTTATTTAACTCACCCTCAAGTTCGCGCACATTCGAACGTACATTATCCGCAATAAACTCAACAACCTCATCTTCAAGATCATAGCCCTGAAGCTCAGCTTTCGTTTTTAAAATCGCGCAACGTTCTTCGAAACTCGGCATCTGTAAATCAATCGGCCCAGTCCAAGCCAATCTCGAAGCTAGTCTCGCATCAATCGTCTTAATTTCTTCCGGCAAACGATCAGAAGTTACGATGACTTGCTTTTTCCGCTGGTAAAGATCATTAAAAGTATTGAAGAATTCATCTTGCGACGCCTCTTTTTTCATAATCGCCTGAAAATCATCAATAATCAAAACATCAAGCCCGCGATATTTTTTCGCGAAACTATCGCCTTTTTTCTGGCGAAGCGATTTAATAAATTCAGCATAAAAATTATTCGTCGTCGTATAAAGCACTTTAAGTTTCGGATTCCGGCGAACAATCTCGTTCCCAATCGCCTGAACTAAGTGTGTCTTGCCAAGCCCCGGCCCGCCATACAGGAAAAACGGGTTAAAACGATTTTTCCCCGGATTTTTAATAATTGTTTGTGCGACGCTAACCGCAACCTCATTAGAAGAGCCAATCACAAAATTCGAAAGGGAATAATCAGAGCTCAGCCCGTTCGAAAAATTCTGGAGCATCGCCGCTGTGCGACCTCTACTTACCGTCGCGCCAAGCCCAGAAGAAACTTCCTTCATGGTAATTTCGCGCCCACGCGGCCGAACCTTAGATGAGCTTTTTATTCGATATTCAACTTCCGAAAATTCAACTTGGTTATTTTTTAGCGCAGTTTTAATATTCTCATCATAACGCTTGCTTAATTGCTCCGCTTTAAAAACGTTTGGCGCCTCAATAATCACTACCCCGCCGTCAATCGAAAGGAGAGTTACGTCCGTAAACCAAGTCGCAAAAGCCGCACGCGAAACATTCTGCTCTATCTCTGCTAGAACATTTTGCCAAACGTCGAACACCTAGGTTTTACCTCCTTTCACCCCACATTAAACTCTATTACTTCTAATTATAACAGATTTTTCCACAACCTCCGCCGCCATTTTTAAACATTTTATAATATGTACATCCCAGAATAGGGGTCAACTTTTCCACAAATTCGCCCTAGAATCTGTTTAAAATGTGGAAAACTTCTTCCAAAAAGTGGAAATCTATGATATACTAGAACAAATATTTAACAATTTTAAAAGTATTATAGGATTAATTATGCCAAAACGCACATACCAGCCACACAAGCGCCAGCGCAAAGCTGAGCATGGCTTCATGAAGAGAAACGCTACGAAATCTGGCCGCCAGGTCTTAAAGCGCCGCCGCATTAAGGGTCGCGCTCGTCTTAGCGCTTAAGCGGCGCCTAGACGCTCGAGCGTCTTAAACCTCAAAAGACCACTTTAAAAAGTGGTCTTTTTCTTATATAATAAAGCTAATGTTAATGGTCAAAGATCATATCCAGCTAATTCGCGACTATTTCAAATTAGCCAAGATCAGTCGCCCGCTTTTTGCGCTGACTCTTCTTACCGCCTGCCTCTATAAGGCCTTCGCGATCATCCTCCCGATCGTCGCCGCGCTCATCATCAAAGCCTTAACCGATCAGAACGAAGTCCAAACTTATTTTCTGATCTCGATTTACGGCCTAATCTACTTTTTAAATCGCTTGACTTATTTTCTAAATTACCGCGCTTATACCTGGAACGTCGCCCATACTTACCATTCCATCCAGTCTCGCATTTTCGAAAAACTCATTCGCGCCGACCATAATTTTACAAAAAAAATCAGCAAAGGTCGCCTCATGAACACTGTTAATACCGACGTCATCGCCATCGGCGAAATGAACGACGAAATTTCCGAATACATTACGACCATTTTCCAGGTCATCGCCATCGTCGCAATTTCCGCATCCTATAATCTCCCAATCACGCTCATCATGGTCGCCTCCGCCTTAATTTACATGAAGGTCCACGATTCTTGCGACAAAAAATACAACATTTTTTGGTGGAAAACCCAAATTGAAGACGATAAATATAGCAATCTCGTTAGCCAAACGCTTTCTGGCATCCAAGAGGTCCGCACTTTTAATATGCTCCCGAAACTCCAAGAAAAAATTACCCGGATCCAAGGCCGTTATAATAAGGCTTATAAAAAGCAACGTTACTATGCTAACATCCGTGGCGTCGACATTAAATTCATTTACTACTTTTTCCAGGTTGTCTTATATGTATTATTATTAACCCTGATGTCGCACGGTCATCTCGCGCTAGACATTCTAATTCTCTTGCTCGCTTACCATACCCAGATCATCGGCGGAATCGAAACGCTTTCCGATGCCACCGCCGAAATCCGCCTGACTTCCGCTTCCGTTGCACGGGTAAAATCGATCTTAGAATATAAACCCGCGCAAGAGCTAAAATTCGGTGACCTCGCGCTCGACGATCTAGACGGCACAATCACTTTCGACAAGGTTTCCTTAAAGCTCGAAGGCCAAACGATCCTAAAGGACATCAGTTTCAAAATCCGTCGCCACGAATGTGTCGCCATCGTCGGCAATCCTGGAGCGGGGAAGACCATGCTCTTTAACCTTCTGCTCCGCCTAAATAAACCGACGAGAGGCAAAATCTATCTTGACCATACCGAAATTTCCGAATTTTCGCGCGCAGTTTATACCTCGAACGTCGCCGTCGCGAACCAGTCGCCGTTTATCTTCAATATGTCCATTCGAAAAAATCTTAATTTCGTCGATCCAGATATTCATCATCAAATCGAAGCCTGCAAAATCGCCGGCATCCATGATTTCATCGAAGCTCTGCCTCAGGGCTATAATACTATTCTTCGCGAAAACGCAGTCAACATTTCTGGCGGCCAGCGCCAAATGATTTCCATCGCCCGCACGATTTTGACCGACGCCGAAGTCCTGCTCCTAGACGACATTACGACTAGCCTCGATCCAGACACGGCGAAGCTCGTTCCGCGCCTAATCAAAAAACTCGAAGGCGAACGCACTATCGTGATGATTACTAAAAAGCCAGATTTAATGAAACTCGCCGACCGCATTATTGTCCTCGACGACGGCAAAATTTCCGACTCTGGGACGCACGAAGGCTTAATGAAACGCAGCAGTATCTATCGCCATCTCCAAACTAACGTCCCGAGTGCACATAACGAAAAGCGAGGTGAAAATGTTTAGATATTTTAAACTCATGAAACGCTTCTTTAGCCTCGGCGCAACGAATAAAGTGCTTCTGTTCCATCTTTACTTTTCCGCCGCCCTCCGTGTCACGACTTTCTTAGCCTTACCGTTCATCGCCGCCGAAATCATTAACCGTGCTACCGAAGGCGATTTCCGTGGCGCTTTCATTTCGGTCGGAATTTTCGCTGGCGCCGCATTACTTTACATCACTTGCCATCGCTACAACTATCTCGCTTACGCGAAAAACGCGAACTATATCCATAACGACCTCCAGAAAAAAGTGCTCGCCAAAATTTCTACGCTCTCGACCAACTTTTCCGAAGACATCTCTCGCGCCGCGATCATTAACACCGCCTTCCGCGACATTAACGAATGTCGTACGCTCCCGGACTATTTCTTCGACTGCTTAAACAGTTTTGCCGCCATCATCATTTCCGCCGTCATTCTCTTTGCCGTCGACTTAAACATCGGGCTAATTTCGCTCGGTTGTATCATCATCGCCGGTATGCTCTTCCTCTTCCATATGAAGCGTCGCGATTATTACGGCGGGCTGGAGAGGGAACAACAAGATGCCGTTGCCGATTTATATAGCCAAACTCTAGATGGCCATAAAGAAATTCACGCATTTGACATGAAAAGTAATCTCTACGAATATTTTGAGCATACGACCAGTCTCTGGCGCCGCGCAAATTTAAGAAAGCGTCTTCATTATGACATCGCTAATTCCGCTGTGCCAGTAATTCTCGGTATCGGCCGTATTATTATCTATCTTTTGTCGGCCTATCTGATCTTAAGAGGCGAAGCGAACATCGCTATTCTCGTTCTCGTCGTCGGTTATTACGACGATATGCTCGACAATTACGACAAAGCCACCGACACGATTTATAACCTCTCGAAAAGCATCGTTGCAGTTAATCGTATGTACCGCTTCTTAAACTTTAAAACCGAGCAGATGCAAGATTATGGCACCGACGCTACCGACGACATCGAAGGCCGCGTCGAATTTAAAAACGTCAGCTTTACTTACGATGGTAAGAATTCCGTGAAAAATCTCAATTTCACGATCGAACCAAACACCTTTACCGCCATCGTCGGCAAATCCGGCTCCGGAAAATCTACGATTTTCCGCCTGCTCCTCCGCCTTTATCCGCCGACGAAGGGTAAGATTTTAATTGACGGTAAAAATGCCGAAGATTATACGAAAGACGTCTATTCTACTAACGTCAGCATCGTGACCCAAAAGCCTTTTATCTTCGACATGACCATCCGCCAGAACCTCGATCTCGTCGATAGTAACCACGAGCGCCAAATCGCCGCCTGTAAGACCGTTGGCATCCATGACGATATTATGCGCCTAGACAAAGGTTACGACACGCCTCTAATTAACGATGGCGCAAATCTTTCCGCCGGTCAAAAACAATTGCTTAGCCTCGCGCGAACTCTGCTTTCTAAATCTGAAATTCTGCTCTTTGACGAGGTGACCTCGTCTCTTAACGATCGCGCCACCGCCGAAATTATCAAAGTACTTCAAAAGCTCAGCAAAGACCATACTGTGCTCGTAATTACGCATAAGCCCGACCTCATGCGCCTTGCCGACGACATCCTCGTCATCGACAAGGGTCGGCTCATCGCCCGCGGCTCGCATAAAACTCTGCTCAAAAAATCTCCCGTCTATAAGACGCTCCAGATGTAGTATAATATATATTATATATGTTAAACCAACGTTTTAGGTTCCATTCTCGCGGCGGCGTTCAGTACGTCTATCGCCACGGAAAGACCATCCGCTCCGCAAAAGCCTCGATCGTCTATACGAAAAATACGCGCGGCTTCCAGCGTTTTGCCGTTGTGGTTTCGAAAAAAGTCGAAAAAACCGCCGTCGGTCGAAACCGCATTCGCCGCCGCATTTACGAAGCGATCCGTCTGTATAAAAAGGAACATAATTTTGACGTTCAAAACGATTTTATTTTTGTAATTTATTCTAAAGATTTTCTAACTTGCGATTTTTCTGAGGTTAAAGAGATAATTTCTTCTCTTATCTCTCAAAGTATGATATAATAGTAAAAGTATGTTTTGGCTAATTGATACCGTTATTATTCGTCCGATTATGAACATTTTGTTCTTAATCTATAACTTTGTTGGCGATTTCGGTTTAGCTATCATTATCTTTACGGTCTTAGTCAAGATTTGTATGTGGCCGCTCGTGAAAAAACAGCTCCACCAGACCAAGCTCATGCGCAAGATCCAGCCTGAGCTCGCCGAAATTAAGAAACGCTGCAAGGGTAACCGCCAGATGGAATCGCTCCAGATGATGGATCTTTATAAGCGGAACAACGTAAAGCCGATGAGCTCGGTTTTAACTTTATTTATCCAGCTCCCGATCTTCATCGCCCTCTTTTCTGGCATTCGCGCGTTTTCGAACCCAGCGAACCCATCCCCGAACGGCGACACCTGCGGCTATACCAGCGTTTCGAACTGTGCCTACGAGCCGATTAAGAACCTAAGCCGTATTAAAGAGATTTCCGAGATCCAGGACAAATATCTCGCTGAGATTGGCGACAATAAAACCGCGACCCCAGACGCGAGCTACGATTTCCATCCTAAGCTCTTCGGCCTAGTCGAGCTCGACGCCTCCGCTTCGCAGCTTACCTCCGGCAAAGTGACTGTCTCTACGATTACTATCTTCCTCTTTGCGGTCGCCGCCGCTTTAGTCCAATGGCTACTTTCTCGTCAACAGCTCCCGTCCAAGAAGAAAAAAGGCCGTACTTTTAAGGAGATGATCGCCCAGGCGAAGAAAGGCGAAGATCCAGACCAGGCCGACCTTTCCGCGATGGCCTCGCGCCAAATGGGTAATATGATGCCGATTATGATGTTTATCATTATGTTCGGCCTTCCTGGCGCCCTAGTTTTCTACTACCTTCTTTCGAACGTTATTACTGCGATTCAGCAGAAGATCGTCTTAAATCGCGACGAAGACGAGATGGAAGAACGCGCCGACAAAGCTGTCTTAAAAGAGCTTCGCGATATTAAAGAAGCCGAAGTAGTTGAAAATAAGGGTGGCAAAAAGGAACCGAATATTACCCGTATTTCCGCAGGGAAGGGTAATAATAAGAAAAGGAGAAAGAAATGAACAAAGATGAAGCCATCCGCTTTGCCACTAAATATCTAGAAGACTTATTAAGTTTTTTCGGCATCAACGTTGCTGTTGATTCGACGATCGAGGACGAAGTTATCCAGCTTTCCGTCCCGTCGACGAGTATGAACTCGCTCTTAATCGGCCGTAACGCCGACAACTTGCGCGCGCTTCAGACTATCGTCAGCATGACGCTTTCTGCAAAAGAGGCAGAAGTTACGCGCGTGAACGTCGACATCGCCGATTATAAGCGCGCGCGCGCCGATCGCATCGCCGAAAAGGCCGAGGGCTGGATTAAGAAAGTTCGCGAAACTGGCGAGGCTATGACGCTAGATTTAAACCCAGCCGATCGCCGCGTCGTCCATAAACTTGCTGACGACTATTCCGACGTCACGACTCACTCCGAAGGTGAAGGCAGGGAACGAAAACTCATCATTGAAAAGATTGCTGAGTAAAATTTAGGCTTCTTCTTTCTTACCGAGGACGATCACGAAGTCGTATCCAGTTGCTTTGATACCTGCCGGCAGCTCATCCGCGGCCTTAGCTTCAGTATCATAGCGTTTTTCGAGCGACGCCTTCGTTGCCGGCTTCTCTCCAGAGATGTCGTAGATATAGTAGTTTTCTTTATATTTGCCTTCTGGCGCATCGCCAATCTTCGTGACATTAAATCCGGCACTCTCCAGACTCTTTTGTTCCTCCGCCGCCTTACCGGCCACGCCAGTGCCGTTAAGCACCATAATTTTCGCTTCTTCGCGCGCCGCCGCATCGGATGAAAACGATTTGGCGATATATTTCTGAATATCAGTATAATTCCCAACCCCAAGAGACGGCACGACGTAAGAAATGCCGTTAATATTCGCAGTCGTCACATAATTTTTGTGCTCATCTCCGACGTTGGTCAGCGGCACTTGGCGGATGCTTTCCTCCGAGAAATCCTCGACCATATTTACTAGAGTCTTAATCTCGTCCGCATTAAAGTTCATCCGCACATTATCGCCGACGGTATTTAATAGCCCCATTGCGTCGGTCAGGCTAAGCCCCTTCTCTATAAATCGGTCTCTAAGTGAAATCAGAATTTTCTGCTGGCTCGTCCCGCGGGTAAAATCGCCCCCAGTCGTACCGTGTCGCGCGCGCGCCAAACCTAGCGCTCCTTCGCCGTCCAAAGTCACTGGCTCGCCAGCCGTGATGAAAGTCTGTGTCCAAGTGTCTTTGATCGTCTCGTCTAGCGTTACCGTAATCCCGCCAAGCGCGTCGACTACGTCGACTAACGCCGCCCAGTCGAGATGAACGTAATACTGGAAATCTACGCCCAGGATCTCCGAAACCTTATCTTCCAGCGCTTTCGCCCCCGCAGCCTCATCGTTGCCTTTCATATTCGCGCACCAATAAACTTCGTTGACCTTCGCCGTCGCCGTACAAGTTTTCTTGACATAAAGATCGCGCGGCAGAGAAACCATCGCTACGTCCTTCGTCTCTTGGTCAAGCGAAATTACCATGATCGAATCGGTTAATTGCGCCCCATCATGCGTCCCATCGCCCTCAGACCCGCTCATATCGTACCCCGACGTCCCGAACGCCAAAATATTCGTCCTCCCGTTTTCGCCTTTTTTAAGTTCGACGTCTTTTGCCGCGATAAAATCGAACAGCCCAGCGTTCCCGTCGGTGACTTTGCTGATGATCCCGTTCGCCCAGAGATACGCAACTACCCCCGCCCCGCCGAGCAGCAACAAAATAGCCGTTAAAATAATTATTACTTTCTTTTTCTTCGAACCATGTTTCTTCGCCTTCTTGACGCGCTTCTTCTCCATTTTTAGCTCCTCTTCCATATCGTTTTCATCAACATCAAATTTCAGCGAGCCGACCGGTCGCAAAAAATCTTCCGCGGCTTGTTTGCTCGTTTTTTTCGGTCTAATAGAAACCAGCCCACCGCCTTTTCTTGCGATCTTTTCTGCTTGCCTTTGGGTCATCAGTTTTCGCCTGCGCGGATCGCCGACAAACCCATCAATTGATTTAATTTTCTTAGGCATATGTTATAATTTTAACATATGAGCGTTAAATTGACCAAAAAACAAACGGAAGTTTATAACTTTATTAAGGATTTTATTGATGAACATCATTATTCTCCATCTTATCGCGACATCTGTTCTGGGCTAGGACTTTCCTCAGTTGCAGGGGTGGCAGAACATGTGGAAAACTTAGTAACCCTCGGCGCGCTCAGAAAAACCCCTGGCGAAGCCCATTCTCTCGAAGTTGTCGACATTACTTACCCCGAGACGACTAATCTCTTCCGCGCGAAGATGGCAGGGCTCACTAACGAGGAAGACCTTGACATTTTAAGAAAATCTGCTATACTATTAGGTATAGACCTCGAAGAAGGAGTTTAATTTTCAATGTCTATCTTTACTAAAAAATCATTCATCAGTTTCGTCATCCCGGTTCATAACGAAGAAGAGGGCATCTCGGAGTTTTTAGACACGCGATTTTTCCCAGAACTTGCGAAATTAAAATATTGCAAAACCGAAGTCATCTTCGTAAACGACGGTTCGACCGATAAAACTTTGGAAATTCTCCAAAAATACGCGAAAAAAGACAAAAACATTAAACTCGTCTCTTTCTCGCGCAATTTCGGTAAAGAAGTCGCTCTCGCCGCAGGCTTGACCTATGCGAAAGGCGACGCCGTTATCACGCTTGACGCCGACGGCCAGCAGCCTCCAGAGCTCATCCCTGAGTTTCTCGAAAAATGGTTTAACGGCGCCGAAGTTATTACTGGCGTCCGCGACCGCTTTACGAAGCATGGATTTATCGCGCGAACTGGCTCGAAACTGTTTTACTGGATGCTCCGCAAAATGGGGAACAGTTATACCGTCCCTGGAAGTACCGATTTCCGCCTGCTCGATCGCGTAGTGGTTGATGAATATAACCGCCTGACCGAACACAACCGCATCACGCGTGGCCTAATTGATTGGCTTGGCTTCAAACAAGAATATATTGAATATACTTACGGCGCGCGCATGGCCGGTAAGCCTTCGTACAACACGAAAAAACTTTTCCATCTCGCGCTGGATAGTTTTGTTTCTATGTCAACTACTCCGCTTCTAATGCTTGGCTATCTCGGCGGATTCATTATGCTTGGTTCATTCCTGCTTGGTTTGTTCTGTATTATTAACCAATATATCCTCGGCGACCCACTACATCTTTACTGGAACGGCGCCGTCCAGATGACTATTTTCATCACTTTTCTTGTCGGCATAATTCTCGTCGCGCAGGCGATTACTGCTCTCTACATTTCTCATATTCACGCCGAAACTCAGGGCCGCCCACTTTACATCGTGGACAAAAAGGCCTCGCGTAATCTTTAGATTTTCTCGAGCGCTTTAATCACTTTTTCAATATCTTCTTCGCGAGTATGATAACCAAGCGAGAATCGAACTAGCGGTGGATAATGCCGCACATGGTCAAGATAATAATGGACGCAAAAATACCCGGTCCGCGCCATAATCCCTTGGTCTGCCAGCGCCGCGCCGAGCAGATGACTATCTATGCCCTCGACATAAAACGATATCGTCGGCCGCGCCTCGGTATTTAAGACGTGAATTTTCTCGTGCGATTTCAGAGCGTCAAATAGTTTCTGGGACAACTCCTCAAGTCTTTCATGATCCGCTTTTGTCCGCTCCTCGAGCCAATCGATTGCCTTACCTAGCGCGATAATTTCGCCCCAGGCTTGAAGCCCGGCCTCGAATTTCGTATAGGCGTGGTCCTTATTTTCTGCCGAAAGGAAATATTTATCGCGAAGGACGTCATCAACCATTCCGCCCCCGACAAAAGTCGTGTGAATAAAAGGTAAAAGTTTCCGCTTCATAATAATCCCGCCGAGCGACGGCGCATACATTTTATGTGCTGAGAAACAAATCGCGTCTGCGTCGGTCTTTTCGAGCAGGTCTTTATCATGCGCGAGCCCTTGCGCCGCGTCGATAATTAAAATCCCGCCGGCCTTATGGATAATTTTCGTAAGAGTCTTAATATTCTCAAGCCTCCGCCCGTCGAAATTACAAACACTATTTACGACCACGACCGCGTTAGAATAGTCATAATCTTCCGGCATCTCGCCAGAATCAAGTCGTGGCACAACTTCGCGCCTAATTTTATGAGTCTCTGCGAAGGTCATCGTCGAAAGGAACGGGGAATTATGCTCGATTTCGCTCGTAATAACGCGCTTTATCCCGAGCTTTTTCACGTCGAGTTGCGACAAAATCAAGTTAATCCCATAAGTCGTATTAAGCGTAAACGAAACAAAATAATCGCGCTTTTTTAGTTTTAAGTATTTTAAAACCTTGTCTCTCGTCGCCTCGACTTTTTTATCGGTCGTAACGCCCCAATCGTATTTCACTCGCTCGCCACAAGAATTATGTTTATTATAATATTCAAGTAAAGCTTCTTGGACCGGCCGCGGCCGGAGGCTTTGGCACGCCGAATCTAGATAAATATCATTCTTCCCTAAATAATCAAAATCTTTCATATCTCTATTGTACCACGCCTTTTTGATGATGTATAATATATATATGGTCTGTATCGCAGCATTTATCATCCTGATTTTGGTTGGCGTCGTCGTCGCCTTCCTTTCGATTTTTAACCGCGACCTCGGGAGAAAATACCTAAAAGTCCTGAAAAAATCCTGGCATTGTTTTACGAGAAGAATCAGTTTTAGAAAATGCGACACCAGCTTTTCCGAGGACGTAAAAACTACGTTGCTAAAAAAAGTCGTCATAAAAAAGCCAAAGCTCGTTAAACCGCTTTCGGTCGCGCTCGAAGTCGGCAGTATTCTGATCGTCGTGATTACCGTTTGGTCCCTGATTGAAGGCGCAAAAGCTGGCCTCGCACTCTGGACGCTTGGCACTTGCAATGTTAATCAGCCGGCGAATTGCGCGCTCGGTTCGGAGATTTGCAGCCTCGAGGAAACGAACCTAAACTGGTTCGAGGAGTGGGGCGAAATTTTCAAAAACATCCCAGACCGCCTAAAAAACTGGAGCGCCGAAGATTATTTTGTCGAGCCGATGCCGTCGCTGAACAAAGCCGAAAATCCATCAACGACCGCTCTGGACATTTTCGACCCTGGTTGCCCGGTCTGTATGCAGTCGTATAAGAACCAACTAAAAAACCAGAATTTCCTAAACAAGCACAAAATCTACCTAATGATCTACCCGATCAAACTTAGCGACGGAAATTATAAATACCAAAATTCTGGCATCATCGCGAAATATTTTAACGCGCTGACTTTGCTTTCGAAAGAAACCGAAACCGCTTCGAAAAATCCGTACAAAGATCTCGACGCAGAACTGATTAACCGCATCTTCACCGAAGAAGATCAAGACGGCGTAAATTACCAGTCCGCCTTTAACAATAATTATTCCAAAGAGACCGCCGAAAAAACTATTAAGGACTGGCTAGGAGAATGGGGTCTTTCCGCCGACGAAGTGAAACGCGTCACAGATTATGCGAACGGCGAAGAAGTTAAATCTCGCATGGCCAAAATCGCCGAAGTTGTCGAAAACGAGATTAAACCTAAGGGCATCCCGACTTTAATTTACGACGGCAAAAAACACCTCGGTCTTTACAAGTAGCCCCTGGTGTGATAAGATAAAAACATGGTAGAACAGCTCTCAATCAAACGCAAACGAAATATTAAAACTATTTTTCTAGTTATCGGACTGGTTGTCCTTTGTGCCGGTGCTGGCGTCGCTCTTGCGCTTTTGACGCATAAAAAAGCGGATACCTCGTCTAACGACGAAATTAAGACGACCGTCTCCGAGCCTTCGAAAACTACGGTCAAAGAAACCGAAAAAGATACCGAAACCGATAATTTTAACGAAGTTCCGCAGTACGAAGGTGAAAACCCGAACGAGCTCCATGAACTGACCGGCATAATTACCTATACCGGAAAAACTAGCGAAAATCTTTCGATTCGCGTCTCGATCGACCAAATTCTAGGTTCCGGGACCTGTAATTTGACCATGACTTCTGGCTCGGCGACCTATGCTGCGGCTGCCCCGATTATCCAGAGCGGCGCGACGACTTCGTCTTGCGAAGGTTTCGATGTCCCGCTTTCCGAGCTTTCCGCCGGAAAAACTTGGAATATTAATATTAAGCTGACCTCCGAAGAAAAGACCGGAGTAATTAGCGGAGAAGTAAGCCTATGATAAACAGATTAAATCACCATTACCGGATTCTGATTTGCGCTTTCGTCTTTGCTATGACTGCGGTGCTCAGTTTTCTTATCACGAAAAACCTAGATACTAGCTCTGCCGCGAGCTTAGCGAATTGGGACGCCGGCGATATTATTAGCGACGGCGTAATGTCGAACTATACTTCGATGAGCGAAAGCCAGATCCAGAATTTCTTGAAATCGAAAAACGCTTGTAACGATACGCGTCTCTATCTCGTCGGCAATAAAACCAGCTCGCTCGACATGAGCGGGACGATGAACTGGCACGTCGAAAACGGCCATTTTGTCTGTATGGCGGATGAGAGTTTCGACGGCGAATCCGCCGCGCATATCATCTGGCAGGCTTCGCAGGATTACAAGATTAACCCGCAGGTTTTGATTGTCTTGCTCCAGAAAGAACAAGGCCTGGTTACCGATACGCTCCCGCGCTCTGGCCAATATCGCGCCGCGACCGGTTATGGTTGCCCAGACACCGCGCCTTGCGATTCTGAATATTATGGTTTTAAGAACCAGGTACGAAAAGCCGCCTCGATGTTCCGCTCAGTTTTAAACGGCGGCTGGACAAATTATCCAGTTGGCGATAATTACATCCAATACAATCCAAACGCAGCTTGCGGCGGCTCGATCGTAAACGTAAAGAACCGCGCGACTTCATCGCTCTATCGCTATACCCCGTATCAGCCGAACGCTGGCGCTCTCGCCGCCGGCTACGGTACCTGTAACTGTGGCGCCTACGGTAATCGCAATTTCTACCTCTACTTTACCGATTGGTTCGGCAGCACACATCAAGCCACTGGCGCGGGTTACGTCTACGAACGCTATGAAAAAATCGGCGGCGAAAAGAGCGCACTCGGAAAATCCGTTGGTGCGATTAACTGCGACATCGGTCGTACCGGTGCTTGTGTCCAGGCTTACGAAAAAGGAATTATCGTTTATACCCCAGAAACTGGCGCCTGGGAAAATTACGGCGATATTCGTAGCCGCTTAATCGCTGTTGGCGGCGTAAATAAGCTCGGCTACCCGACTAGCTCAGTAAACTGCAACATCGGCCATGACGGTGCTTGTGTCCAGGCTTTTGAGAAGAATGCCGTAATTATTTCCAGCAAATATGGAACTTACGAAAGTCACGGACGCTTACGTACTCGACACGCCCAGTTAGGCAGTATCGACGGAGTTCTCGGTCTGCCGACTAGCGGCGTAAGCCAATCCGGCAATTATTTCACACAGAAATTTGAAAATGGCATAATCGTCGCTAACGATGCTACGGGAACTTGGGGAGTCTACGGAAAAATCTTCGAACGATATAGCCAGCTCGGCGGCTTAAACAGCAAGCTCGGACTTCCGGTCAGCGCCGTAAACTGCAATATCGGCCGCAAAAACGCTTGCGTCCAAGCCTTCGAAAAGGGTATTATTGTCTACTCACCAGAAACTGGTGCCTGGGAAAATTACGGCGATATTCGCGCTCGGTTCCTCGCGCTTGGCGGCGTCGATAAATTCGGTTACCCGGTCAGCGCCGTAAACTGCAATATCGGTCGTACTGGCGCTTGTGCTCAAGCCTACGAAGGAGACAAAGTAATTATCTATTCGCCGCAGACTGGCGCCTGGGAAAATTACGGCGCAATTCGAAAACGCCTCACTGCGCTCGGCGGCGTCGACAAATTCGGCTACCCGATCAGTCCGATGAACTGTAACATCGGCCGCAAAGATGCCTGCGTCCAAGCTTATGAAGGAAATAAAGTAATTATCTATTCGCCGCAGACTGGCGCCTGGGAAAATTACGGCAATATTCGCACTAAATTCATCGAAACCGGCAGCATTTCAGGAAGCCTTGGCTATCCAATTAGCGCACAAACCTCGACATACCAGCGTTACGAAAACGGCACAATCTCTATCGTAAATGGCGTCGCTACGGTTAAAAATTAGCCGATCAGGACATCTTTGTTTTTCTTGACTTCTTCCCAGGTAAGTAATTTCGTCCCAAAATCCGATTTCGTACTATGAATACCCTTGCCCTTGCGTTTTTTCCATTTCTCAGCATACCCCGGAAAATGTTCTATATAATAATCACAAGTTTCCTCCCATTGGTCCACGCTCAGAGATTTTCCATAATGTTGTACGAAAAACTTTTTAACCGCCTTTTTTGGGTCAATTCCAACTGGCACGCGCAAATCCGGAATATCTTCCGGATAACGAATATCTTTATTTGGCTTCCACGCCATTGGAATTTCCCGCCGCTCAACCCCAAACATCTTTCGAAAACCGTACAATTTTCCGCCGGTATATGGTTCTTGGTCTTTCTTCGTCATGTATGCGTCGTAAAACGTGAAAGTTATACTAGAAACCTTCGGGTTTTTTGCGTTATTTAGCATAAACTCTCGAACCTTCTCCGGTTTTTCGAACCGTTCGTCCGCATCTTGGTATAAAATCCATTTTGGGTGATATTTCATCCCAGCCTGAAGAAGCGCCCCTCGTTGCAGGGTCTCGTCTTTGCTGCGATCAACATCACTATTCCAAGTTTGGTTGGCGAGTATTTTTACTACTTTTGGATGGTTCAGGGCGATTTTTACGCTATCATCTTCCGAAGCATCATCAAACACTACGATCGCATCGGCGATTTTCGCCAATTCGTCCAGGGTGTCCTGTAAAATCAACGCTTCATTTCGCTCGCGAATTAATCCGACAATTTTTGGTCGCCAGACGTGCTTGTTATGAGTTTTGATTTCGTGGATGTTCATTTCAGGTCAAATTTTTCTGGTATTTTCCATAGGACATCTTGTGGGTAAGAATTGCGAGGATCTACTCTAAAGCTCATGACATCATTAAAAACACCGTAATCCGTGCTTCGGTCTCTGGAAGCAAACGCGGCGGTTACGGAAAAATCTCCGTCGGGGAAGAAATTATCAAGTTCGATATGTAACTCATTTTTCTGAGACAGATCTAATTCGCCATCGAGCTTTTCATCAGATGCCCAGCGGTACACAGGCGTCCCATCTTCGCGATAAACTACGACGACCATGGCTGGATCCTCGATTTTTTCTTTTGGCTCCATCTGGAAGTCCAGCGTGACCTTCTTGGTATTTACCTTCGCATTTGCCTTAATAGAAAGATATTTGCTATCTCCGCGGCCCTTCTTCATGGTTACGCGTCCTGGGTCGTCCTCTTCCATATTAAGATCGCGATATTTCTGGGATACTTTTCGCGTATTTCCTTCGGCTATAATTTTCCCGCTATCGATCATGATCGCACGGTTGCAGAATTGCTGAACCGAGGCCATAGAATGCGTAACTAGGATGACCGTCTTCTTAGCTTTCTTCAATTTTGCAAAATACGCGAAACATTTCCTCTGGAATGCTTCGTCGCCTACCGCTAAGACCTCATCGAGAAGCAGGATGTCACTATCTGCTCGAATCGCAATCGAAAATGCCAGGCGCACCTGCATGCCCGAAGAATAGTTCTTCAACTTTTGGTCCATAAATTCTCGAAGCTCCGCAAAATCCACGATTTCGTCGTACATCTCATCCACTTCTTTATTAGAAAATCCGAGTAATGCGCCGTTCATGTAGATATTTTCACGCCCAGTAAGTTCTGGATTGAACCCAACTCCGAGCTCAATAAAGGGAACCAGACTACCATTAACCGTGACCGAACCTTTTTCCGGACGATAAATTCCCGCCAAAATTTTTAATAAAGTTGATTTACCGCTTCCGTTTCGGCCAACGATCCCAACAAATTCACCTTTTTTAATTTCAAAATCGAGCCCTCGTAAAACTTTCTGTTCTTTATATCCTTTTACGCCACGTAGACGGTTGAAGATCGCCTGTTTTAAACCCCAGGCTCGTTCAGTCGGAAGCCGGAAGCTTTTATGAAGCCCAGAAACTTTAATTGCAATATCATTATCCGATGCCATCTAAACTTCCTCCGCAAGATATGGCGCACGTTTTCGAAAGTAAGCCGCACCGATCGCCACAGTTAAAATAACCAGCAAAATAGATAATAAACTCCACCAAATTCCAATGTACCCCCATCCAGTGATCGCCTCAGATGTGATCAAGTTATGGCGTATATCTTGTATCGCTTGAGAAATCGGATTAAGCAAAATAATTTTTGCGATGAATGGAGATGCCGACGCTACCATTGAGATCGGATAGATAATTGGAACCGCATAGAACATTGCCTGCATTAAAACGTCCCAAATCGAACCAATATCTTTAAATTTAATATTGATCGCGCCAAGCAATAACGATACGCCAAGCGTCAGCGCGTAGAGTTCTATAATCGAAGGTATAACTAATAGCCAGCTCCAGCTCGGGGTCGCGCCATTAAGTAACGCAAAAATAACCACTACGCAAAGGTTGATCAAGAGATTAATTACTGCCGTGGCTGTAGCACTGACTACGACGATATATTTTGGAAAATTTAATTTTCTAAGTAAATCTCCGCGCTGTTCAATCGCGTGAATACCCTGACCAGTACATTCTGTAAAGAAGCTCCAGAGTACGATGCCAGTCAGAAGATAAACTGGGTAATGAGGTATATCACCGCCAAACTTCAGAACTTTCGCGAATACAATATAAAGAATAGCGAACATTAAAAGCGGGCGGAGAATTGCCCAAAGGTACCCGAGAACCGATCCTTGATATCGTAACTTAAAATCGGTCTTAATCAGTTCTTTCAAAAGAACCTTGTTTTTTCGCGCCAAAATACTCATACTAGACTATTATATCATATTTTCGCCCTGTTGGCATCATCAGAATTTTATGATATTATTATAGGGATGGATAAACCTAAAAAAGTCGTCATCACTCAAAACGCCTTGCATTTTCTTGCTGGCTCAGAAATCGTTACGCTCGAGTTAGCTGAACATCTACAGAATAATAACGTGGAAGTCGTAGTATTTACTTGGTACCTGGCCGAGCCTATGGCGGAAGAATTCAGACGACGAAAAATCAAGGTTACTACCGATGAAAATGCGGAAATTCTAAAATCTCCAGATCTCGTCTGGGTTCATCATCAAGTTTTGCCGAACGCCATTCTAGAACCGCTAAAAAACGCAAAAAATTCCCCAACATTCATCTTTTTTCATATGTCTTCACATACGGATCTGTACCTTGAACAGCCCTATGTCTATGATCTCGAAACAAAATTAGCCACAAAAAGCCTATTCGTTTCAAAAGAAGCTTACGATTTTGCGAAAGCGACATACCTTAATTTTGACAAGCTAGATGCGCAAATTTTCCCAAATTTTATTCCGAAACAGTTCGCTGAGCCCGCCTCGAGGAAAGGCGCCCTGAAAAAAGTATTGATAGTTTCGAATCATCCTACGCCAGAGTTTAAGAAGATCGTCCCGGCCCTAGCAGATAAAAATATAAAGACAGACGTCATCGGGCAAATTGCTAAACCAAGTTTAGTGGATTATTCGACCCTAAATCGTTACGATGTGGTCATTGCCATAGGGAAAACAGTGCAGTATTGTCTCGGTATGGGATTGCCGGTTTATGTTTACGACAAATTCGGCGGCCCGGGCTATCTTAACGCAGAAAATTTTAAAGCTGCCGAAGATAAAAATTTTTCCGGTCGCGGCTTCATATCTAAGGCCGCTTCAGAAATTGCTAAAGAAATTACGGACGGCTACGACGATGCCCGAGCTTTCCAAACTAAGAATCGTGAAAAATTTTGCGAACGCTTTTCATTGGAAAACCAGCTCGACGCGCTATTTGGGGATTTAAAACCTCGCGAAATTGACTCGTTTCCTGAACAGTATCTATCTTATGCGAAAAGTGTTGAGGGTATAGCTAAAGACAAGGTAATCGCCGAAAATGGGTTAGTGGTCACGCTAAAAGAGTGCGATAAACTTCGCGCCGCCTATGACGAAACCGCAAAAAAATATAATGATCTTGTTAAAATTTCCGAGGTACATGATAGGGAATTAGAGAGAGCCACTCACGAACTTGCAGAAATTAAAAATAGAAAATCATACAATATAATTCGTGGCATAGACAAAGTACATAAAGTCATCAAAGGCCCCAAAGACGATAAATAACTATGGTATAATAAAATAATGAAGGTTAATATTTACGAACATCCCAGAAAAAAGATTAAACCCCTGCATAAAATTTCCGCTATCGTTCCGAACTATAATTATGCCGATTTTATTATCGAACGCCTTGACTCTATTCTATTCCAAACTTATCCAGTTTACGAATTAATTATTCTAGACGATGCTTCGCCTGACAATAGCGTCGAAGTTATTAAGCAGAAAATCGTAAAAATCAAAAAAGACTACCCAGATCTTAAAATTAAGTTTATCGTCAATAAAGAAAATTCTGGCGGTTGCGTATTTTCGCAGTGGCAGAAGGGCCTAAAGGAAGCGACCGGCGAATATGTCTGGATCGCTGAAGCCGATGACAGCTGTGATGCGCGTTTTCTTGAGACCGCGATGGATAAATTTACTAACCATCCAGAAACCGTGCTATTTTACTCTGACTCTATGCGCATCGACCAAGACGATAACATCAGGAGCAAAACCTGCGCCGACTGGATGGATATGTGGGATTCTGGTCGCTATGCCGCAGATTTTTACAATGACGGTAAAGACGAAATAAAGAACTATCTTAGTGGTACAAACCCGATTATGAATGTCTCGAGTGTCGTCTGGAAAAACGATAAAAGACTTCCAGGAATTTTTGAAGATGCGAAAAAGTATAAAGTTGCTGGCGACTGGTATATCTATTCTCGTGTTCTCGAGCTTGGCGATATTGCCTACAGCGCGAAGCCGCTAAATTACTATCGGAAACATGATCGCGGTTCGGCGTCCACCGTCATTAAACTAAACGCTGAATATGGCGAAGTCGTTGAGGTCCAAGAAAAAATTGCGGCAAAGTATAAGCTTACTAAAGAATTATTAGAGTGGCAAAAAGTAAGGAGACGTGGCATGGGTTTTGTCGAGAACGAGAAAAATAGTGGGAGAAAAGGACATATTGCCTGGCTCGTTCCAGAGTTTTCTACTGGGTCCGGTGGCCATCGCACGATTTTCACGAACATTAACCGTTTGATCGACCACGGTTATAAATGTGATATGTATGTAAATAGCACTAGGAATGAATATCCGAACCAGATTTACGACCGCGTCGTTGAAGGCTACGGTGAATTCAAAGGCGACGTTATGAGCGGCTATCAGCTTGCGCACGATTACGATATGGTCATTGCGACTGGCTGGGATACCGCTAAACCAGTATCTGAAGCAAATTGTGATAAGAAACTCTACTTTATCCAAGATTTTGAGCCGTGGTTTTTCCCGATGGGTAGCGAATATCTCGAAGCTGAGCAGACATATGATTATGGCCTAGGTGGCGTTACGATCGGAAAATGGCTTTCCCAGAAAGTTGGCGATAATTACAACACCACGACGAACTACTTTAACTTTTGCGCTGATCTTAAAAACTACAAAAAACTGAAAGACGTCAAAAAGGAGAAGGCAATTTGCTTAATTTTCCAGCCAGGAAAACCTCGTCGTTGTGATCGAATTGCGCTTCGCGCCCTCCAGCTTGTTCAAAATCTTCATCCAGAGGTTAAAATCTATCTATATGGCTCCACGAAACGAAAAATCCACAACTTAAAGGTGGAACATCTCGGCGTGATCCCAGTTGATAAATGTAACAAACTTTACAATAAATGTTCTGTCGGACTATGTATGAGCGCTTCGAACCCGTCGCGCATCCCATTTGAAATGATGGCGGCTGGACTTCCAGTAGTTGAATTATATCACGAGAATAATCTCTATGATCTCCCAGAGGATGGTTGTCTTCTCGCTGAGCCATGTCCAGAAGCCCTTGCCACGGCCCTGATTAAAATTCTTGAAGATGAACAGCTCCAAAAAGAAATGGGCGCCGCTGGTTCGAAATATATGAAAGATTATCCACTAGAAAAAGGTTATCAGCAGTTCATCGAGATTATCGATCGTTATTTTGCAGGTAAAAAACCGAAAGGAACCAAAGGCACCATTAAGAAAAGCTACACGAGGCCCCCTGTCGTCGCCTCAAAAGAAGTTGCCGAAACTAGCCGCAAATTAACCAAAGAAGTTGCGTACAGTGATTTTCCTACCGCATCCGAGCTCGTCTCGATGGGCTTTTCTCTCCGTGCCATTCGCAAGTTTAAGCGATTGGCAAAAAAGACTTATCGATTTATTCGCGAGGCTTAAATGGAACCGAGTGGGCCTAAAAAAGTTTCTGTAATCCTCCCGAATTATAACTATGGCAGATATTTCAATAAACGTATTGATGGCGTTCTTGCACAAACTTATCCGATTTATGAGTTGATTATCTTAGACGACGCCTCGACTGACAATAGTCGTGATATTATGAAACAAAAACTATTAGGTCTAAAGAACATACGCCCCGGTCTAAGGATTAAGGCGAAGGTAAATAAAGAAAATTCTGGCAACGTTTTTTCGCAATGGCAAAGGGGAATTGATCTTGCAACCGGCGAATATATTTGGATTGCCGAGCTAGACGATTCTTGTGAACCGACTTTTCTTGAAACTGTGATGAAGGGCTTCGATAACCCAAAAACCGTGCTCTCGTATTCGAACTCGAGGATAGTTAATGAAAACGGCAAGCGCGACCTAAAATCTAGCCTTAGAAAACCGCTCAACTTCGTCCGCGAAGATCGGCCGTCGAAGGACTATATTAGAAATGGTGAAGAAGAACTTTCTCGCGTGCTCTCCGTTTATAATACTATCCCGAATGTCTCTGCTGTTGTCTTTAAAAAAGACCCAAAAATTGATTTCCGTAAAATATTAGACCAGGCCAAAAAGTTCAAACTCGCTGGCGATTGGTATTTTTACAGTGAGATTTTATTGTATGGAAAAATTGCGTATTTTAAAAAGCCATTGAACATTCATCGGCTCCATAAATCTAGCGTAACTGAAACTACCGACCATAAAATTCACTTTGCCGAAATCCAAGCCATTCATAATAAAATTCGAAACGACGTCAAACTCAGTCCTGATGCCAAAAAGAAGATCGAAGCTCAAGAAAAACACCTGCGAAAAGCCTGGAAAATCCCTGAATAGACCTCTAGTTATGGTATAATAAGAAAAAGGAGTTTTTGTATGAAAGGAATTATTCTAGCTGGGGGGTCTGGCACGCGCCTATACCCGTTAACTTTGGCGACTTCGAAACAGATGTTGCCAGTTTATGACAAACCGATGATTTATTATCCATTGTCGACCTTGATGACGGCTGGGATTAAAGACATCTTGGTTATTTCTACTCCGAATGATTTGCCGAATTTCGAACGTCTGCTTGGTGACGGTAAAAATTTTGGCATCAGCCTTTCGTACAAGGTCCAGCCTTCTCCGGACGGCCTCGCCCAAGCCTTTACGCTTGGCGAAGAGTTTATTAATGGCGAAGCCTGCGCCATGGTACTCGGCGACAATATTTTCTATGGTCTTGGTTTCGGCGAATCCTTAAAAGCCGCCGCGAAGAACGCCGAAGAAAACGACCGCGCGACTGTCTTTGGTTATTATGTAAACGACCCAGAACGCTTCGGCGTTGTCGAATTTGATAAAAATTGGCAAGCCATTTCGATCGAAGAAAAACCTGCCGTGCCGAAGAGCAACTATGCCGTTACCGGTCTGTATTTCTATCCGAAAGGCGTTTCCGAAAAAGCTGCCACGATTAAGCCGTCCGCTCGCGGCGAGCTCGAGATTACGAGCTTAAACGAACTTTACCTCGACGAAAAACGCCTTGATGTCCAGCTTCTCGGTCGCGGTTTTGCTTGGCTTGATACCGGGACAATGGACTCGCTCGCTGACGCCTCTGATTTTGTCCGTGTAATCCAAAAACGCCAAGGTATTCAGATTTCCGCTCCAGAAGAGATTGCCTATAAAAACGGTTGGATTTCTAAAGATCAGTTGACCGCTTCCGCTGAAAAATACGGCAAATCTTCTTACGGTCAGCATTTAAAAAATGTCGCAGAAGGGAAGATAAAGGACTAAAATGAGCAATTTTGAATTTGAAAAAACTAAAATCGACGGCGTCTATATCGTTACTCCGAAACTTTTCGGAGATGAGCGCGGTTATTTCATGGAAACTTATAACGAGGAAGCTTTTAAAGAGGCTGGTCTAGATTATACTTTTGTCCAGGATAATCAGTCCAGTTCGAAAAAAGGCGTTCTCAGGGGTCTTCATTTTCAGAAAACCTATCCTCAGGCGAAGTTAGTTCGCGTCTTAAAAGGCGAAGTTTTTGACGTTGCAGTTGATCTTCGCGAAGGTAGTGAGACTTATGGCGAGTGGGTTGGCGCGCGACTTTCCGAAGAAAATCATCAGCAGCTCATGATTCCGCGCGGATTTGCCCATGGTTTTCTCGTTCTTTCTGATTACGCTGAGTTTGCTTATAAGTGCGACGACTTTTATCATCCCGAGGACGAGGGCGGTTTGCCGTTTAACGATCCAGACGTTGCCGTCGAGTGGCCAGAAATTGACTGTGAGTATGTTTTAAGCGAAAAAGATAGAAAACATCTAAAACTATCTGAATCGAAAATAACATTTAAGGAGGCAAAATAATGGCTAAAAAAACTATCGTTGTAACTGGTGGCGCCGGCTTTATCGGCTCAAACTTTGTTTACTACATGTTGAATAAATATCCAGATTATCGCATTGTCTGTGTCGACTGCCTGACTTACGCTGGCAACCTTTCGACTTTGAAGGACGCTCTAGAAAACGAGAATTTTCGCTTCTCGAAAACGAATATTTGCGACCGTGAAGAAATCACGAAATTATTTAAAGAAGAAAATCCAGACATTGTTGTAAACTTTGCTGCAGAAAGTCACGTCGACCGTTCGATTAAAGACCCAGATCTTTTCGTAAAAACTAACGTTTCTGGTACGCAGGTTTTAATGGACGTTTGCCGTGAGCTAAACATCCCGCGTTATCATCAAGTTTCGACCGACGAAGTCTACGGCGACTTGCCTTTGGATCGTCCGGACCTCTTCTTTACCGAAAAAACTCCGATCCACGCTAGTAGTCCATACTCCGCTTCGAAAGCTGGTGCCGATTTACTCGTCTTGGCTTACTGCCGAACCTTCAAGTTCCCAGCGACGATTTCGCGTTGCTCAAATAACTACGGCCCATACCATTTCCCAGAAAAATTAATTCCTTTGATGATTATTAACGCTTTAAACGACAAACCTCTTCCAGTTTATGGCGACGGCAAAAACGTTCGCGACTGGCTCTATGTTGAGGACCATTGCCGCGCAATTGACTTAATCATTCATAACGGTAAAATCGGCGAGGTTTATAATGTCGGTGGTCATAACGAAATGAGTAACATCGATATTGTTAAGTTGATTTGTGAAAAACTAGGTAAACCAGAAAGCCTAATTACTTATGTTGAAGATCGTAAAGGCCATGATCGCCGCTATGCGATTGACCCAACGAAAATCCATGAAAAACTCGGCTGGCTTCCTGAAACTAAATTCAAAGACGGCATCGAGAAGACTATTGACTGGTATCTAAACCATAAAGACTGGTGGGAAGAAATTATTTCTGGCGACTACCAGAACTACTACGAAAAAATGTATGGAGGTAAATAAATGAAATTTTTCGTTACAGGTGTTTCTGGGCAGCTTGGCCACGATGTAATGCTGGAATTAGAAAAGCGTGGCTACGAGGCTATCGGTAGCGATCGCGCTGGCGATGAAAATGCACCATTTAAAGTTGTTCCGCTAGACATCACGGACAAAGAAAAAGTCCACGAACTCCTAAAAGAATTGAAGCCAGACGCCGTTGTCCATTGTGCCGCTTGGACTGCAGTTGATGCCGCGGAAGATGAGGAAAATATTCCGAAAGTTCGCGCCGTAAATGTTGATGGTACGAAAAACATCGCCGAGGCCTGTAAAGAAATCGACGCAAAAATGGTTTATATCTCGACAGACTATGTTTTCGATGGGCAGGGAACCGACCCTTGGCAACCAGACGATAAAAATTATGCTCCACTAAATGTTTACGGCCAGTCGAAACTAGACGGCGAACTCGCTGTAGCGAACACTCTCGACAAATATTTCATCGTGCGTATCGCCTGGGTCTTCGGCAAAAACGGCAACAACTTTGTGAAAACCATGGTGAATGTCGGAAAAACTCATGATGAGGTCCGCGTCGTTGATGACCAAATTGGCACGCCGACTTACTGCCCAGATTTAGCACGGCTCCTCGTCGACATGATCGAAACCGATAAATACGGCTATTATCATGCGACGAATGAGGGCGGCTATATTTCCTGGGCCGATTTCACGAAAGAGATTTTCAAACAAGCTGGAATTAACTCGAAAGTTACTCCCGTTACGACTGCGGAATATGGCCTGTCTAAAGCCGCGCGTCCGTTTAATTCCCGTCTCGACAAATCGAAATTAAAAGAAAACGGGTTCGAACCTCTGCCGACCTGGCAAGACGCGCTCGCTCGCTACCTCGAGGGTGTAGAGTAAGATGAGAACAGTAGCCGCGATTCTTATAGGCGCCAGTTTTATAGGAATTTTATACGCTTTATTCTACAAAGTTTTTACTCTCGCCTTTGGCAAAAATTTTATTAGGAAAAATTTTAACCGACGTTGGTGGCTGATTTTTGGCATTATGGTCGCCATTGGAGCCTTGGCTATAGTTTATTCAATTTCTAAAAATTCAGGCATTTACGACTGGGATTCGGGCGGATACTGGCATTGGAGCTATACGCATACCGACAAACTTTATAGTGCCCCAACTTCTGCACTTAACGATCTTTGGTATTCAATTACTAATTCGGATTATAATCTCATATTACCGACCGTTATTAGTCTTCCTCTGCGCATTTTTGGCTGTACTTTCCTGAGATATGTTTTGATCAATTATTTCATGTCCCTCGTCCCCGCACTCTTTATTGTTTTCTGCATTTTCTTGCGGCTGACTTCTGGAGACAAAAAGACAACTCGGCGCACTTGGCTTCTTGCGCTTTTCATGCTTTCGTGTTTTGTCGTCCCGTTTGATGCGCTGCTAAAAGGTTATATCGATGTGGCCGAACTGATCCCTATATCTTTGCTCCTCGCGCTATTTCTCAAATTCCAACCAACGAAAAAAGCGAAATCTCAGATTTTAATGAACGTATCCATTGGCCTACTATTAGTTGTAACGTTTTTGTTCCGTCGCTACACTGCATTTTTTGCGGTTGGCTATGTCTCGGCTCTAGTACTCTATTCGGTCTATTGTCTGATTCGCTTGAAGCGAATAAGTCGCCGCTCCATTTCAACCTACTTAAAAAATACCATTGCTAATTTAGCTATTGTCGGGGGGACATCGCTGACGGTACTATTAGTATTTTTTAACGGCTTGGTTTTTCGAATCCTCGGCGAGGATTATGCAACATTATACTCCGCTTATAATGCGGATCTCATTACGAAGGCATCTGCTTTCCCATCAATTCTCGGCTATTTCTTTGTCGCTCTTGCAATTTTTGCCGTAGTTTATTCTTTGATAAAACGTAAATATCGTAAAATTTCTGTATTTTGTGTCACATCTATCATCATCACGATTATTGCTTTTTGGCGAGTCCAAATAATGGGTTGCCACCAAATGTATACTATAAATATACAAGTGCTCATTCTTGATTTTCTTGGTCTGTACTTCATTATGCAGTTACCTAAAAAGGTGCCGTTTACGATATGCAAAATTATCGTCCTCGCGCTCATTGCATTAGAGCCGCTCCATTTCTTCTCTACTCATATACAGAAAATTATTAAGCCGATAGACCCTATGTTCAGCGAGTGTTTTAATCCTATATATCATTCAGATTTAGATAGTTTACGTTCTCTTCGCGACTACCTGAACGAAAGTAACGATGGTAACTATGTCTACGTATTAGCCAGTAGCCCAATCCTAAACTCTGACACATTGAAGGTTATGGATCGCCCAAAGGTAGAAAACGCTGTTATGAATTTGGTTGATTCTCATAACATTGACCTTCGGGACGGATTCCCTGAAATATTCTTTGCCGCGCATACTATTGTTACGACTAATCCTATCCAGACGCACCTCAAAGAAGGTTCGCAAGAAATAATTCGCTATCTTTCCGAATTGATACAACAGCCAGATTCTTATCTCGGTCGGCATTTCGTCAAGGACGATAAAGAATTTTCGTTACAAAAAGATGTGACCGCGCTCGTATATCATAAGATCTCTCCGCTTGATGACGAAGACTATGAAAAGCTAACTAATTATTTTGATTCACTTTATCCAGACCACCAAGCAAGGTTTGGCGATCGCATCCATGCCTTCCAGGAGGATTATAAACAGGCCGACCATTCTAAAGAGGTTTATTACGTTCGACAATCTTCTCGATAATATATCGTGGTCGCCGCTTGGTTTCAGCATAAATTTTACCGACATACTCGCCGATTAACCCGATCGAAAACATCTGTATTCCTCCAAGTAGCCAGATAGAGCAGATAATAAATGTCCAACCGCTTACGGCTTGCCCAAGCATGTTCACAATCAGCGCATAAAGTAGCACCAGCAAACTAATAACGGAAACAATTATCCCAACCGCGAGAATTATCCTAATCGGTTTTACGCTGAAAGACGTGATCCCGTCCCAGGCAAACCCCATCATTTTCTTTAATGGATATTTACTTTCGCCAGCAAATCTTTCGTTCCGCACATATTTAACTTCGGCAGTTTTCAGGCCGATTGTAGGTATAATGCCGCGTAAAAATAGGTTAACTTCTTGGTATCCAGACAACTCATCCAAAGCTCGCTTGCTCATCAGCCGATAATCTGCATGGTTATAAACGGTTTCGGCCCCTAGCTTCCTCATAATTTTGTAAAACGCCAAAGCCGTATTCCGCTTAAAGGCTGTGTCGGTTTTTCTCTCGCTCCGCACGCCATAAACTATCTCGCAATTTTCTTCCCTAAATTTTTGTAAAAATTTATCCATGGCTTCTATGTCATCTTGTAAATCCGCATCCATCGAGATAATCGCGTCCGCACGTTCTTTCGCATACATTAACCCTGCCAGAAGCGCATTTTGATGGCCACGATTATGTGCTAATTTCACTCCGACTATAGGCCCATCAAGCCCCTCAATTATTTTCCAAGTTGCGTCTTTGGAGCCGTCATCAACAAATACTATCTTGCTATTTTTACTGATGACGCCAGTTTTTACTAAACTCGCCAGCTTGTTTTTCAAAAGTCTGCTAGTCTCCTTTAAACAAGCTTCCTCATTATAGCAGGGAACCACCACATACAGAATTGTCTCTTTCATACAGTACATTATACCACATAAAAGTGTTATAATATATCTTATGAACGAACTAGTCTCGGTCATCATCCCGGTCTATAACGTCGAAGAATACCTCGGCGCTTGTATGAAATCGGTTTTAGGCCAGTCCTACGAAAATCTCGAGGTCATATTAATTGATGACGGTTCGACCGATTATTCTGGAAAACTTTGCGATGAATATGCGCGCCACGACAAGCGCATAAAAGTTATCCATCAAAAAAACGGCGGGCTATCGAGCGCCAGAAATACCGGCATAAAAACCGCGAGAGGAGAATACCTAGTTTTTGTCGACTCTGACGACACGATTAAAAAAGAGCATATTAAGGAGTTGTATAATGCCGCGAAAGGCCAGGGGGCAAAAATGGCGATTTGCGCTATCGACGAAATTTATCCGAGCGGGAAACATATTAATTATGGTGCCGGCTTTAAATCGAAATTACTAGATCAAAGAACCTGTCTAAAAAGATTACTAAAAGACGAGAGCTTCAACGTTTCCGCTTATGCTAAGATTTACCATAAAGACTTATGGAAAAACGTGCGCTTCCCGGAAAGAAAGCTCCATGAAGATCTCGGCACAACTTATCGTTTAATTTTAAAATGTAGTAAAATCGCTTATATTCCGTCGCCGACCTATTGCTATATAAAACGCGAAGGTTCAATCGCGAACAAAAAGGTCTATGACGACCGAAAACTTGATATTGTCGAGCTTACCGACAAAATGTGCGACGCTATCGACAAAAAATACGAGGGCGACCTTGATGATTTAACGAGGCTTAGAAGAATGCACGCGCGCTTTAGTGTCCTTCGACAGATGTTGACCAGTAAGAAGCCTTTGACGAAATCCCAGCAGAAGATTAAAGAAGAACTTGCGGACTATATTAGAGAGCATAAAGACGACGTCGCAAAAAATCCCGAAGCCTCTCGTCGCGATCGTATCGCTTTAAAAACTTTTCTCTCGAATGAAAAATTGTTCAAATTAGGCTGGAAAATTTACGAAAAAAGGAGGAGCAAATGAAAAAACCGTTAGTATCAATTATCATTCCAGTAAAAGATGACGGAATTTATGCCGTAAAATTGCTAAAAAGTCTAAGAAAAGATCCGTATGAAAATCTAGAAATCATTTTTATAGATGACGGTTCGAAAGATGACTCCGCCGAAAAGATTAAAAATTTTGCTTTGGAAGAAGAATTGCGAAACGTCCATCTTTTTCGTCAAGAGCATGAAGGTACCTATGCCGCCAGAAACCTTGGCGTCGAAAAATCTTCTGGTGAATATATTATTTTCCTCGATCCGAATGACGACATCGACAAAAATTTTATCACAGCTTTAATGTTGACGACGATAAATGGCGACCAGACTTTAGCTATGACTGGAATTTTGAAACAGCTCGGCGCCGAAAAAACTAAGGTGCTCTATAGCACGCTTACCTTAGATAAAAAGCCGAAAGAAACTACGAAGTTTTATCGCGAAAGGCTATTTAAAAAAGACGATCGCTTACATTTTCTGAATAATAAACTTTTCCTTTCGAAAATCATCAAAGACCATGAACTAAAATTCGAAAAGCCGAAAAAAGATGAGAAAGAAACTTCTGAGCTGAAATTCATCAAAAAATATGTTAAACTCGGTGATATCGAAAATTTTGTGACAATTAATAAGCCGCTATATATCTTAAAGTGTCGTGCATCGCATCGTCGATCGTAAGTTCGGCTTTAAAACCTAGTTCAGCATTAGCTTTCGAAGCGTCCGCGCAGATTACCGGCAGATCGCCAGGCCGCCTCTCGACGATTCTAAACGGCAGCCGTCGTCCGCTCGCGCGGCTAAACGCCTCGACCATCTCTAGAACAGAAGTCCCTTGCCCTGTTCCGAGGTTATAAACCGAGGCCCCAGGCCGTAATTTTTTAAGCGCCAGGAGATGCCCCTTCGCCAGATCGACGACATGAATATAATCTCGAATACAAGTCCCGTCGAAAGTTGGGTAATCATTTCCGTAAACCGAAAGTTCTGGAATTTCTCCGCGCGAGACTTTCATGATAATCGGCATCAGATTATTCGGAATTCCGTTCGGATCTTCGCCGATGAGCCCAGACGGGTGCGCCCCGATTGGATTGAAATATCTAAGTAGCGTAACCGAAAAATCCGGATTGGCGGCGCAGACGTCCTTTAAGATTTCTTCGATCATATATTTTGTCTTACCGTATGGATTCGTGATTCCGACGCCAGTTGGCGTTTTTTCGGAACAAGAATCGGAGCTGTTCGCGCCATAAACCGTTGCTGAAGAAGAGAAAACCAGCCGAGAGACCTCGTTATTAAGCATACATTTTAGCAGATTTATCGTTCCGCTGACATTATTTTCGTAATATTTAAGCGGCTTTTCCACGCTCTCTGCGACGGCTTTTAAGCCCGCGAAATGGATCACGCTATCGTACCCGCCTTTAGAAAAAACTTTCGATAATTTCGGGAAATCCAACAAATCAACTTGATGAAAAACTGGACGAACGCCCGTGATCTTAGAAATCTGGTCGAGAACCGAAATCTTACTGTTGTCTAAATTATCTAAAATTTCGACATCATACCCAGCCTGAATTAGCTCGACTACTGTATGTGAACCGATAAATCCTGTCCCCCCTGTTACTAAAACCTTTTCCATGTTATAATTATATCATGAAAAAGGACTCCGGTTCCATTTATCGCGTATTTCTCATGTTTGGAGATGCTGTAGTAATTGTTTTTTCTTTTGCCGCCGCCTATTTTATCCGTACGCATCTTGATAACAGACCGTACCATTTCGCTCCAGATCAGTGGGAATTTACCTGGACGGCGCTACTTTTCGTCCCGATTTGGTGGCTAGTCCTCGCCAGCCTAGGACTTTACCGCAAAAAAATCATTCTCGGCCGCTCGCGCTCCTCTGAATTTGGCCGACTTTTTCTCGCTTCGATTGTCGGCATGATGACGATCATAACTTACGACTTCTTTTTCCAGACCGACCTTTTCCCGGTCCGCCCCGTCGCGCTTTGGGCCTTAGTACTTTGTTTCGTTTCGCTCGTTTTAGTTCGCTTAATCATTCGCCGCATTCGCTATCTTATCGTCGTAAAAACTCGTCGTGCGACCCAGCGCGTAATTATCGTAGGGAATAGCAAAAATACTGAAAACTTAATCGAGTACATTTCCGAATATCCAGAAGAAGGCTATCGCATCGCCGGCATTATCGCAGGCTCGCGCTACGTCCCGAAACAGTTCGAACATCGCAAATTCTCGTCGCTAAAAGATGCCCTGGCTCATGTCCATGCCGACATCATTTTCCAGACCGACGAAATCCAAACCGAATATACTTACGGCCAAGCCGTAAAAAATCATATGCTGTATTATTTCGTCCCGACCGACTCAACTTTGACTTCGCATATCGGCAGCATGGAACTTATCGGCGATACGCCGGCGATTCTCGTAAAAGTCACGCCGCTTATGGGCGGCGCCCGCGTCGCGAAGCGTGCCATGGACATCATTCTCGGCGGCCTAGCTTTCCTGATCGCATTAATCCCGATGTTTATCATCTGGCTGATCGTCAAACTTTCCGACCCGAAAAATCCCGCGATTTATTCCGAATATCGCCTTTCTCGCTATAATAAAAAGGTCAAAATTTATAAGTTCCGCTCGATGTCGCCAGAATATTCCGGAATGTCGCCAGAAGAAGCCTTTACAAAAATGGGAAAGCCAAGGTTGATTGAAAAATATCGAAAAAACGGCGATTTTCTAAAAAACGACCCGCGCATTACGAAAATCGGACGCTTTTTACGTAAGACTTCGCTTGACGAATTGCCGCAGCTTCTAAATGTAGTTAAAGGTGACATCTCGCTGGTCGGTCCGCGCGCGCTCGTCCCGGGCGAGTTGAAAAATTACGGTGACCGCTCGCTGCTGCTTTCCGTAAAATCCGGCCTGACCGGTCTTGCCCAAGTTTCTGGCCGTCGCGATATTTCGTTCGAAGAACGCCGCGCGCTAGATTTGTATTATATTCAGAACTGGTCCATTCTCCGCGATTTCCAAATTATCGGCCGCACTTTTACCGCCGTATTGTTCCATAAAGGGGCCAAGTAATGAAGGTCGCGCTTGCTTGCGATTGGTTGACTAATGTTGGCGGCGCCGAGCGTGTGCTTTTGGCAGTTCATGAGATGTACCCAGACGCCCCGATTTATACTTCGAAATATAGCAAAAAGGGAATCGACTGGTTTAAAGACGCCGACGTCCGAACCGGCTGGCTCCAAATTTTCCCGACCGCTCTTCGCCGTTTCCTAGGGCCGCTTCGCCAGCGTTATTTCAGGAAACTTGATTTATCAGAATACGACTTAGTTATTTCCGTTACCGGCGCCGAGGCGAAGGCGGTAAGAGCGAAAAAGCATATTTGTTATTGTCATGTCCCGACCCAGTATTACTGGCAAATGTACGATGATTATATCAGAAATCCCGGCTTCGGAATTTTTAATCCGCTCGCTCGTTTAGGCCTTAAAATTTTTGTAAAACCGCAGAGGAAGAAAGATTATGCTGCCGCCCAACTTCCGGACGAGTTTGTTACGATTAGCACTTACGCCGCCGAACAAATTAAAAAATACTATAATCGAAAGTCTACGATTATCCATCCGCCAGTCAATGTTGAAAAATTTTCTAAGAAATCCTCCAAAAAACTAATCGACGAAGTTGAGTTTATTACAACTTCTCGCCAAGTAACTTGGAAACGCCTCGATCTCTGCGTGAAAGCCTGTCTCGAAGTTGGCAGCCACCTAACGATTATCGGCGAAGGCCCGGAACATGAAAATCTCGTGAAATTAGCAAACGGCTCGCCGTTAATTTCGTTCTATCCGCGCATGGACCAAGACGAGCTAAAAACTTATCTTAAATCTGCCGAAGGCTATCTTTTCCCGAGTTTGGAACCGTTTGGCATTGCGCCGGTCGAGGCTTTGGCCGCTGGCTGCCCAGTCATCGCTTTCGGGAAAGGCGGCGCACGCGATTATATCGAGCCGAATAAAAACGGCCTATTTTTCGAGTCCCAAACGACCGAATCTTTAGTATATGCCATTAAAAATTTCAAAGACCTGAAATTTAACCGCGAGAAAGTTCAGAAATCTGCCGAGAAATTCGACGAGAAAATTTTTAAGACAAAGTTAAAGGAATTCATCGATGAAAAAACCCAATAATTTTCTGCTTTTCTGCCTTCCGGTCGTAGTTTTCTTTACGAATTTCCCGCTCATTAAACTCGGCGGAACCGAAGCCATGAATCTTGAAATTTCGCTCCCCGAAATTTGGCTTGTCGTTTTCTTTTTCACAAACATCACGAACATAAAAGCGCTAATAAAATTTTTCTCGCTAAAAAGACTCGTCATTATTTCGCTCTTTCCGCTTTATGCTACGGCTTCTGCGATTTGGTCGCCGAACCATCTTCGCGCAATTTTGACCGCCGGCCTAATCTGGCTTCTTATCTTCGCAATTTTGAATATAATATATATATTAAAATCTGCGGACAAACTTCTCCGTGAGAAATTGATCCAAATCTTCTTAGTCACGAGTTTCGTCGTCAGCATTTTCTGTTGGCTCCAATGTGCGCTTGATCTCATGGGCGTTTCGGCGGACGGTTCGTTAATGTGCAACGGTTGTGTCTACGCTTCGTTCGGTTTTCCGCATCCAAACGGTTTCGCAATCGAGCCACAATTCATGGGCGGGCTAGAAATTGCTCCGGCGCTACTTAGTTTCTATCTCGCGACGAAAAACGAAAAACGCCTGCGTTATCTTCTGCTCGGCTTTTTCTTCTCCGCGACGCTATTTTTAACATTTTCTCGCGGCGCAATTTACGCTTTCTCAGCCGCGCTAATTTTCTTCGTCGTCGCCACGGCGATTAAAAAACATCGCGCGAAAGTTTTTCTAATCCTCCCGATCGTTCTCGCTGCTTTCTTTACGACTTTGTCTGCGCAGGGAATCATGGCGGCAGTTTCGCCGACTTCGGACGATTTCGTTTCCGGAACGACGAAGGCTCTACATCATTTGACCCTCGGTAAACTTGATCTGCGCCCGAAAGCCGAGGAGCCAGCCCAAACGCCAACTGAAGAAATGCCCGCTGTTCCCGCCACAGCCGAACCATCTCACTATTCCGGCTATGTCGAAGACTCGACAAACATCCGCCTAAACTTTACCGACCTTGCCTTAAGAACTGCGACTGAAAACCCGAAAAACTTCATTTTCGGCACCGGCCTCGGCTCCGCCGGAACAGTCCTCCGCGAAAAATACCCGGACAAAGTCGGCAGCAAAAAAGAAATCGTCCAAAACGAATACGCCTCCCTCCTCCTCGAACTCGGCCTCGCCGGAATTGCGTTAGTAGCAGCGATGATAATTGCAGGATATGTAAGTGTCGGGTATGCGGAGCACGGCAGCGCGAGCCTAAGCGCCAAAACCCCTGTGGCGACCGCCCCTTGGGACGCGGAAGGCCGAAGGCCTACAGGGGTTTTGGACGCGCCCGACATTTGCATAACTGCAATTATCATCGGCTACGCCCTAACGCTGCTCTTTTTCTCCGGCCTGCCGAACGCCTTCCACATCTACCTTGTTCCGCCGTTCCTCTTCGGCCTCATCCGCGAAGACCTTACGAAGCCAGCTGTCCGCCGGCCCGGCGGTAAGCAAAAGAATTAAATAACCTTCTCCGCGCCAGCGTTTTAATTCAAGCCCAAAAACATTGTCAAGCTCAGAAACTGGCTCAGCCACCTCAGAATTATCAAGCGACGCGATAAACTCTTCCGGCGAAATTATTTTAAGCGAAGGGTCCTCGCGCGTAAGGTAAGTCGGCAGCCAGAAAAGATGCGAAACCCCCGAAAACGCCGAACGATATTTATCAAAAACCTCAGTCTGCCTTACGTTCTGATGCGGTTCATAAACCGCCACGACGCCAGAAAGCCCGAGCCGCGAAGCCTCTTCCGAGGCCAGCTCAATCGTCGCCGCGATTTCTTCCGGATGATGCCCATAATCTGAATAAACTCCCGGACAAATCCGCTCGAATCTACGTCCGCTTCCCGGGAAACGATTCAAGACCGCGACAATCTCATCAAAAGAAACTTCAATCCCCGCCTCTTCCGCCATCAGCGGAACAGCCTTAGCCGCGAGAGCGGCATCCTCGCGCCGGACTTTACCAGAAAGCTCGAACTCTTCGGAAGAAACGCCGTCAGAAAGTCGAATGACATTTTCGCTCTGTCCTTCGAATTTCCGGAAAGCGAGCCTATAGTCTTCCGGTGTTTTGTAAATGTCTGGATGATCATAAGAAACGGAGACGATTACCGCCAGCCAAGGCGAAAAATGCAAGAAATTCCGGTCGTATTCATCCGCTTCATAAACCAAAAACTGCGAAGACGGATTATACGCCCCCGAAGCCGCGAACGGTAAAGTCGTCCCGACGAGATACGAAATCGGGATCTTAAGCTGAAGACACGCCCAGATGATCATCGAAGTCGTCGTCGTTTTTCCATGCGTCCCTGCGACCGCGACCATGGAAAGCCCAAGTTTATCGACTAAGAAAGCAATCAGCTCATCGCGCTTAGAAATCCGAAGCCCCCGCTCGCGTGCCAATAATAATTCCGGATGATCAGCAGGTAAAGCCGAAGTATAAACGAACCAGTCTACTCCGTCTTTGTCGATACACTCGGCGAGAAACTTGCCGTCTTGAGCCGAAGGCCCAGTAACGAAAGAAATTCCCGCCGAAACTAACTCGCGCGAAATCGCCCCCTCGGCAAGGTCCGACCCGAAGACCGAAAACCCCGCCGCCTTCGCCATCAGCGCCAGCGGCCCCATGCCAGTTCCGGAAATACCTGAAATATATATATTCATATGTTATAATTATAACAGTTATGGTGGGTAAAAGTTCCAAAATCCAGCAGAATCTAAAAATCGCTCTAAAAAAACTGAGCATGGTTAAGACTTGGCAGCTAATTTTGATTCTGCTTCCGCTACTTTTCATCACGGCGACTTTCATGCGTTTTGACCATATAAAAATGGTCGAACTAAAAGAGGCGGTCGTAAAAGCCGACGAGGGAGGAAACGACGCCGAAATTTCGAGAACGCTCGAGGAATTGAAAAAATTTACGCGCACTCATACGGTTATTAACGTCGTCGAGCGAAACGGCGAAAGTTATGTTACTTTCGGTACTGGCCCGCTTTATCTCGAGAAACAATACCTGAGAAAAACTGGCGAGATTTTAGAACAAGCCGCCGCGAACCCTCCGTCCGACGATAACCCGAACGGGAATGTTTATGCCGCGGCGATGTCCGTCTGCCAGCCTCAGGCGCAGGCGAACGGCTGGGCCTGGAACGACCCGAACTATATTAACTGTTACATGACCGAGATCAACAAGTTCCCGACTTCCGAAAAAATCGAGGACGAATACGTCGTTGCGCTCCCCGACACGACCCTTTATCGCTTCGATTTCGCCTCGCCGATGTGGACGCCGACCCTTTCTGGCCTGTTCACGATTATCTGTCTCGTTTTGATCGTCATTATTATCATCAAATTTATCATCTGGCTTTTTATCCGTATCGCTATCTTAATAGTCAGAATCACCAAAAAATAGTTGTAAAAAATACAACGCGACCTCTGTTGTCCCCTAAAAAACCGAAAAAATCTCTGTAAAACCCCTTGACAGCAAGCCTAAGAGGGCATAAGATAGAACTATAACAAACTAAGGAGGAAAAATGGCCTACGAATATACCAATAGCAAAGGCGTCAAATATTACCTACGTAAATCCGAAGTTACCCTTCGCGGTGGCAAACAGCAAACTATCTACTTCTTTACCAAGAACGCTGATGGCGGAAAAGGTACCCCTTGTGATCTTCCTGAAGACCGCATCGTGACCGAGAACCCACGCAACGGTTTCTTGACTCTTAAGAAGAAATAATATCGTATAGATAAAAAAGACCCCGCTAAGGGGTCTTTTTTTGCCCCTTCTTAGCCGCTCCAGGGTCGACGAAGATGAACCATTTACTAAATACGAAGTTTAAGATAATTACGATAATATTCGAAACGATTTTCCAGAAAACCGGAAGCCATCCCATAACGTCTACCGCGAAAAACATGATCCCGACGTCAAAAAATCCGGTCAAGACTCTTGCTCCGACAAATTTCGAGGCCTCCAGGAATATTTTCCGAGACTTGCTCTCGAAGACGAAAATGCGGTTCGTAACGTAAGCGAAAGCTACCGATAAACCCCAGGATATTATGGTCGACGGCACGTTCGGAATGTTTAAAATTTCGAAGCAGACCCAGTAAGACGCGATGTTTACTACCGTGCTACATGCGCCCCAGAAAAGGTAGCTAATAACTTCGCGATATTTTCTGTATAGTTTTATTAAATCTTTCATAATCTAAACCTATTATCTGGTGGGGGCAGCTGGGTTCGAACCAGCGACCAATCGGTTATGAGCCGACTGCTCTAACCACTGAGCTATGCCCCCGACCATACTTTATATTTTATCATGAAATGGTATAATATAGAACAGATGAATAAGCTCAAGCAAAAAGCCAGGCGCTTAAAATATAAACTAACCCACGGCCTATCCGTGAATCGGGTTCTAGTTTTACTTTTTATCGCCTGTTGTCTCGCCTGGACTTATGGCGCGATTGTGTCCCTTAGTCGAAACTGGCAGCTAGAACAGCGGATAATTAACAAGCGCAGGGAAGTAAAACTCTTAGAGCTCGAAGTCGATACTCTAGAGCTCGAAAACCAGTATTATGCTTCGGAGGAATATCAAGAACTCGCCGCTCGCGAAAAAGAAAACAAACTCCTTCCTGGCGAATCGCTAGTTTATCTGCCGAAAAATTCCGAAGCCGCGAAGAATAAACATAAAGAAATCGACGAAACCGCAGCCGTCGCGGTAGCCGAAGTAAAACAGCCGTCAAACTTCCGCCAGTGGCTCTCCTTCCTTCTCGGACTCTAAATCCCCTCAGAGGTCATTCCGCTCAAGCTTGCAAAATCACCGAAGATGTGCTATTATAGTTGTAATCTAGGGTTGCCCTAGGGGCCTTTGCGTAGGGGATCTACGCACGTTCCTTAATAAGGAGGTATTTATTATGAGAAAAATAATACCTAGGAAATTAACTACTGTTCTAATCGTGTTGTGTATGCTATTTGCAGGCATAGGGTTTATGCCCGAAATATCATCCACAACCGGTTCACCTATAGCGAAAGCCGAAACTAGTCCTTGGTGGGTCAAACCCAATAAACTTAAAGTCTACAAAAAGGCTTCAGCCTCAAGCAAAATTGTGGCAATCCTAAAAAAAGACGATAAGGTTATCAAGTATGGCTCAGAAGGCGATTGGATCAGAATTCGTTATAAGAAAGGAAAATTTGGCTACGTTAAGCGTTCTGACCTGAAGTACCACTGTAGTATTAAAGGTTGGAAAAAACACGCCGAAGAGACCCTCGAAAACTTAAAAACTTACGCCACTAGTCTTGGTTGGAACATTGATTACTGCTCCGATGTTACGATAGAGGACAGAGAGTTTGACGGGAACCATTATAAGGTAGTTCTTTTTTTCCTTGACATTAGCAACGACGCCAAGAAGCTATCGATTCATCAGTGGAGTTCCCCTGGAGATTTACAACTATACTATGACTTATATCTCGGAAACAACTCCGCGGGGGGGCGGCTATACACCAAAGAGGTGCGTAGCGTGATTGAAAAATATGCAATTTAAGGTGTTTGTCAATAGCCCCGCGAAAGCGGGGCTCTCTCTTGTCTTGATTTTTTTTCTAGCTTGTGTTTAAATAGAACTATGGATAATTCTGTGGAGGGAAGTTCTAAGAAAGAGGATAATGTTATCTATTCTTCGCAGAATATTTTGAGCGACTCTGTCGCCGGGAAAGGAAGAAACTTTTTTACCAGAATAAAAACTAGGCGGAAAAAAGAAACTCCTGATAAACAAGCTAGGCAGTCAAGAGTTACGAAGAGACATCTAATGCTTGCTGGAATTATTTCTGCTGGAGTAGTCGTCTTGGCTATGATTACGCTAATAACCATATTGGTCTTAAATAATACGGAATCGCCATCATCTTCTTCGGGCGATAATGGCGACGAAGCGGTATATACTCCGGAAGAGAAAAACTATACTGAAGAAATCCCCGAAGAAGTAGCGGCCTTAAAACCCGATCTTAATGGCGACGAATTTACCGGTTTATCGATAAACGACTACTCTGCTTCCCAGGTCAAATACATTAATGCTCTAGTAGACAATAATCTGCTAAAAACTGCGGCAGACGAGATGGAAAGTGTCATGTCAGAAGTCGAAATGGAACCGGATAGTTTCTCGGACTGCGAACTAGCTTCTATCAGGCGAACGTCCTTACGGATTCAGGAAGCCAGTATCGCCGCCATGAAGGCTGCCGGAAAAGAGGTAGCCGAAGCGTCTCCCGAAGACGAAAATACAGAATTCGACGAAAACGGAGACATGTCATATACGGACCAAATCATCGCAAGAATGAAGCGCGCCATGGAGGCCTGTAGTGAATAAGAAATTACAACGAGTCTTAGCTATATCGTCACTCGGCGTAGTCTGTGCAGGCCTTGGTCTGACGATAACCTCAACGGCCAATGCCGCTACCGGTAGAGGTAGATATAGCGGCGGTAGCTGTAGCAGTGCCTCGGCCGCTTGTTATCATGGTGCGGGTTGGATATATTATGAATACACCGACAAGAAAACCGAAGACAAAGCTATAGTACCGAACGCCCGTAGTTGGTGGGACGAGTCTAGACTAGTCAAAGTTAAAAATATTTGCCGAAATTATGACGGTTTCTACGCCTTAGTTCGTTTTGAGACGGAATCGGGGACAGGAGATTGGACTGGGTACGGAGCGACCTCTACTCAGGTCAAACATGTCCGTTGGCAAAGTGACAACAATAGACCACGCTCAGAAATAGGCAACCGTTACATTTTTTGGAATACTAGCCAATCTGATACCTCCCCGTACGAGACGGACCTAGGTATTGATTTCATGGATTCGAAGGATCACAGCTGGAGTAATCCATTACGTGCCAAGCAAACGCCGTGGACGAATGGAGCTACGACCGACCCGAATCCGATAACTCCAAACAGAGCTTTCACTGCTTACCAGGCCATGAAGGATGACGATGAAGCCTTTGGAAAAGACAGTAGCGGCAAACCGATTAAATGGAACGGTCCAAACAGCGAACTGGGCTGGTTCTGCTATGGCCGAACAAAAGGCAACTTCTACTCTAGGGCCAGAATTGTAAATCTTGGGTCTGAGACTGTAAGTACAGAAACCGACTCTAGTAGATGGTATAATAATGGCGAAAATAAGAGCAAAGAAGTCGCCGTCGAGGTTCCGGCTGACCAAGATTCTAAAGATATTACATTTAATTTTGTTCTAGGTATCCGTACTACCCAGGAAAAATATAAAAAATTCAAAAATACAAATGCACAGACTACATATACTGTTACGAAAGCCGATAACTGGAATATGGATTCGAGCTCAAGAGTTGATAAGAGTACAATAAAATTGACGGATATGGGCAAAGTTGACGGAAGTTATAACGACGATAGCGAATCGTATGTTTGGAATAAGGTCCTAGCAAGTAATACCCAGACAGTAAAGATTAATCCAGGCGAATATAAAGTTATATGCGAAAAAATTGAATATTCTACAAAAACTTTTACAATCGGCGAAGGGTCCAAGATAAGCCCTGTGAATGATTCCGCCAACTCCAAAATCTGCGTAAAGCTTCATCGTCCCGACCCGAAGGGCGATCCTGGCGATTTCTATTCTCAGTCTAGCGTTGGCGATCAAACTACTGGCAAGGATGAAAAGTGGGGACCTTCAGATTCGAGGATAAAGACTATCGAGATGGATCCAGGTCAATCCAGTCAAACCGTTACCTTCTCTCACCGCATCGGTTCTGATGTCGATGACGAGACTTATAATAAAGCTGTTGCTGCAGGAGCTTCTACCACCTGGACCGTAGTGCAAAGTAACTATAGCACTGGGAATGTAGCTAATGGAATAATCAGCATGTCAAGCCTATCTCAGGAAGGATCAACCCATGTCGCGACAGTAAATATTAATAGCGTTAACGTCTCCGTTGCGCAAAACTCTACGGTCACAGTCTGTCAAACGATCCAATACCAAACGAAAAATTTCAACATTCGCTCTACAAATAATGTTGCCTGGTTCCTGCCAAACGGTGATACGGGTTACTCTACTATCTGTATTAAACTTCGTCGCCCACCACCTCCGACGTACTGTACCCAAATCTTCTCTGACGCGAAAAGCACAGCAAACTACGGTAACACGCTCGCCCGCTCCCAAGTTACTAATTACACAAACGGCTCGACTTGGAAAGGCGAGGTCTACGCGAAACCTGGCGACGAGATTCAGTTCCGCCACGCTCTCTGTTTCGGCGCCCAAGCAGTCACTGGATCCGGACGAGACGGTTATGGCCTAGACCAATACACTACGTCCAGGAAACGGGCGTCATCCTTCGACAATAACATATTCCCGAATAATGAATTCTACCTGTCTGGCTACAGCCATGATGACTACCTCTTTAACCGCAGTAATCTAACCGCGACTCAAAGTCTCCAACAAAACGAAAAAGGCCTAGCGAAACCTACTAGCTTCTATGATAGATTTAAGCCAGAAGAAATATTCTACGATTATGGTTTCCAGATGTATTCGCCAAAGAACCAGGCCACCGGCGGATTTAATGCCTCGCAGAACTTAAATCAGTACTCGGGCTTCGGTTGTGTTCCTGGCGTCAATGGCTGGAACTGGGGTCTAGGAATGAGTAACACATATCGTATTCCTGGCTTCGCTAATGACAAAAAATGTCAGCAGGCTTATGGCGGCATCGACTCGACTAATGCCGGTCAGACTCTCGCTCAGACCCTCAACTATCGCAAAATCGACGCCTGGATCGCCTATGCGCACGATAAAAACAGCGCTGATTGCGGAAGCAGTAATAACTGTGGCAGTTATAGAGATAGAGAAGCTGTTTGCGAATATAATTCGACTGGTAATTCTAGCTGTGACTATAGCTATTTGGCTCCGAGATACAACAGCATCATTAATGTTCATCTTGGCTCAGTTGGTGAAGCGTATAATTATCGTGGTTGGAAATGGGGCTACTTAGAGCAAGAATGTGATAGCCAACAGTGTGAAAAGAGCGGCTGGCAAATTAGCTGGACAACAAAAAAAGACGAGGATGGTTATGAATATAATGATAATTATAAAGCCACTTTACATACCGGTTGCTCACTAGGCTACCATTCAGGTAGTAAAACTAGTGATTCGTGGTATTGCTCTCCAAACGAGAAAAGCGTCTCAAAACTTAAATATAACGCTCCGGGCCGCAAAGGTTCTAGTCCGACCTATTCGATCAGATTCGACGACTATTGGACCGAAACATCTGCTAAAGTTAAAGTCCCATATAACTTTACCACGACGACAAAATCTAGTATTCGCACCGGCGGAGACGTCGTCCATGCTGGTGAGGCAGTCGATTCCAGCTATACTGTTACGGCAAACAAGCGCCTTAATCCAGGCGTAGATGCGAATAAACAGTATCTCACTATGACTCCAAGAAATACCGTAGTCCGCTTTATTAGCTTCATCGTAGACAAGGATTACGACGCAGGTGATGGATCTGCGCTAAAGGGTGGCGTTACTACCTTCCCAAGTAACGGCCAATGGGGAAATAATGATGTCGTGTCTTACTATAAGAATAAACTTGGGTCCCATATGATAAGTGAGCCAGAGAGAATTATTAGCGATCGATACGGAGCGATCAACCCAGACGGGGAACTATATAGTATCGACGGCGTAGACGAAAGTGGTTCTCGCCAGACATATTCCCAAAGCATTCCAGATGTTGAACCAGGTTCGAAATACTGCGTTGCTGTAGGCGTCTGGCATGCCGATAGCCATGGCATCACTAGTAAGAAAGATTTAACCGTCGGAGAAGTCGAGGGCGTTAGTGGCTATGCTATGAATGGCGCAAGTCCATATTGGCGCGTCTCGTCCGCTTCCTGCCGCACAATCGCGAAGAAGCCTAATTTTCAGGCCTGGGGTGGCTTCTATACTCAGGGCAACATTACTACTTCCCAGTCGAACAAAACTCGAGTCGGCAAACTCTTCGGTTCCTGGACTGATACGCTTGCGGTCGTTGGCGGAAATTCTAGAGGCTTTGCTTCTGGCGCTTCCTTAGGCTATATTAATACTGGTGGAGCTGAGAAAAATACGGCGTATTGTAAGCTCGTTTCGGTAACCATCTCGAATAGCCAGTGCGCAAGCAACTCTAACTCGAAGTCTGTCGGCTTAGCAAATTACGGATATGTCCCATCAACCGGCATATTAGCCCAAGTCCGCAACCGCTATACTCCGAGCGACAAATCTGCGATATCCGGAGATTACTATAGCACCCTCCAAAATAGCGACGAAGTTTTGTATGAATATTATAAGACCTCGACGTATATTAACCTTGGCTCGATTATCCAAAACCAACACCCTGGCGATAAAGGCAAAACGCGTATTATCGAAATCGACGGCAATGTCCGAATAAACGGTAATATTTGTGTCGGCTCCGGGACTTGCTCCGACATCAACAGCGCCTTAAGGCTACAATCTAGAAATAGCGAAGTCTACCAAGGCGGTGGCGATATCCCGCAAATCATCATTATCGCAAATAATATTAAGATTGCTCCGGAAGTAACCCAAATTGACGCTTGGCTCTTTGCCCGCGGAAGTACCGGAAACGAAAATCAAGCCAACTTTGGCGACATTAACACGTGTGATGCTGGACATGGTAGCGCTGATGTCTGTACTAAAACCATAATCTTCAACGGGCCAGTGTTTGCAAAGACGCTAACTCTGAATCGTACCGCGGGTGCCTATCCGGGCGTAAATAGCATCGGTAAAATTAAATACAACGAAAATCTCGCAAATACCGGTTCGATTACTCCGGCCGAAATCTTTAATCTCCGTCCAGACGCGTACTATTGGGCTTACAACCAGGCAAATCGTCTCTCCCAAGCCACAATAGTCTATATGCGCGAACTTGCCCCACGATTCTAGTTACCGGTGTATAATGTAGATATGGGAACTAAAGTATCGTCAAAAAAGCGACTTATCGTGGAGTTTATTATCATAGGCACCGTAGTATTTGGTATCATCCTTTGGCGCTTTCTCCCTTGGTTTTTCGTCCAACTGCTGCCAGAGTCTGACCCGTATGCCGAATATAAAGTCCTATATAATCGCGTGATAGATTACGACTTCAAAAAAGGCGCCTCGGATGATCTCGAAAAACGCCTGGATCGTGCCGTCGAAAATTATACCGACTCCTTTGCGCTTTACTATAATCTTAAAGCTCGAATTGAGTACTATTATCACCTCGGAGGGAACAACGAAAAGGTCATTGAAGACTTAGAAAGAGCTCGCGATTATGCCCCTACGGATGACGAGGGAATATATATTTACGACCTCTATGATGAGCTTACGAAAACTCCTTGAGAAATTCATTCTGCTAGTGTATAATTATTAGTATGAAGAGGAGGTTAGGCTTCACCATTATCGAAGTTTCGCTTTTCCTTGCGGTTTCCGCGTTGCTTTTTGTTGGCGTCGCTGCTGGAGCCGGCATGAACGTCGCTCGCCAGCGCTATAATAACGCCGTCCAGGATTACACCGAATTTCTTCGTCGCCTTTATTCCCAAACTGAAGATGTCCAAAATAATCTTGGTGGTAACGCCGGCAACCGTGATAAGACTGGGTGTACCCTTGCTAGTAGTGTAGTTAGTAAAAACCATAGTGGCGTTAATACCTATAGTAGTAAACATAATTATGCTATCGGCGACCAGGCTACGAATACCGTTCAGGACGAAAGCGGTCGTACGAACTGTGCTATCTACGGAAAAATCGCTTTCTTCGATGCCCGTATTGAAAATCTTAATACCGACGAAGATCCGAACGATAAAATTATGGTTTACGACGTTATTGGTGACGTTATAGATATCGAGCATAAACTTCCGGAAGGAATCGAAAAAGCCGCTAACCCTACGCTCGAAGCCTTGCGCCTCGTACATGCCGATTTTCTCGCCTATGAAACTACGAGTAATGACAATCTCGAATGTAAAGTCGTCTATGCTGGCGGGGAATACTCTTATACTCCAGACTGGTCGAGTCATATCGAAAATACCGAAAAAGGTAAGTACTGGTCTGGCGCAGTCATGATTGTGCGCTCACCGGTTGACGGCACTATCCATACCTACGTGCTCGACCTGAACGAAGCCGGATTTCGTCTTTCCGATCCTGTAGCTGCTGATTATTTTGCCGCCGGAAGCTGTAGCAACGCTCCGTCGAATACTACTCTACAAAATATCCGCGCCTCTTTAACGCAATTCCTAGATACCTCGGACTCTTCCGTGCCTCATTTTTCCGATAAAACCGCGGCTAATTTCTGTGTAGATTCTGGCGATTCATATGTCTATAACGGTCGTCGCCGCAACGTTCGTCTAAAACCTGACGGCACTAACTCTGCCGCAGTCGAACTGATCGAATTTGATTCGGAGGATAATGTATGCGTAGACTAAACTCGGCTCCCCGCCGCGGCGATACTATGATCGAAGTTCTTTTCGCGATTGCTGTTTTCGCGCTCATTTCCGTACTCTCGGTTATCGTCATGAATTCCGGCGTCGCGACTGTCGAGTCGACTCTCGAACTCTCTATGGCTAGAAATGAAATTGATGCCCAGTCGGAAGTCTTGCGCTTTATTCATAACTCTTTTCTATCTGAGCGCGATATTATGAAAGGCAATCGCCAGTACGAGAATATCTGGAAAGTTCTTAAGGCAGCAGCTACTGCCAATGCGGCAGACTCAAACGCTATTCTCCCGTTAACTCTTTCCGATTTAAATCCTTCAGAATGTAGCGGCCGCTATGAGGCTAGCTCTCCGAAAAGTATTTATTCTAGCAAATCGATCATTCTAAATACGCGAAAAATTGACACAGATCATCCCGACCGAACCATCATCTCCGCGAAACCAGATAATGATATTTTCCGCCCAGCCGCTTTAAATCCTCGCGTAATTTTTAACAGTGGGACGAATTCGAACGAAGACGAAATGTACGAAAGCACTAAATATACTAACGTTGCTCACGTTGAAGGAATTTGGGTCATTCCGGTAGAAAGCGAAGCACGTGGCCTTGACGATAATGGCTACGCTAGCGATAAGCCAGAATTTTACGATTTCCATATCTATACTTGCTGGAATGCACCTGGTCGCACTCGCCCGACCACAATCGGCACAATCATGCGTCTATATAATCCAGAATTAATCGAGGAGATAAAATAATGAAAGCACACGATAAACGCGGATTTACTATTGTCGAATTATCTCTCGCAAGTGCCTTTCTCGGAATTTTACTAATTACGATTGCACTTCTCGTCACGCACGTTATTACGATTTATCAGAAAGGAATGACTATCAAATCCGTAAATACTATCGGCGAAGATTTAATCGATAACTTTACTAGATCTATTTCCGCCTCGGTCCAGCCCGACGAAGTAAAGATCGATGTCATGTATAAAGAACAAACCGCTACGGTTAAAATTGCCCGAGCTAATAAAGAATTTTCGGCTCCTTCGAGAGGAATTTTCTGTACAGGCAAATATACTTATCTTTGGAATACCGGCTATATCTTAGATGATGAAAATCAGACCTATACTAAACCTGGTGGAGATTCCTTAAAAGATCAACGTATGAAAGTAACCTATCCTAAGGAGGACGGCTCAGGGGGTAAGGAAACTATCGACGATTTTCGCTTGCTCCAGGTCAACGATTTGGGTAGGGCGCTATGTAACGGCCTTAGTAGTAACCAGCTAGTAAGCTTTAACCTGGATGAAAAACCTACAGAGTTACTCGAAAAATCTGAAGATAATCTCGCGCTCTACGATCTTACTATTTTCGAACCGAAATATCATAACGAAACTCGTCACTCGTTCTATTCCGGAACCTTTATTCTCGCAACTATTCGTGGCGGCGTCAACATTATGGATATCGGAAATTTCTGCACCGACCAACCAGACAATTTGAATACCGACTTTGCGTATTGCGCAATTAATAAATTTAATTTTGCCACTAGGGCAACAGGAATAGGAGACGCAACAAAATGATGAATCGTTTATATCAATCTAAAAAAGGTGCCGCCGCATTTTACGTCGTAATTTTCACAATGTTACTTTTAAGTGTTATTACTATGAGCTTTATTCGCATCATGGTCTCCGAGGCTACAAAATCTACTAACGACGATCTTTCAAAATCTGCCTATGATTCTGCGCTCGCTGGCGTCGAAGACGCAAAAATCGTTCTCGTGAAGTATCATCAATGTCTCGACCAGGGCGAAGTTGCGAAAAAAGATGGCAATACTTGTCAGCATATTATTTGGGCAATGCAAAATGGTGGCTGCGACACCGTCGCCCTCGCGTTAAAGCGTAACGGCAATTCTGGCGGGGAAGTAAAAATTAAAGAGACTATTAGCAGTAGCCCGAATTCTGAGGATATGGAACAGGCTTATACCTGCGTAAAATTAAGCGAAGATCTCGAAGATTATCGCGCAGAATTATCTTCTGAAAAACGTATTCGTGTCATTCCGATCCGAACTGGTAATCTCGCAGACGGCTCCGCGACTAATCTCGATAATGTCCACGGCATTCGCTTTAGTTGGTCTTCTCCGTCCGTAAAATACCTAAACCAAGTCCTCCAGCAGTTTAATAGCGACTGGTTCGTTAATGCGAATGAGGCCCAAAAATATATTCCGCCTATCGCTGTCGATTTTTACCAGACGGACACTGGCTGGTTCTCTCTAGGTGAGCTTAGCACTGTGAACAATTCTCACGATGGCACTGACCATTTCTCCCTCCTTTTCCAGCCGAATTCTTCCGGCGGCGTAGGTACGGGTAGTAAATATTATACGAAAGAAAAAGTTATTGAAAATTCTGACAAAGCCGACGACTCTCCAGTCAAAGTCCAATGTACCGGCACTGCCGATTTCCAGTGTAGTGTAGATATCGAGCTTCCGAAACCATTCCGAGGCGGGTCGCGCAACTTAGCTACAACTCTTCTTCGCGTCGAGCTCCCGTATGGTGGCGATCAAAAGACTGATTTTTCCATTCAGCTTTGCACGGGTAACGGTAGTAAACTTTGTGACACTACGGTGAACTTTGTTGGTGTCCAGGCCCAAATCGATTCGACCGGTCGCGCAAACGATCTTTTCCGTCGCGTAGATACACGGGTCGAGCTTATCGATACAAACTTTCCGTATCCGGAATTTGCGGCTCAGCTCACTGGTAACTCTGGTATGACTACGGAGAAAAATTTCTGGGTTACTCACAACTGTTGGACATCCGACGACGAAGGAGACGAAAGGAATCCGAACGTCGGTGGCTGTCCAAACACTGGGACTGTTTCAGGATCCTAGCTCTTGACAAACCCCGCTTTCTGCGCTAAAATATAATAGTGCTTAAGTATCGCGGGGTAGAGCAGCCTGGTAGCTCCCCGTCATGACGGCTCATGAGCCAAACGAGCTCATGATTAACAATTAAGTATCGCGGGGTAGAGCAGCCTGGTAGCTCGTTTGGCTCATAACCAAAAGGTCGTTGGTTCAAATCCAACCCCCGCCACCACGAATATTAGAACGCCGAGGCGGAGCCACAATCGCCCCCCCGATTGTGTCTCCACCCCGGTGTTTTTTGCGCCTCAAATTCTGCTAGCACTCTTGACTAACGAGTGCTAGTGACGTATAATATATCTATGGCAAAACGCGATTATTACGAAGTTTTAGGCGTCAGCAAAAACGCCTCCGACGATGAAATTAAGAAGGCTTATCGTAAGCTGGCGATTAAGTACCATCCTGATAAAAATCCCGGTGATAAAGCTGCGGAAGAAAAGTTTAAAGAAGTTTCTGAAGCTCATGAGGTTTTGTCCGACAAACAGAAACGCGCTCGTTACGACCAGTTCGGTCACGCCGGCGTAAATGGCGGCGCTAGCGGCGGCGGGAATCCTTTCGGCGCCGGCGGCGGAAATCCGTTCGGGGACTTTAACTTTAACGGCCAGTCGTTTAACTTCGATTTTTCTAATTTCCAAAGCAGGCGTGGCGGTAGCCCGCTCGACGATATTTTAAGCGCGATGTTTGGCGGCGGCCCGCGCGGACCTAGAAAAGGCCCAGATTATCGGACTTCCGTTACCGTAACTTTTAAAGAAGCTATCTTCGGCACAAAAAAGACCATTACTATAGACGGCAAAGATATTAATCTGAAAATCCCCGCCGGGATCGACGACGACCAGATGATTCGCTTGAAAGGCCGCGGCGGCGATTCGCCAGAAAAAGGCGGCGAAAAAGGCGATCTTTACGTCCAGGTCAGAGTTAAGCCAGACAAACGTTTAACCCGCGAGGGGATTATCATCCTTTCCGAAGAAAAAGTTTCCATGGTCGACGCCGCGCTCGGTACCGAAATCGAAGTCGAAACCGTCGACGGCCCGATTACCATGAAAGTTCCTGCCGGGACCCAGTCCGGCACGCCGTTCAAACTTTCTGGCCATGGCGTTCCGTTCCGCGCCGACGGCGACCGCGGCCCGCATATCGTCACGATCATCGTCGAAACCCCGAAGAACCTGACAAAAAAGCAAAAAGAAATCCTAGAAGAATTCAAAAACGCCAAAAAGCGCGGCCTATTTAACCGCTAAGTGATATCTACTAGCGAAGAACGATTTAGCCATCATCAGAAAATTGCTCAATGGGCTGAACAATTTTCTTGACTTTTGCCAAATTGTTCAGTATAATAGAAGCATGATTGAAAGAACGCACTATATTGAACAAATCAGGGGATTTTATGACACAGATCTAATAAAAATTATTACTGGGGTTCGTCGTTCTGGTAAGTCAGTAATTCTTGAGCAAATTATGTCCGAGATAAAACGCGATTCTAAGAATGTTCTCTACCTTAATTTTGAAGACGAGCGCATTAGGTCTAATATTCCAGATTGTCGAAAACTTCTTGAGTACATAGATTCTCAGAGAAAGCCGGGAAAAAACTATTTATTTTTTGATGAAATTCAGGAAGTAAAAGATTGGCAGCTTGCTTGTAAAACTCTTCGCCTAGGTGATAATTCCGTGTTCATTACGGGGTCAAACTCAAAGCTTTTGTCAAAAGAGTACACGAAAGAATTCAGCGGTCGCTATGTTGCGTTCCAAGTTCGTCCGTTTGTTTTTAAGGAAATAGTCGCTTATTCCAAGGAGCTTGGGTTTAGTCCGAGTGTGTCGGACTACCTTGTCTGGGGTGGATTCCCTAAAAGATTTGAATTTGAAAATTCGGAAGACCAATCAAAATACCTAAGTGATTTAAACCAATCCATCGTCGAGCACGACGTAATTAATCGCTACAACATCCAAAACACTGAACTCTTTCGACGCGTCACGAACTTCGTCTTGAAAACTAACTCGCGTATTTTCTCCTCGCGCTCAATAGAGGGATATCTTAAAAACGAGCACGTCGAGGGATCGATCAACACAATTATCAAATACCTAAACTACCTAGAAGAAGCCTACATCATCGAGCGTATAAAACCGTACTCGGCCAAAACTAAAACAGAATTATCTTACTATTTCAAAATCTACGACGCCGACGTTTCGTTTAATTCAATTCGCCATATTGATAAGCAATATGACCTAACACATAATCTAGAAAATATCGTATATAACGAGCTGATTTATATGGGCTACAAAGTTAGTGTCTACAATAATATTGACGGCAAAGAAATAGATTTCTTCGTACAAAAAGACGGCAAGGACTATTATATTCAGGTCGCGTATAGCGTCGTAGAGAAAGAAACCTACGAACGTGAATTTGGTGCTTTTGCGAGAATTGACAACTCTGCACAAAAAATTCTAATCACAAATGACGATCTTGATTACTCAACCAGCACAGTGAAGCATCTCCGTCTTCCTGATTTTCTGCAATTAGATTCTCTCGACGACATAAATTAAAGGTGTGATATAATATACATAATATGCCGCTTAAAAAGGATAGACAAACAACCCCAATCATAGTAGCTCTGGCAGCCGCAATGTTCTTCGGGGTTTCTCTGTTTTTTGCCCACGCCCAAGTTTCTGCTGTCGGGCCCTCTTCCGACCAGCTCGACGTAATCTCGAGCTCTTGCCAGACTTTAAAACAGAACCTAAAAACCATCCAGCGCACCGATTCGCGCACACGCTCTTATCTCGGCTCAGTTTATCAGACTTTGCTTACGAACTATATCACACCGCTTAACCTAAGCCTCGTAAAACATAATCGCCCGTCGACGACGATCACGCGCCTCTATTCCGACATCCTCGATTCCCGTTCCGATTTTGCCGAAAAGTTTACTAGCTATAGCCAAGCTTACGAGGAACTTTTAAACGTCGACTGTAAAAACGATTCGACTAATTTCTACTATAAACTAGAAAATGTTCGAAAATCGCGCGTGGCCTTAAACGATTCAGCCAAGCATCTCCGCACGCTTTTCGGGAATTTTTATACCGCAACTGCTCGCTTGAAGGAGAACGACTAAATGAACGAAGAAGGCGATAAAAAAAATCATAATCTCTTAATTCTTGGCTTAGTCTCGACCGCCGTCGCTTTGATCACGACCGCAGTTTCGGTTTACGTTTACCATGCTTCCGGCGATATTTATCTCGATCGTTCACGTCCTGGCTTTTTACCCGACGAAAAGGAAATCGAAAAGGAGCTAAAAGAAGATTATAAGTTTTCCGAAAACGACGAGATTAATAACGACAGCTTAGAAAATTTCTTGAAAAATTACAAGGAAGTCCTAGATGATCTTGATAAGACGCCGAATCCGTTCGCTGCCGACACACTTTCCAACGAATCTCTAGACATTTAAGTTTTTTCCAAAAAACTCCCGCATAACCATTTTACTTTTTAAAGCCTCCGCGCTAAAATAGATAGAAATAAGTGGAGGTAATATTATGTTTGGTGCGAGCAACCAACTAAAAATCGAAGATGCAATTCTAAAAAGCGGCCAGGTCATCCGAAATTCTCAAGGCTTCGCGACCCATCGGATCCAAAAATCCGTTTTCGGCGACAAACTAATCATCTCCGAAATCTAACGCGTCATAACACGAACGGAGCTGTTTACAAAATCTAAATCTTTTGCAAACCGTTCAGCATCCGAATTATGCAGAATAATAATCGCCGTGGCTTTATAACCGTCCGAAGATTTGCCAACAAACTCGGACGGCTCTGCTTTTATACTTAGATATTCTAGGGACGGAAGCTTACGCAGCGTTTCTTCATTTTCTAAACCAACGAATTCGCCAGGCGAAAAAGGGAACAACTCTAAAACCGCGACCGGTTCATTTTTCATTTCAGAAATTTCTGGCTTTTCCCCGAATGCCAGTCTCAACATATTTCCCGTGATATCAATCCCGTTTGCTAGTCTATACATTCGCTCACGATAACCGCCGTTTCGCGCTCCGATTTCTACAATCCTCGGCCCACCTGCAGTCATAATGATCTCAATATGCGCTGGCGAGTTTTTCATCCCCAACGCTACACATCCAAGCCGCGCGCACTTGAGCAAAGCAGCCTGCTCATCCGCAGAAAGCTTCGTCGGCAAAATCCGACTGTAATGAAAATTGTCTTCGTACCCGACTTCATATCCAGTCTGATAATCTACGATTTCCCGCATGACATGCGGTTCGCCATCTGCATCTACAAACGCATCAACCGAATAAACGTGCCCAACCAAAAATTCTTCAATCAAAAGTTTCGGCGTCGCATCAGGCGCATATTTTTTATAAACCTGCTCAATTGTCGCCATAGATCGTTCATAATTTTTTCTTAACTCTTCAAAATTCTCAGATTTTGTTACGAGCAAACTTTTCGACAGATTCGCAGGCTTCATGATTAACGGAAAACCGTGTGTTTCCGCGAATTCTCGAGCGTCATTATAGCTCTTTATTTCTCTAAATTCTGGGCTAATTTTTTCTGGCGCCTCAGCAAATTTCTTCCGCATCAGCTCTTTATCGGTACAAGCTTTCGCCGCCTCACGTGGCAACCCAAAAAGTCCAAAATATTCCGCAATAAAAGCCGCCGCCGAGATATAAGCTTCATATATCGAAACTACCGCGTCTGGTTGAACTTTCAGCTGCTTTAAACTCTCTATGATTTTTTCATCACTTGAAAAATCACAAAGCACGCGGTGTTTGAATTTTTTATCTTTAAATTTAGCAGTTTTTATATCTCGTAGCACGGTATAATCATAACCATTCTCCTCGAGGTATTTTATCAATCCAGAGAACCTCTTTCCAACGATGAGGACATGCTTTTTCATATTGACATTATACCATATCTGTGATATAATTTCAAGCATGAAAACAGAGAAGAAGTCGCACAAGGTGATTATCGGACGAGCGGAAGAAATTACGTTCGTGAATTTTTCTGACGAGAAGATTCCAGCCAAGACCGATACCGGGGCTTATCGTTCCGCGGTTCATGCAGACAACATCAAAATTGATGACGCTGGCACTTTGCACTCCCGTATTTTAGGTGGGCACCCGGTTTTCAACGATATGGCCTTTGAAGTCGAAACAAATGATTACGACGTCGTACATATAGCAAATTCTTTCGGCGACCGCGAGGATCGCTACGAAGTAAAACTTCGCGTAAAAGTCGGTGGTCATATTTTCACGACCCCGTTTACTCTCGCGGATCGTTCAAAAAATGTTTATCCGGTTTTACTGGGTCGTTTAATGCTCAATAATCGTTTTTTGGTTGACACATCCCAGTCCGACATCAATCGCACCGAGCTGAAGCGTAAATATAAAATAAATTTTGTTCCAGACGAAGAGAACGGCCGACCAGCCAAAGGAGAATAACATGAAGATCGCAATTCTAAGCAACGGCAACGCCAACTATTCGACGAAACGCCTCGTCGAAGAAGCCGAAAAACGCGGCCATGAGGTAAAAGTTATTAAGTATAAAAACTGTTATCTTTCGCTTGATGCGAAAAATCCCGAAATTTTCTATCGCGGCAAAAAACTTCCAAAGTTTGACGCCGTTATTCCGCGCATTGCTAACTATATGACTCGTTACGGCACGACGATCGTTCGCCAATTTGAGATGCAAGGAACTTGGACTGCGTCCAGCTCGATCGCGATTGTCCGTTCGCGTGATAAACTGCGCTCTGCCCAGATTATGATTAAAAACGGTGTCGATACTCCGAAAACTTTGGTTTCTCGTAACACGACTGATATTGATGATCTGCTTGAGCAGATTGAACTTCCGGTCATCATCAAGCTTGCGACTTCGACCCACGGCAACGGCGTCGTCCTCGCCGAAACGAAAAAAGCCGCGAAGTCTACGCTCCAGGCGTTCTACCTCTATAACGAAGACGGTACAAACATTTTGATCCAGGAGTACATTAAAGAGTCTTCCGGTACCGATATTCGTGCTTTCGTCGTTGGCTCGCGCGTGGTCGCCAGTATGAAACGCCAATCGTTAGATGATGATTTTAGGAGCAACCTCCATAAAGGCGGGGAGGGAACCGCGATTAAACTCACTCCCGAGGAACGTCATATGGCAATTCGCGCCGCGAAGGCTATGGGCCTGCATATCGCCGGTGTCGATTTGATGCGCTCCGATCGCGGTCCGCTCGTTCTCGAGGTAAACGCTTCGCCAGGTTTCGGTATTGAAAAAATCACCGGCCGGAACGTCGCCGAAAAAATTATCGAATACGTTGAACATAACGCTACTCGCCGCAACAAGAAAGACAAAGTCGGCGCTTAAAATCCAGAAATTTAGCATGTCCAGTTTACTTTTTGCTAAAATTTTGCTAAACTAAAAAGCGAACTATCGGCTCTAGAAAGGGCCATGAAAAAACTTCTAAGAAAATATCTCCACCCATCTTGGGCTTTTGCCGTATTTTCTCTCGGCGTTCTCGCCGGCGACATTTTGATACATATTTTTCGCTACGATTTCTTCGCGCCAGTTCTCTGGCTTTTTGTTTCGATAGGGCTTTTAATTTTCGCCATAAAATTTCCACGCCCGGCTACGTTGCCCTTCGCCTTAGTCGCCGGAATTATTCTGATTTCTTTTCGCGCCGCGCCAGATTTTCTGGGCGCTAAAACCATCGAAGAAAACCTGATCGGAAAAACCGTAACCCTGACCGCAAAAGTTTTAAAAGACCCGACGATAGACGAAGAAAAAATCGGCCTGACGCTTGGCGAAATTGAAATCGCTATGCCGGCCGCTGAGCCCGCTGAGCCAGCCGAGAATTCCGCCGGCCTAGCCGTCGCCGGAAAATTTTACGCCAGCCTCGGAAAATCTCCGGGGACCGATTTAAAACGCTCGGACAGAATAACTTTAAGCGGGGAATTAAAACCGGGCTTCGGAACTTACGCCGGCTTTTTCTATCGCCCGAAAATCCTGGCGCGCGAGGCCGGTGGCGACTTTTTCTTAAATCTCCGCGACGGTTTCGCCGAGAAGATTAAAGCGGTTCTCCCCGAGAAAGAGGCCGGCCTCGCGCTCGGCTATCTCCTCGGCATAAAATCCGGCGTCGACAAAGACTTTGAAGACACCCTCCGCATCGTCGGCTTGACCCATATCATCGTCGCTTCCGGAACCCACCTCTCTATCCTCGCCAGTTTCGCGAGAAAACTCTTAGGAAAATTTTCGCGCTTTTCTGGCTTTTTCGGCGCTAGTTTCTTCATCCTCATCTTCGTCGGCATTACCGGTTTAACCCCTAGTATGTCTCGCGCCGCCCCCGTTGCTTTTTTGAGCCTGCTTGCTTGGTATCTCGGTCGCGACCGCTCGCCCTGGCGCGTTCTGCTCGCGGTTATGGCTGGAACGCTGATCTTAAGCCCGACGAACCTTTTAGATCTCGCCTGGCTACTCTCGTTCGCTTCATTTACCGGCATTATGGTTTTCTCGTCCCTCTTTAAGACTTTCTTCTACGGCGCCGGCAGAGGCGGAAAAAAGCCCGGCTTTATCGCCGACCTAATCTTCTCCAGCCTCTCTGCGACCCTCCTTTGCGCCCCGATCCTGATCTATTTTTACGGCTCAATCTCCCTGATTTCCATTCTCGCGAACCTCCTGATCCTCCCGACCATTTCCATCGTCATGGGTCTGACCTTCCTCACCGGCCTCTTCGAAACGATAGCGCTCGCCCCGTTGGCCGGAGCGAGCGCATCTCTTGCTAAAATCATCCTAGATTACCATTTCGCGGTCGTCAACTTCCTTGGCGACCAGCGCTATTTCTTAGTCAGTCTCCCCGCCGGTGTCCCCGGAATCTTCGTCCTTTACATCCCCCTTGCTATCGTCGCCGCTATTTTCGCTCTGATCGTCAGAAGAAGGCGTCGTCGATTGTTCCTGAGCCTTGGCGTCCTTACAATATAGCGCATTTTTCGCATATTCGGTACAACCATCTCCGCCAGTCGCACCCTGGTCAGTTTTCTCAGCGTTACTATCGATCGCGTTCACAACCGTCGTAGTCGTCGTCTCGGAAGACGTCGTCGCGGCAGCAGTTTTCTTCGCTGTCTGGCTCTTTTTTGCCGTAGTTTTTACAGGGGTAGAGTTCGTTTCGTTGTTTTTCTCTTCAGTCTGAGTTTCCGTTTCGGCATCCGCCTCAGTTTCCTCAGTCGTAGCAGTGTCCTCTTGAGTTTCAGGGAACGAAACTTCGATTTCGCTTTCCGCGCTCGTGCCCTTAGGTAAGTTCACAATCACCCCTGTTGCAACCAAGCCAACTACCACCGCGGCAACCGAACCGAGGGCCAAAACGCGCGCATAATTGCGCTTTCTTAGCTCTTTTTTGCGCTGATGCGCCGTGATTTTCCGGGCTTTTTCCGCCTGATCACTCAGACTTAACCCCTCAAACACCTTATCAACTATATCCATAAGTACATTATACCACAGATAAGAGAAAAAGTCAACACTTTAAACATAAGTTCAAAAACCTGTCCAAATGTGGTATAATAACCCTAGTGCCGCCGTAGCTCAGTGGATTAGAGCACTTGTCTTCGGATTTAATTATGCCCAAAACGGGCATTTTTTTATACCCCTGTTATCAGATTGGAGATGTTTTTTATGTTATAGAGGTAATGTTAATTATTGTTAATGTCCATAAATTAGCATTAGCCCGT
>JAFRBS010000004.1 GCA_017404725.1 Candidatus Saccharimonadota bacterium | reverse complement strand
TTTTGAGCCGGCATTCCCCAGAACTTTCGCAGATATACTCTTGGCGAATGTTGGGGGTTGCTATTTTCTGGTTTTGTGATGTCATATCGGTCATTTGGACGGTCGCGAAATGTCGTTGGTGGCTTGTATCCTTTCAAGTAGCGCCCACGCGAATCTCGGGGTACATCCACTTGCGTTGAAGTGGATTTGACATTTTCAGATTTTGTTTTATTTGCCATTTTTGGCCTCCACTTTTGGCGTAAAACTATCCCATCCATTATCACTTTCGTCAAGACCTAGTTTATTGATAAAGCGGAAGTAGCGTTTGCGAATTACATCACAGAACTTTGGATCCAGCTCCATACCGTAGCAGATTCGACCTGTCTGCTCGGCGGCTATAATGGAGCTACCGCTTCCGGTAAATAAATCAAGCACGATTTGGTTCGGTTTTGAGCTATTCATCATCGCGTTCGCGCCGAGCGTGACTGGTTTCTGCGTGGGATGGACATAGGTCGTCACTTTATCGCGATCAAAATCCCAGACGGTAGATTCGTTACGCATATTCTCGATCATCTTTACGAGTTCTTCTTTCTTCATCTCGTTGAGATCGCGACGCTTCAAGCCGAGAATCGTCTTTTTGTCGCGTCCGCCGTACCACTTCGCGTGGTGGTCTTTTCGCCAGAGGTACATACAGGCTTCGTGCGCGTAGTGGTAATCGTAACGCCCAAGTGTCATGCCTTTATTCCAAATCAGTTCCTCTTTATAGACAAATCCGACATCCTCAAGCGCCTTTCTAAACTCAACATGGTTGCTACTCGCAAACCAGCAGTAGACCGCCGCTTCCGGCGATACAAAGCCCTCGGCGGCCGAGAATGCGTCGAAAAGGAAATCGTATAGGACTTGGTCGGTTAAGTCGTCGTTTTTAATTGAGCCTCGGCGCTTACTTTTATAGTTCACACCATACGGTGGATCTGTGTATAGTAGGCTTGCAATTTTGCCGTTCATCAGTTTTTCTACATCTTCAAACTTCGTAGAATCACCACACATCAAGCGATGTTCGCCGAGCTGATAAACCTCGCCGAGTTTACTTAATGGAGGGTTTTCCTCGTCTAGTTCCGGCGCAATGTCTTCTTCAATTTCTTTTTCTGGCTCGTCTAGTTCCAGATCTAAGCCCCAGCCCGAGAGATCTAGATCTCCCCATTCTTCGGCGAGTTTATCCATATCCCATTCGCCGTTATTGACATTGTCGCGAATCACGATTTCTCGTTCGCGTTCCTCGGTTAAACCTTTGAGGACGTAGGTCGGCACTTCCTTGAGACCGAGAGCTTTCGCCGCGTCGTAGCGTTGGTTACCGGCAATGATTACTAGTTCGCCGGTGCGGTCAGAGAGAAGTAGCGGCCTTGCTTCAAAGTAGTCCGGGTTGTCTTTGATTGACTTTACTAGAATCTGAAAATCCTCGCTACTAATCTTGCGAGGGTTATTTTCTAATTTTCTTAAATCTTCGAGCTTTCGATACTCCATTGATGTCCTTTCCGTCCTGAAC
>JAFRBS010000001.1 GCA_017404725.1 Candidatus Saccharimonadota bacterium | reverse complement strand
GCGAGTATCTGTCCGAAGGGTTGGAAACTGCCAACCGGCGGTTCTGGCGGGAACTTCGCTAACCTCGACATTGCCTACGGCGGCTCAGGTTCTAACCGTATCGACGCAGACCAGAGAAACAAATTCATGGCAGCACCTTTAAACTTTAATTATACCGGCTACCGCTACGGCGGCTCGGTCAGCTACCCGTCAGGCGACGCGAGCTACTGGTCGTCTACGGCGAATTCCGAGGTGCGCGCGTACGACTTGAGCTTCGGCTCCGATGGCATCTTCTTCCCTCAGAGCAGCGACAGCAAGTACGACGGGTTTGCCGTACGCTGCGTAGCCGCGTCGTCCTAGGCGTCGCCCTACGCGTTATTCTCGGCTCTCCCCTCGCGCCGCGCGTTCTTGCGCGGCGCGTAGTGGGTTATTTTTCCCCCATGTAATCTCTCTCTAACTCCTTGTCGTGACGCCTCGGCGTCACGACGGAGAAAGCGAAAAATAAGTAATCTAAAGAAAGGAAAGGAAATGGCAGAAACGAAGAAATCTGAAGAGATCGAGCAGTATAAAATCAACAAGCGAAAAGTTTTGGCGCTGGACAAGGGCGACATGGAAAAAATTTACGTCGTAGAGTCCACGAACGGGTTCTACAAATTGTTCGGGAGCTCGGCGGTCCTCTACGCTCTCCACCTTTGCGTAAAGTTGAAAAAACGACCACCAAAAATTCACACCGACAAAGATAAAATCTACGGCCTGGACGAATTCACGCGGGCGAAAGTCGTCGTGATCAAAAATCTGAAGGCGTTCGAGGCGAATCTGGAAATTTTTGGCATACGGCGGTCGTACAAAAAAGATGGGCTCTACGAATATAAGTTGACGAGGATTGTTCCGCGCGAAGCGATCGACAAACTGAAGGAAAAAGAGGAGCAAAAATGGGAAAATCTGAACGAAAAAATCGTGCCGGATAAGGTCTGGCCGGCGTATTTTACGGCGATGAAAGACGTCGAGAGGATAGTTCTGCAAATCGGGCGGAAATGTGATCCGAGCGAGCGGAAGCTCGTCGGGGACGATATGCTGGAGACGGCGGGGGTGCTAGTCCGCGAGTACGTAAAGATGGCGAACGGCTGGGAAGGCCTGAAGCCGATGAAATATAAAGCGTTTGCGCTAGAGAGCATTCATCATATTCGGACGAGTTTGATGATTCTGGTCAACGAGCAGACGATAGATTATGATACAGTAAGAAGGTTAGAACATAAATTAGAGGTTCTAGAAGGGAAGGCTTTAAATGTTAAAATCTAGAGTAAAAAGCGGGGAAATTTCGCCGGAAGAAGTAATTAAGGCGGCGAACGAGCGGTTTTTCAAGGTACATAAGATTATGGGGGAGATGACGGAAGTTGACCTAGACCAGCTTTCGGCGTTTGAGCGGTTTCTTGATAATGAACTTTGGCTGGCGTATCTTGATGCGCGGAAAAACAAGCGGGGGACCGAAGATGAGCAGGAATTTGAGATGTTAGAGCGGGAGAATTTGACCGGTCTGCGCGAGTCGGTCGCGACGGGGAAGTATAAGCCTTCGCGGGGGATTGCGTTCGTGAATTTCAAGCCGGTAATTAGGGAAATTTACGCCGCGCCGTTTCGAGATCGGGTAATTCACCATTTTCTGTATCGCCAATCGGCGGCGATTTGGGACAGATGGTTCATTAACGATTCGTACTCCTGTCGGAAAGGGAAGGGGACGCTTTATGGCGTTAAGCGGATCCAGAAGTTCATTAAGTCCGCGTCGAAAAATGGCCGGAGAAAGGCGTATGCACTCCAATTTGACATTTCCTCGTATTTTATGAGTCTAGATAGGCGTAAGCTTTTCAAGGCCGTTAAAGAGGCTCTACGGCGCCAATTTCCGGATTATGAGTATAACTGGAAATATGACCTTTTGTTATCGCTATGGAAAGAAGTGATTTTTGACGACCCGACGGAAGGAGTGATTCGGCGAGGGAAGGCCTCGGACTGGGACAAAGTTCCGCGCGGGAAGCGGATGGACTGCCAGCCGCCAGGGAAAGGAATCGTGATCGGGAACTTAACTTCGCAGCTTTTGTCGAATTTGTACCTCTCGAAGCTCGACTGGTTTATTACGCACGAGCTGGGCTGGAAACGGTACGGGCGGTATGTTGATGATTTTGTGATTATCGTAACCGAAGAGGAGCTTGAGCGGGCGCTTGCGGACAAGCCGAAGATTGTGGAATTTTTGGCAGGGCTGGGGCTGAAAATTCACCCAACAAAAACAGCGACGACTGAGGTTCATAAGGGTGTGAAATTCTTAGGGATTGTGATTTACCCGACGCACGCGGTCCTAGCGAAGCGCTTTCGCCGCAGTTTTTGGGAAGCGGCGGTCGAGACCGGGATGGGGTATCGCGACATGGAATCGGTCATTGCGTATATTGGGCTTTCTTGTCATTATAATACGCGGAAGTTGCGGGAGAAGATGCGGAGGTATTGGGACGTTGCGGTTGATGCGGCTTGATGCTTGTGTGTTTTGCTTGATGCGGCGCGGGCGCGTAAATCGCTGTAGAGGACAGTGCATGGGGGAAAAATAACCCACTACGCGCCGCGCAAGAACGCGCGGCGCGAGGGGAGAGCCGATAATAACGCGTAGGGCGACGCCTAGGACGACGCGGCTACGCAGCGTACGGCAAATCCGTTGTACTTGTTGTTGTTGTTCTGAGGGTTGAAGTTGCCATCGGAGTTGAAGTTCAAGTTGTACGCGTTCACCTCGGAATTCGCCGTAGACGACCAGTAGTTCGCGTTGTCTGACGGGTTGTTGACCGAGCCGCCGTTGCGGTAGCCGGTATAATACGCGCCGCAAGGGGACAGCGACCGGGTAGAAACCCGTCCGCGACCTACTGGACTTATGATACACGTACAGCTAGACCACTCCAGGGACACTAGCCCTCAGTCTAAACACAACTGAGTAAACGGAATTTCAGAGATTTCTTGGCTGAACTCCGGCTTCTCGAAGGCGGAGGGCCCTGCTGACGACTTGAGCAGGTTTGGCTCACGCACGCTTCTGCGCGTCGATAAGCGAATCTCAGTAATCTCCTCTACAGGCTTCATTTTTTAAAGGGGGTATAAGTTACCGGCTTCGGCGTTTTTGCGCTTTTAGCGCTTTTGCGTTTTTGGCGCTTTGCCTTGCGTGTCTTTTGCCCTGTAAAAATTTACGCGCCCGCAGGTATATTATAACACTAGTGGTTAATTTTAGATGTCTAGTCGGTGTCGGAGTGGAATTTTTCGTGGATTTCGCGGAGGTGGGAATCGGTGACGTGGGTATAGATTTGGGTCGTAGAAATGTTCGAGTGGCCGAGGAGCGATTGGACGGAGCGGATGTCGGCGCCGTTGATTAAGAGGTCGGTCGCGAATGAATGGCGCAGGGTATGCGGAGTGACATGCTTAGTAATGCCGGCGAGTTTAGTATATTTCTCGATGATGCGCTGGATTGAGCGAGAGGTTAGGCGGCGGTAATTGCCGGTTTGGTCGGGAGCGCCGGGGTTTTTTGAGTTGTTTAAAAACAGCGCGGGGAGATTGTCTCGGCGGATGGCGAGGTAATCTTTAATATGATCGGCGGCGGACTCGGTTATGAAAACTGGGCGGTCCTTACTACCTTTTCCGCGGACCATAAATTCGCGGCGCTCGAGATTAATGTCGGCTTTATTTAAATTACAAAGTTCGGAAACGCGCAGGCCGCCAGAGAACAAAAGTTCGACGATAGCGCGGTCGCGGAGACGGGTTTCTTCGTCGGCTTCGTTTACTGGATCTTCGATGGCGTCGACGAGGCGCTTTACTTCGTCGAGCTGGAGAAAATTTACTTCGGGGCGATGGGTCCTCGGCAAATCGACCAGGACCGGATCGAGGGAATTAATGTTTCTCTTCGCGAGATATTTCAAAAAACCGCGCAGGGCGATTAAATAATACGCTTGGGTCTGGGCAGTTAGACGTTTGCCATGGGTATCTTCGAGGCGGTTTAGTCTCAGGCGGAATTTTCGAAGCATTTCTTGGTCGATGTCTTCGGGATACATTTCGTGGTCCAGGTCGGTCCCGGCGATTTCATAAAAGCGATTTAAATATAGTTCATAATTTCGGACCGTATTTAACGAACGGCCGAGTTCAATCTCGAGATGTTCGAGGAAGTCTTGGATCAGATCGATAATGTAAGTTTTTTGTTCTGGCATAAGTATATAATAATATAGTATTATGGTGACCCGGGTGCGAGTCGAACGCACAACCTTCTCCTTAGGACGGAGTTGCTCTATCCATTGAGCTACCGGGCCACTACTATTATTATATCACTTTAGCGTGTATATTTCTCGTTCAAGTCTGAGTAATCATAAAGCTCGTCGTCTGAGAACCAGAGCGCGACTTCTTTTTTCGCTTCTGCTGGCGAGCCAGACGCGTGTACAAGATTAGGCACGCCTTTTTTCTTCGCGTTCGAATAACCGAAGCTCATATGCGCATAGTCGCCGCGAATCGTACCCATGTCCGCTTCCTGCGGAGAAGTCGAGCCGACGATTTTTCGGACCAGCGGCACAGCTTCGACGCCTTCGAGACACATCGCGATAACCGGACCGGTCATCATATAGTCGAGATTATAGCGAAAAATCTCTTCGCCGGCGCGCTTCGCGAGTTCGCCGATGTCGTTATAATGTGCTTCGTATTGTTTCTCATCAGGCATAACCATTTTCATGCCGACAATTTTCAAGCCGACGCGCTCGAAGCGATGAACGATCTCGCCGACCAAGCCGCGCTGTACTGCGTCCGGCTTACAAACTACTAAACTTCTTTGGATTAAGTCCGTTTCTTTTCCCATAATTCTCCTTAGTTCTTTTACCCATTATAACACATTAGATGATATAATATATATAGCATGAGTGAAATGACATTCGATGGGCAGAGAGAAGGGGAAAAAGTGCTGTTTATTTTCCGGCGACATATTTTGACCGCGAAGAGGGGATTGATTTTTTTGATTATCATGACGGGGCTGGGGATTTTGCCGATGGTGATGTGGCCGGGGGACGTTCGGATGTTTTGGATTTTTCTCGGCGTTTTTATTTTCGGGATTTTCGGGGCGGTTTATGCATATATTCTCTGGTATTTTTCGATTTATATCGTGACGAACGAGCGAATTCGGCAGATTTCGCAGCGAGGACTGTTCAAGAAAACTGTTATCGACCTTGGAATGGACAAGATTCAGAGTATTTCGATGAGCGTCCCTGGACTTTTGGCAGGAATCTTTGGATATGGTACAATTAAAATACAGACCGGCGTGGGGGATTTGATAATTACGATGGTGCCGAAACCGAAGAAGGTGCTAAATAAATTACAAAATGCCGAGAAGGAAAGTAATGGTTAAAGAAAAGAATCAGACCGAAAAAGAGAAGCTAGACGAGCGCCGGAAGGAAGTCCTATCTAAAGGCAAGAAATTCCGTTATCCGATGCAGCACGCGAAACATCGCTTGGTACTTATTACCGTGGTGATCGCGGTTTTGGCGGTTATCGTCGCCGGCGTGACGGGCTGGGCGCTACTTTATAAAATGCAGGACACGGGGGACGTACTTTATCGGCTGACCAGGGTTGTGCCGGTGCCGGTTGCGGAAATTGATGGCGAGAAAGTTAGATATTCGGATTATTTGATGATCTATCGGAGTTCGATTACGCCGGTCGAGCGGCAAGGTTCGGCGGGGAGCCTGGCGGATTTCGAGGGAATGAAGGACTATTATAAGCGCGGAGCCTTAAATTCGGCAGAAGATTTTGCGGTTGCGATAAAATTTGCGCGCGAAATGGGAGTTTCGGTTTCGGATGCGGAAGTTAACGAAGCGTTTGATGAACATCGGACCGCTGGGGGAACGGATCGGAGTAAAGACAGTTTCTTGAAAGTTTTGTCCGATAATTTTGGGATGGATGAGAGCGAATATCGGCGACTGCTTTATCTTAACCTTTTGAAAATGAAAGTGGCGCAAGCGATGGACGTCGAGGCCGAGGAGACGGCCACGAAAGTCGAGAAGCTGCTGGCCGAGAACGGGAGCTTCGAGCGGGCCCAAGAAGAGCTAGGAGATAAAATCGTCCTCGAGCAAACGGGGCAGATGGTCAGCATATTAAACGTCGATGGCGGGCGCGCAGAAAAAGCGGCGTCGATGGAGAAGGGCGCGATTTCGGAGCGGTTCGTCTCGAATAGCGGGGACGGATATTATTTCGTCAAGCTGGTCGAGAAAAATGATAAGGAAGTAAGTTACGTTTCGATAAAAGTACCGTTTACGTCGCTTAATTCTGAGATTTCGCAGATTCGCAAAGACGGAAAAGTTAAAGAATATATAGATATTCCGAAGGTTTTTGACGAACAAAAATAGAGCCTAGAGGGGGGCTCTTTATGGTGCGGGTACGGCGAGTCGGACGCCGATCTCATCCTTGGGAAGGATACATAATAACCGTTATACGATACCCGCGTACGATATGGCGGATCCGTTTACCCCTTGGGACGTTCCGGAGCCGACGGATTGAACGCCGAAGGCGTTCAATATGGCGGATCCGACGAGACTCGAACTCGCGACCTCTGCCGTGACAGGGCAGCGCTCTAACCAACTGAGCTACGAATCCATACTTTGATTATATCGCAAATTTGGTTTTTTAGCAATATATATGGAGCCGATGGCAGGGATCGAACCTGTGACCTGCTCGTTACGAATGAGCTGCTCTACCAACTGAGCTACATCGGCATATATTTATTATATCATAACTGAGCGAAAAACTAGGCGAAAATAATGTTAAATAATCCGAGCGAAATAAGCAACATAATCAAGCCAGCCAAGAGGACACCGGCCATAACGGCGATGATGCTCTTTTTAAAGTTTAAGTCGAGCAGGCTGGCGGCGAGGGTACCGGTCCAGGCGCCGGTTCCAGGAATAGGGATGCCGACGAAGAGAAACAGGCCGAAATAAAGGCTTTCGCCGGTCGAATCTTGGAGCTTTTTTCCGGCTTTTTCGCCTTTTTTCAGGCAGAAATTACAGAATTTACGGAGCGGTTTTATTTTTTGTTTCGCGCCCCAGTTTAAGAAGCGGCGGGCGAAAAGATAAATAAACGGAACGGGGAGGAGATTGCCAAAAATGGCGATGATTAAGGTTAAAACTTCGGGAAGTCCGAGGCCGACGCCGATCGGAATCGCGCCGCGCAGCTCGACAAGAGGGAACATAGAGATAAGAAAAACAATTAAGCAGTTAAAAATAAACATACTTTTATTATAGCATATGATATAATAGATATGTTAATATGAAAGAGATTTATAAGGAACATAAGGGGTTATTTTACCGGATGTTGGTCCTGGCGATTTTGGCGCTTGGGCTGTTTATTTTCGGGATCGTAACGCTTTCGCCGTCTTCGTCGGTCGTAAAGACGGGGTACTCGGACATCGGAAGTTACGACAGCGTTTCGATCGAGGAAGCGAAATCGGCGGGAGGATACCAGGACGGTAGCTGGATAAATATGCTGGCGTTTCCAATTTTGGCGATTATTCTCGGCGTGTTTCATAATTTGGTTGCGATTAAACTTTATAAACGGCGCGGGGAAAGTATGGCGCGGGTATTCGTAACCATGAGCGCGATCTTAACGCTTCTAGCAATTGTGACACTAGCGAGGTTAATTGCGGAGGGTTAAATGGCGGACGGAAGCGTCAGGACGAAAGATCCGAACGACATCGAACTGCCGCTCGGCAAACGTTCGAAAAAATATCGGTTTTTAGAGATTCTGCCGGGGGTGCTTAGCTATGGGATGATCGCGCTGCTGTTCATCCTGTCTTTAATTTCGCCGACCTTAGGCTCGATTTATATTCTAATTATTATCACGATAACGCTAGTTAAGGCGGTAGGGGTAGCGGTTAGGACGCTCCAGGGGTATAAAGTCGTAAAAAGGGCGATGAAAGTTGACTGGCATAATCGTTTTTCGCAACTTTCTAATCCGCATGAGAATTTTGAGAAATTACGCGAGGAAGATTCTTCGGCGTTTGGGTTCGATGAACACGTCGAGAATCTGAGGGCGATGGTCGCGATGCCGAAAGAATTTCCGGATCCGAAGCGGATTTATCATGCGGTAATCATGGTCGCGTATAACGAAGGGATGGAAACTTTGGTCCCGACGGTCGAGGCAGTGCGCGATAACACGTTCGATAGCAAGCGAGTGATTTTTGTGTTTGGGTATGAAGAGCGGGGCGGGGAAATAATGGAGAAACAAGCGGAAGAATTAAGGCGCAGGTTTAAGGATGATTTTTATGATTTTATTCCGGTCAAACATCCGGACGGACTGCCTGGCGAAATAAAGGGGAAGGGGCCGAATCTTTGCTACGCGGGGGAGGCGCTGACGGAATATTTAAGAAAGCGGCGGATTTCGACGGAGAACGTGATTGTGACTTCGCTGGATTCTGATAATCGGATGAGCGAAAAATATTTGGATTATGTGGCGTATGAATACGTCGTTCATGAGGAGAGGCGGCGGATGGCGTTCCAGCCGGTTTCGCTTTTTATGAACAATATTTGGGATGCGCCGGCGCCGATGCGGATTATTGCGGTTTCGAATTCGTTTTTTAACGTAATTAATACGATGCGGCCGCACGTGCTTCGAAACTTTGCGTCGCATTCGCAGCCGCTCGACGCGCTGATCGAGATGGACTACTGGTCGAAGCGTACGATCGTCGAAGACGGACATCAATTCTGGCGGAGTTTGTTTTTCTTCCGCGGGAAATATGACGTACTTTCGATTAAAGTCCCGATTTATCAGGACGCGGTAATCGGCGATAATTTTTTCGACACGCTAAAGGCGCAGTTTATTCAGCTTCGACGCTGGGACTATGGGGCGAGCGATGTGGCGTATGTTGGGGTAAGATTGTTCGATAAAAAGCGGCGGAAAATGCCGTTTTTGCCGTTGTTTTTCAAATTTATGCGACTTTTAGACGGCCATGTAACGCTGGCGGCGATGAGTCCGATGGTGGCGTTCGGGGGCTGGGTGCCGCTGCTTTTAAATTTTCAGTCTCGGGACGTCGTAACGTATAATTTGCCGGGGACGGTTTCGATCATCCAGACTTTCGCGGCGATTGGGCTTTTTATCACAATCCTGCTTTCTCTGAAAATGTTGCCGAAACGGCCGGCGAAATATCGTAAAGGAAAAACAGTCTTTATGGTTCTACAATGGATTTTAATGCCGATCGTGGCGATTTTATATCAGAGCGCGGCGGCGTTTTATGCGCAAACGCGGCTAATGCTCGGCCGATATATGGAGAAGTTTGACGTTACGAAGAAGGTCGTAAAAGCCCCTTAACGGCTTTTTTGCAGTTCTTTTTTGCTTTTGCGGTCTGGTCTTTTTGGCCTTCGATTTTGTTGTCCATGGATTTGGCTTTCGTAGCGGCGTAAATCGAGAAAGTTGTGTCGACGACAAAGACGAGGAATAATATAGCGGCGAGAATTAAGCGAAGAACCTCCGGAAGGAAATTGATCAGGCTTTCGAGTGCGGGCTGGACCTGGTAAATAAAAAGACAGCCGACGACGCCGAAAGCGAGGGAGCTGGTCAGACCGATGCGGCCATGGAAATTTAGTTTTTCGATGTCGGAATAATCCCACCATTTAATATGGAAAGCTTTTTCGAGGATTAAACTGGTCAGATATTCCATAAGCGTACAAGCGGCGACGATGGTGAAAAAAGTCAGCGCGAGATTACTGCTCGTAAAATGGCCGATCAGCATAATTAAAAGACCACCGAAACCGTAAACTGGACAATACGGGCCGAAAAGAAAGCCGCGGCCGGTAACTTTTTTGTAACAAATGGCGCAAAAGATAATTTCCCAGACGTAACCGATAATAGAGAAAACCGTAAAGTAGAGAATTAGTTTTGCGATCTCGTCCATATAATAATTATACCATATGATATAATATATATAGGCCCGGATGGCGGAATTGGTAGACGCGCTAGTTTCAGGTACTAGTGGTAGCAATACTGTGCAGGTTCAAGTCCTGTTCCGGGCACCACGTTTTATTATGGAGGAGGTTTATGATTGAATTTAGGACGGAAAACGGGGGGAACATTAATCTCGACGCGGCGTCTGAAGCGTTCTTAAAAGTTCAGCGCGACGAAATGGCCGGATGGCTCGAAGTTCCGACGAAAGAGACTGATCTAGAAGAAATTAAGCGGGCCGCGAAGAAGATTAATTCGGATTCGGATTTTTTGGTTTGTATCGGGATCGGGGGATCGTATCTCGGGCATAAAGCAGTAATCGATGCATTAGAGGGGGCTTATACACCGTCTCGAACGAAAATTTTATATGCGGGAAATTCGCTTAATAGTTTTGCTTTGTCTAAGGTACTTGCGGAAATCGGCGATAAGGATTTTTCGGTCAACGTAATCTCGAAGTCGGGGACGACGACGGAGCCGGCGGTAGCGTTTCGGATTTTTAAGGAAAAGTTGATTGAAAAGTATGGTTCTTCCGAGGCGCATAAGCGGATTTATGCGACGACGGATGGGAATTCTGGCGCTTTGCACGACGAGGCGGTCGCTAATAATTATACGCGGTTTATCGTTCCGGACAATGTCGGCGGCAGGTATTCGGTCCTTACGCCGGTCGGACTTTTGCCGATCGCGGTCGCGGGGATTTCGATCGAGGATTTGATCGCTGGGGCCTCGGGACAGTCTACTGATTTAGAGATGGCGTTTCTTTACGCGACGTATCGCACGACTTTAGCGAAACATGGGTTCGATACGGAAATTTTGGCGACGTTCGAGCCGCGGCTCCAGACTTTTTCGGAATGGTGGAAACAGCTTTTCGGCGAATCGGAAGGGAAAGGCGGGCAAGGAATTTTCCCGGCGTCCGTAGTTTATTCGACGGATCTACATTCGCTTGGCCAGTATATGCAAGATGGGCGGCGAAATATTTTCGAGACGTTTATGAGAATCGCTGAGCTGTCCGATAAGGTTAAAGTGCCGAAGACGTCTTCTGATATTGATGGGCTGGGCTATCTCGAAGGAAAATCGCTGGATTATATCCAAGAAAAAGCCCTGGAGGCGACTGTCGATGCACATCGAGCGGGCGGAATTCCGGTTTTTGAGTTCATAATTCCGGAGCTTTCGGCGAAAAATCTCGGCGCTTTAATTTATATTTTTGAAGTGGCTTGCGCAGTTTCGGCGACGATGCAGGGCGTTAATCCGTTCGACCAGCCGGGAGTAGAATCATATAAGAAAAATATGTTCTCGCTTTTAGGAAAACCGTGATATAATATAAACATAAGCACACTAAAAGGAGTGGGAATGAAATTAGATTATGAAGGTCCGGTCGTATTAGCAGTATTAGACGGCGTAGGATTAAGGAACGAACTTTCGGGAAATGCGGTAAAGCAGGCGCATACGGAATTTTTGAATATGGCGGTTAGTAATTATCCAACGCTGGCGCTTTTAGCTTCGGGTACGGCGGTCGGGGTTTTGCCGAACGACATGGGAAATTCGGAAGTCGGGCATAACGCGATCGGCAGCGGTCAGATTATTAAACAGGGTGTTGCGCAAATTCAGGAAGAGTTCGAGACTGGCCAGATTTATGAATCGGAAGCCTGGCAAGAAGCGATTAAGCGGGCGAAAGCTGGCGGGACGCTGCATTTCGCGGGTATTTTATCGAACGGGAATGTCCATAGCTCGATTTATCATCTCGAGAAAATGATCGATAAAGCGCATATGGAAGGCGTAAAGAAAATTCGCATTCATGCGGTTCTCGACGGGCGCGACACACCGCCACAGTCGGCGGACCAGTACGTTTCGGCGGTCGAAGCGCTATTTAACCAGTTCGCAGACCACCCGGACTATCGATTCGCGTCGGGCGGCGGACGGATGATTTTCGTGGCCGATCGGTATGAGAACGACTGGGGAGTAGTTAAGGCGGGATGGGACGCGATGGTCCATGGCGAAGCGCCGTACCAGTTCTCGTCGGTCCCAGAGGCGATTAGTACTTTCCGGACGGGCGATCCGAGTATTCAGGATCAGTACATTCCGCCGTTTGTCATCGTAGAAAATGGCAAGCCGGTCGGGAAAGTTAAAGATGGCGACGCGATGATTTATTTCGATTTTCGCGCGGACCGGGTGATTGAAATTGCGCAAGCCTTTACCTACAATGATTTCCCGTACTTTGATCGTGGGCATAGACCGGATGTTTACTTCGTCGGGATGACCGAATATAATTCAGATACGCACGTGCCGGAACATCGGCTAGTTGAGCCGGTTACGATTTCGAACACGCTCTCGGAATTTTTGAGCCTTAATGGACTAAAACAGCTCGCAGTCGCGGAGACGGTCAAATTCGGACATATTACTTATTACTTTAACGGTAATAGCTATGAGAAGTTTAAGGGCGAGGAACAGATTGAAATTCCTTCGGACACGCAACCGTTTGATACGCGGCCGTGGATGAAGTCGGCAGAAACGGCGGATGCAGTACTCAAGTCGATGAAGGATTATGATTTCGTCAGACTTAACTTTGCCGGCGGAGATATGGTTGGACATTTTGCTGAACTTGAGCCGACTATTACGGCGATCGAGGCAATTGATATTCAGCTCGCGCGGATTGCACGCGAAGTCGATGCGCTCGGCGGAGTTTTAGTTATTACGGCGGACCACGGAAATGCGGAAGAGTTAGTCGACGAAAACGAAAAGCCGAAGACGGCGCATACTTCAAACCCAGTGCCGTTTATTATCTACGACAATACGAGAAACCGTGAGCGGTACGAAGCTTTAAATGTTCCGCAGGCCGGACTTTCGAACATTGCGGCGACGATAGCAAATCTTCTGGGCCTGTCCGAGCTTCCGGAAGAATGGAACGAATCGTTGATTTCTGTAAAAGAATAGAGTAAAATAGGGCTATGGAAATATTAACTATTCTAGGCGTAACGGTTGTTACGTCGGTGATTTCGCTTGCTGGGGGGTTTGCTCTGCTTTCTGGCTCGAAAGCGGCGAAGACTTTTCAGAAAATTTCCATGGTTTTTGCAACGATCGTATTATTATATGCGGTTTTTGGAGATATTTTGCCGGAAGTTTTCGAAGATGGAGATCTTCAGCTTTGGCAAGTAGTTTTATATGTTTCGCTCGGGATCGGGATTTGTGAACTAATTTCGGCCTTAGCGGGGCATTTTCATCGTCATGGCGATGACGAGAAGGTTCTTAAGAACAAGAAACAAGCCACGGCGATGCTGATCGTCGATAGCATCCATACGGCGATCGACGGGATCGTGATCGGGACTTCGTTTGCTTCGGGGATGGGGACGGGAATTATCTCGTCGGTTGCGACGGCGGCGCACGAAATTCCGCAGGAAATTGGCGATTTTTCGATTATGATTCGCTCGGAGATGCCGCGAAAGAAAATCGCCCTTTTGCAGATTTTATCAGCGCTGATTTTGACTCCTTTTGCGATTTTGGCGTATTTTATCGGAGATAAACTTTTGCCGGCGCTGCCGACTCTACTTTCGTTTGTTGCGGGATTTTTCCTGTATATTGCGCTCGGGGAGATTATTTCGCTTGTCCAGAGTTTATTAGAAAAGAAAGGAGTAAAACGTCATGAGAAACATCACTAAAGCGATTATTCCAGTCGCGGGATGGGGAACTCGCAGGCTGCCGATTACGAAGATTATCGAAAAATCGATGTTGCCAGTTGGGAACCGACCGCTCGTCGATTATTCAGTGCAAGAGTTAATCAAAGCCGGGATTACTGATATATATATGGTCGTTTCGAACACGGAGCCTTGTCAGGTTCGCGAATATTACCGAGATAACGTCGCACTGAACAAATATCTGATCGAGCGGGGGAAGATGGACCGGCTGGAGCTTGCGAAGACCTTGCCGGACAACGTAAAGATTCATTATACGGTTCAGGATCCGTCGGGGAAATATGGGACGGCGGTGCCGGTCGCGATGGTGGTTGAGGAATATAACATTAATGAACCGGTTATTGTATTTATGGGAGACGATTTGATCTGGAACCCTGGGGGAAAATCGGCGGCGGAGCTACTTCTAGAAGGGGTTGGCGAGTCGTCTGATTCGGCGATTTTAGGTTTGACGATCGACGGGCCGGAAATTTCTAAATTTGCGGCACTTTCGAAGAATAGTACGGATTATTTAACGGGAATCGTAGAGAAACCGGCGCCGGAGGAGGCTCCGACGAACTTGGCGAGTGTCGGGAAATATGTGCTTTCGCCGGATTTACAGCGGGAAATTGTGAAGTACGTTCACGAAAATGATTTTGGGGCGAAAGACCAGGAATACATGATTACCGATCCGATTGAAACCTTTATTAATAACGGGGGAATGATGAAAGTTGTTTCGGCGGAAGGGGAGCAGCTCGACGGCGGGACGCTCGAAGGCTGGATCCACGCGAATAACGTGGTTTGTGGCGAATAAAGCGCTTGTTTTTCTATGTACAAATTATTCATCCTGTGATATAATTTTTATATGAAGAAAGAGAGGACGTATAATCAGGAAATCGGCGCGGTTATCGCGGCGATGCGGATGGATAAATCTTTGACTCAAGCGGAACTGGCGAAAGAAATCGGGACTTCGCAGTCGGCGATTCATAGAATCGAGAAGGGCGAACAGAACATTACGCTCGAGATGGTCAAAAAGTTTTCGGCTTATTTCGGAAGTCCGATTCTCTCTGTTAATACCGAACATTCTCAGGGGTTGCGCGTAAACGGCGGAATCGAACTTTCGGGCGAAATTACGACGAATACTTCGAAAAATGCGGCGGTTGGGCTTTTATGCGCTTCGCTTTTGAACTCCGGAAAGACAATTTTGCATCGTTTGGCGAGGATTGAGGAAGTATTTCGGATTATTGAGGTTTTGGAATCTATTGGGGTAAAATGTCGCTGGACGAATCGGAAAAGAGACCTCGAAATTATACCACCACGCGAATTAAAATTAAAAGACATGAATATCTCCGCGGCGCGGCGGACGCGGTCGGTGATTATGCTCATGGGGCCGCTTTTGCATAAGTTTTCGGAATTTACTCTGCCGTATGCGGGGGGCTGTTCTCTCGGGGTAAGGACGATCGAGCCACATCTTCGGGCGCTCGGAAGTTTTGGTTTATCGGTTGATGCGGTGACTAACCCGGGGTTTTATGAAGCGAGAGTTAAGAAAGTAAAGGGGCATCCGGACCAGAGAATTGTTTTGATCGAGCGGGGTGACACGGTTACAGAGAACGTTTTGATGGCGGCGGCGGTATACCCAGGGAAAACGACGATCGTCGGGGCGTCGCCGAATTATATGGTCCAGGATGTTTGTTTCTTTTTAGAGAAGCTGGGCGTTAAAATCGAGGGGGTCGGGACAACGACCCTGACGATTACGGGAGTTTCGAAAATCGATAAAGATGTCGAATATTATCCGTCCGAGGACCCGATCGAAGCGATGTCGTTTATCGCGGCGGCGCTCGTGACACATTCGGAAATTAAAATTTCACGAGCGCCGCTGGAATTTTTGGAGATCGAGCTCGAGGTCTTAAAGAGTATGGATGCGCGAATTGAGCGGTCTTCCGAATATCTGTCGGCGAACGAGCGGACGAGGCTAGTCGACCTGACGGTTAAGAAGTCGGATTTAGTCGCGCCGGCGGACAAGATTCATCCGATGCCGTTTCCGGGGCTTAATATCGATAACTTGCCGTTTTTCTCGGTAATTGCGGCGTCGGCGCGGGGGCGGACTTTGATTCACGACTGGGTGTTCGAGAACCGGGCGGTCTATACGACGGATCTCGCGAAACTGAACGCAAAAGTCGAGCTTCTCGACGCGCACCGGGTTTATGTCGAGGGGCCGACGAATTGGCGGCCGGCAGAGCTGGTCTCGCCGCCGGCGCTTAGGCCAGCGGTCGTGGTGCTTTTAGCGATGCTAGCGGCGCCGGGGACTTCGATTCTTCGAAATACCTATTCGATTAATCGCGGGTATCAGAACTTTGCCGCGAGACTCAGGCATCTTGGCGCGGACATTTCGCCACTTGGCGAGATTTAGACCGAGTTTTGTGGTAAAATAGAAGAGTGGAAAGTGGAGTTTTTAAAGGGTTAAACCCGGCGCAAAAAGAGGCGGTCGAGACTTTATCGGGTCCGCTTCTGATTTTGGCGGGCGCAGGCTCGGGGAAGACGAAGACTTTGACCCATCGAATTGCGAATTTATTGCAGCATGGCGTTCCAGCCTCGAAGATTCTCGCGGTGACTTTTACGAATAAGGCGGCGGGAGAGATGCGGCGACGGCTCTGGCGACTAGTCGAGGGCGAAGCGATTTTGGCGGCTAATCAGGAGGATGCGCCGCGCGATTTTATGCCGTATATGGGGACTTTTCACGGGATTTGCGTAAAGATTTTACATATTGAACATCTGGCCGCAGGGCTTTCTCCTAACTTCGTGATTTATGACACGGATGACCAGGTCGCTTTAATTAAGCGGATTATGAAGGACGAGGGAATCGATCCGAAGAATTTAAAGCCGAAATCAGTTCAGGCGGCGATTTCGAAGAGTAAAAATGACGGAGTTTCGCCGAGCGATTATGCGAACGAGGCGTATTACCCGAACCAGCGGCAGATCGCGAAGATTTATAGAAGATATGAGGAAGAAAAGGAACGAGCGGACGCGCTGGATTTTGACGATCTACTCCTTCGGACGGTCAGGCTTTTTCGGAAGAACGCGGACGTTCGGAAGAAATGGCAAGAGAAATTCCAGCATATTTTAATTGATGAGTACCAGGACACGAACAGGGTTCAGTATCAGCTAGTTAAGATGCTCGTTTCTCCCGAGCGGAATATTTGCGTCGTCGGGGACGATTGGCAGTCGATTTATTCTTGGCGGGGGGCAGATTTTACGAATATCTTAAACTTCGAGAAGGATTTTCCAGGGGCGAAGGTAATAAAACTGGAGCAAAATTACCGGAGTACAGGGAATATTCTAAAAGCGTCGCAGAAGATTATTGAGCAGAACAAGGCGCGGACAGAGAAGACGCTTTATACTGAAGATGGTGATGGGGAGCCGGTAGAGATCGAGGCGCTGAACGACGAGACGATGGAGGCGAACTACGTCGCGAATCGGATTTCGATGGAGATGGCGAAGACGTCGTATGGCAAGGGCGCGCCGCGCCGCGGATATGCGGATTTTGCGGTTTTATACCGAACTAATGCGCAGTCGTATGCTTTCGAGAAAGCGTTCATCGCGGCGCGCATCCCGTATAAGATCGTCGGCGGGGTCAGGTTTTATGATCGCAAGGAAGTCAAAGATGCGCTCGCGATATTAAAACTTTTAGTCAGCCCGAACGACACGATTTCTTTAGAGCGGGTCTGTAAAAATGTTTTGTCCGGAATCGGTGCGGCTTCGATTACGAAGATCCTCGCGGGGCTGCCGCTCTCTGGTAAAGCCAAGATTTCGTACGATAGATTAGTAAACTTCCTTAACAAATATCGGACGAGCGAGCAGGCGCCGGCGGAGATCGTAAAAGCGGCGATCAAATATTTTAATTTTTCTGAGCTTTTAGCGGATGGGACGCCGAGCGGGGAAGAGCGAATCGAAAACTTGTCGGTTCTGGCTAACAATGCTGTGCCGTATGAAAATTTGGCGGACTTTCTCGCGGATGCGGCGCTGATGTCGTCGGCGGACGAGGAAACGGGAAAAAACTCAGTAACCTTAATGACGCTTCACGCAGCAAAAGGGCTAGAATTTTCGGTAGTTTTCCTGGTCGGGATGGAAGAAGGGCTATTTCCGAGCAGTCGCGCGCTAGAGGACGACAGGGATGTCGAAGAAGAGCGAAGGCTAGCGTACGTCGGGATGACCAGGGCGAGGGAGCTTCTGATTATGACTTACGCGAGGTCACGGTTCTCCTTCGGTAGCCGGAGTTATAACGAGCCGTCGAGGTTTTTAGTCGAATTAGGGTATAATCCTTACGATATGTCAAATGATATTATGACATATTTTTAAGAAAAAGTAATCCACAACCTCCAAAAAAGTGTTCGGTTTTTGGACCGATCGGACGGCGTCTACCCCTGTTTTGGCTCGAAAAATGATGCAAAAATGTGGAAAAAGTCGAGAATAAAAGCTTAAAAAATACTTGAAAAAAGGTATTGCTTTTTTTCGAAAAATAGTCTATACTGAGGTTAGTGGATGAAAACCAAAACAAACATCTACAAAGAGTACATTAAAAAAGGTTTGAGATTAGCCAACTAGGAGTTTTGGCGCGCGTTTATGGTACGCGTAACCAAAACCGTTGGCACATTTTCGAAAACACCTCCCAATTAACTCTAATTCTAACTATACATATTAAGCTCTCAACTGCTAGGATATGAGTCCGGGCTTGCCCCGAGCAGATCGTAGCAAAACTTAAGATGTATGAATTAAATAAACATCAAACGAAAATAAACACGCTAAAGTTTCTAGTTGGGTAATCTCAAACTTAGTGTATAATAATACACAATGAAGGCATTACATAATCCAGTATTATTGTCGGAAGTCATTGCAGGCCTAAAGCCGAAGCCAGGGGATTCATATTTGGATCTGACGGCGGGGTATGCGGGGCATGCAAGTGAGATTTTGGCGGTGACACAGAATTATAAAAACGCGACCTTAGTAGATCGCGACGAATATGCGATAAAGTTTCTGGAAGCGAAGTATCCGAACCATAAGGATGAAGGACCAGAGATAATCCATAGGGATTTTTATAACGCTATGTCGCTCGTTATCGAGTGTGGAAAGACTTACGATATGATACTCGCGGATTTTGGAGTGTCCTCTCCGCAACTAGACCTAGAAGATCGAGGATTTTCATTTTCTAAGGAGGGTCCGCTAGATATGCGCATGGATAGGAAACAGGAACTTACGGCGGCGGACATAGTGAACAAATGGAGCCTCAAAGATTTAATCGAGATCTTTGAGAAATACGGCGAGATGAGCCCTGGGTTTTCGAGAAAGGTCGCGCGAGAAATCGTCATGAACCGTCCGTTTCAGACGACGACGGAGCTAGCACAGGCGATAGCAGGGAACGCAAGACATTCGCGGATTCATCCGGCGACAAGAGCGTTTCAGGCGATACGCATCGTGGTAAACGACGAACTCGGGCAAATCGAGAGAACTCTGCCGCTACTTTCGAAGGCGTTAAAACCTGGCGGAAGGGTAGGGATCATCACCTTTCACAGTCTAGAAGATCGGTTAGTCAAAAATTATTTTAAAGAGGCTTCGAGTCTTGGAGAAGAGTCGGAACTTAAACTGGTCACGAAGAGCCCGATCACGGCGGAGGAAACGGAGTTAGTTATCAACCCGCGAGCTCGCAGCGCAAAACTGCGAGTGGCGGTAAAACGCTAGCGGTTTGATAAAAATAAAAAAATTAAAATAAAGGAGTGCAAAATATGCCACGCCAAATCATCGTCGCGAACAAGTCTCGCGCACAACAGATCAAAGTTCATTTTAGATAGGATCTAAAATGAACTTTGTCCGCCGGGCGGCGGCTCGGACAAGTCCAAACAAGTTCGTCCTTGTCGCTCGCCTTCTACGGCGGTCAAGTCCACTCGCCAATAAAAGGCGCCATGGAGGGAAACCTCCACCAATAATTCGGTTTTAGAGTAAACCGGAGTGTTTTCCAAACATTATATGACCTTCTCCGGGGCACTTATGGCTCTGCCCCGGACCTAGATCAAATAAAGAGGAAAACAGGAAAAATAAAAATAAAAAAGAAAGGACAAAACGCAAAATGAGAAACGAGTACGTATCACGACGCAGCTCTACGCAGACATCTTGGTCGCGGAACCGCAATATGGTGCGCCACACCGGCGGATCGCTCGGTACGTTATCTCTTTCGGCGATTTTGGCGATGCTCCTTTTAGTAGTTGGATTGATTTATTTAACGCAAGGCGCGAAAGCGACTTCGTATGATTATGAACTTTCGGGGATGGACAATGAGATTTCGGAACTGACCGCGCAGAAAGAAGACCTGGCGGTAGAAAAAGCGCGACTGACCTCGGTAGCAGCGGCAGAAACTTCGCAGGTCGCCGCGAATATGGAAGATGGCCAGGTATCTGGTTATGCTAGTGAATAGTGATATAATATAAGTATGAGCCGTATTAAACTGTTAAGATACGGATTGTTGATCGCCGTGGGGATTATCGCGGTTAGGCTTTTTGTGATTCAGATTTTTCAGCATGACGAATGGGTCGCGAGGGCAGAGGCGGAACATACCTCCCAGAATACGATTATCGCGAAGCGGGGGGAGATTTACATGATGGAAGGGGATGAGCCGGTCCCGGTAGTTTTGAATAAGGCGGGCTGGATGGTGATTGTTGATCCGAAAGTGGCGAACGAGGAGAAGACTGAGCGAGCGATTTCGGAGATTGCGGGCGATAAAGTCGTTGCAAAATGGGAAGACGTGTTTAAAGATAAGACGAGAAGATATTATGTCGTCGCGAGAAATGTGGAGAGAGAACAAGTTAAGAAGCTAAAAGAGAAAAAGTTAGCGGGCGTGTATTATCAGGAGGGAAATTCGCGAGTTTATCCGGAAGGAGAGATGGCGAGTGGACTTCTCGGTTTTGTTAATGCGGAAGGAAAAGGTCAGTATGGCGTCGAGGGGTCGTTAAATGACCAGCTTGGCGGAAAAAATGGACTTCTTAAAACGATTACAGACGTAAATAACGTGGCGCTCTCGATCGGGGACGATAATGTACGAATTCCGGCGGAAGACGGGAAAAATGTAGTTCTAACTATCGATCGGACCCTGCAGAGGAAAGTTGAGAAAAAGCTGGCGGAGTATCTTTCGACCTCGAAGGCGAATCATGCGAGCGCGGTAGTTATGGACCCGAGAAATGGGAAAGTTCTGACCATGGCGACGATTCCGAATTATGAGCCGGAGAAATATGCGGAAGTTAAAGACGGGAATCTGTTTTTAAACCAGATCGTTGATGTGGCGTATGAGCCAGCGTCGATTTGTAAGACGTTCACGTTCGCGGCGGCGGTCGAGGAAGGGGTAATGACGCCGGAGACGACATATAATAATACGGGGGAAATTACGGTCGATGGGTGGCCGATTAAAAATGCACATTCGGGGCAGCTCGGGGTGATTTCGATGCAGACAGCGCTAAATTATTCGCTGAACACGGGGTCGATGACGGCGCTGATGCTGCTCGGGGGGTCGAAGTCGGAAATCACGAAAACTGGGCGCGAGAAACTGTTTGATTATTACTATAATCATTTTGGGCTAGGTCAGGCGACGGGATTTGAGCTTTCGGAATCGACCGGCTTAATTCAGGAGCCGAATAAGGGGTATGGGCTTAACTCGCGGTATGCGAACATGACCTTCGGGCAGAACATTAACCTGACGCCGCTACAGGTCGCGGCGGCGTTTTCTTCGCTGATTAACGGGGGAGAGTATTATGCGCCGACGATTATCGCCGGGGAAATGAAGGATGGGAAATTCGTGAAGGCGGAGGAGAAAAAGTCGGTTCGGCGGACGGTCACGGAAAAGACTTCGGAGACGATGCGGGCGATGATCTGGGGGACGAGAGGGCTGCAGCGGCTTTATGGCATTGATAAACCGGGCTATTATATCGGCGGAAAAACGGGGACGGCGCAGGGAATTAAAGATGGAGCTTATACTTTTGACGAGACGACGGGTAGCTATGTTGGGTTCGGCGGGCGTGATGGGGAGTTGCCAGAATACGTAATAATGGTTAAAATATGGGAAGGGGGGCAAACGCTTGAAGGTACGGCGGATGCCTTGCCACTATTCAATTTATTATCTGATACGGTAATCGATCATCTAAAAATAAAACCGAAGGAGCAATAATGTTACAATCGTTTTCAGGAGAAATGTTTTACGGATTAATCCTAGCTTTAGGCGGGTTTCTTCTCGCAATGTTTCTTACTCCGGTCTATACGCATTTTGCGTATAAGTATAAATGGTGGAAGAAACAGAAGAAAACGGCGGTAGACGGGAAAGCGCTGCCGGTTATGACGAAGCTCCACGCGCACAAGTTTAAGCGGGCGTTTCCGACGATGGCGGGGATTGTTGGGGTCGTGACAGTTACGGTCGTAACGTATGTTTGTAACTGGGACAGAGGGCAGACTTGGCTGCCTCTTTACGGGTTTCTCGGGGGGTCGCTGGTCGGGCTGGCGGACGATTTAATTAACGTGTTTGGCGATGGGCATGGCGCGGCGGGGCTTCGGGCGCCGGTTAAATTCGCGATGATTACGGCGGTTGGGGTCCTGCTTGGCTGGTATTTTGCGATTAAACTTGGCTGGAACTCAATCGAGATTCCGTATATTGGTCCGCTTCAGCTTCCGGAATGGCTGATGATTGCGTTTTTTGCGTTTGTGGTCGTCGCGACTTCGAACGCGGTAAATATTTCGGACGGGCTAGACGGGCTCGCCGGGGGGCTTTGTCTGATCGCTTACGGGGCGTTCGGGGTAATTGCGCTGTTTCAGCAAAACTGGATGCTCGCGGGATTTTGTTTTACGGTCGCGGGGTGGCTACTCTCGTACGTTTGGTTCAACGTCCCGCCGGCGCGGTTTATGATGGGAGACGTCGGTTCGTTCGCGCTCGGTGCGGGGCTGGGGGTCGTGGCGATGATGACGAATTCGCTGTTCTTGCTCCCGATTATCGGCGGGTTGTTCGTCGTCGAGGCAGGCTCGTCGCTGCTCCAGATGATCTGGAAAAAGGTGTTTAAGCGCAAGTTGTTCGTTTCGGCGCCGATTCATCATCATCTCGAAGCGAAAGGCTGGGGAGAGGCGAAAATCGTGATGCGTTTTTGGGTTATAGCCGGGATTTTAGCTTTGGTGGGCGTATTTATGGCCGCCGCAGGGGGCATAATTTATAATGCGTAAACACCGCAGTAATCGAGTTATCGGCGCTTTAACGTTTTTACTGCTCGGAGTGGGGCTGGTCGTGATTTATGCGATTGGGTCTCAGAGAGCGAATTTCATGAATTCGGCGTACGGGACGGATTATAACCAGAATTTCTTCTTTATTCACCAGCTAATTTCGGTCGGGCTTTCGGTCGGGGCGTTTATTTTGGCGTTTAAATTTCCGTATGCGAAACTTAGGAAATTGTCGAAAGTTTTAATACTTTTAGCGTTTCTTACCTGTGGGCTTTTAATGCTACTTTCGGTAGCGGGGTCGTCTTTAGCATCTTGTCAGCTAGGGGCGTGTCGGTGGATTAACCTCGGGACGTTTAGTATTCAGCCGGCGGAATTTTTAAAACTGGCGCTGATTTTATATCTGGCGCAACTGATTTCGCAACATAAAGAGGCGGGGACGTTCGAGACTCGCGATTTCTTTATTCCGTTTGCGATCGTCTCGGCGATTTCACTGTTTTTCGTGATTATTGCGCAGAAAGATCTCGGGACGGGGGTCTGTATCATTGCGATTATTATCGCGATGCTTTTAGTTTCTGGAGTAAAACTGAGGAATTTCGTAGTCGTTTTGGCGGTGATTGCGGGATTTGGAGTTCTTTCGATTCTCGTTTCGCCGCACCGTCTAGAGAGGCTGATGACGTTTTCGGGCGACGGGGATGCGAGCTCGTCCTATCATATCGACAACGCGATGATGGCGATCGGGACGGGCGGGATTTTTGGCGTCGGAGTAGGGAATAGCGTTCAGGCGACGGGGTATCTGCCGGAGTCGATTAATGACTCGGTGTTTGCGGTCATGGGGGAGACTTTTGGGTTTGTTGGGCTTTTAATCGTCATCGCTTGTTTTACGATTTTACTCCTGCAGCTTCTAAAGATTTCTGGCGGGTTGCCGGGGGAGCAGAGCTTAATCGTAATCGGAGTGTTTGCTTGGGTAGCGGCGCACGTGGTGGTTAATATCGCGGCGATGACGGGCTTAATTCCGCTGACTGGGATAACTTTGCCGCTTCTATCTTATGGCGGGACGAGCATGATCTTTATTTCGTATGGTTTGGGGCTGTCGACCCAACTTTCGTGTTATACTGGAAGAGAGGTAAGAAATGAAAGTATTAGTAGTCGGCGGGGGGTCGGGCGGACACATCACGCCAGCCGTCGCCGTAGTGCGTGAGATTTTAGAAAAGAAACCAAGAACCAGGGTCGAGTTCTGGACTGATCGGAAGTACTATAAAAATGTTGTAAAAATTACAACAGAAATTGGGGTTTCCTGGGGCGAGGAATCGCGGCTTTCGGGGAAGAAGCAGTATATTCGGGTCCGGAAGGTCGCTTCGGGGAAGTTCCATCGGTATGCGGGGTGGAGTTTTAAAGATTATCTTCGGCGACTAGACATTTTCTTTAAAGATATTGTTTGGGGAAATATCTCTGGATTTTTTGGGTTTATCGCGGGCATAATCCAGAGTTTCTTTAGGATGCTGCCGGCGTCTAGGCGTCCAGATGTGATTTTTCTAAAAGGCGGGTTCGTCGGGTTGCCGGTTGGGCTGGTTGCGAGATTTTTGAAGATTCCGTATGTTGTGCATGAGAGCGATGCGGTGCCTGGCTTAGCGAACCGGCTGTTGATGAAAAAGGCGCGATGGGTAGCCCTAGGAGTACCTGATGAAGACGAAGGTTTGAAGGATTTTTCCTCGGGCCGCTCCGGGCCGCTATCCGCGTCCCAAGGGGCGAGCGGCCAAGTCTTAGGCCCTTCGGAAAAACCTTCAAAACCTTCGTCTAATCGGGTGTTCGTGGGGATACCCATCGCGCCGGAGTTTCGAAAGGTAAGCCCGCAGAAGCAGGCGAGCTTAAAGAAGACGTTTGGGTTTGATCCGGAGCGGCCGCTGGTCGTGATGACAGGCGGGAGCCAGGGGTCGGAAAACATGAATAACGCAATGCGGGAGATTTTGCCGGAGATGCTGAAATTCACGAGCGTGGGGCTAGTCGCCGGGCGGAAACATTATGAAGATATGGTCGATCTTAAAAAATATGAAGATTGGGAAAAGGCAAAGCTGCAGTCGGATTTTCGGATGTGGTCGTTTAATTCGGCGATGAACGAGCTGCTCGGCGCGGCGGACGTGGTAATTTCGCGCGCAGGGGCAACGACGATTGCGGAGCTGGCGGGGCTAGAGAAAGCGGTCATTCTGGTTCCGTTCGAGCGACTTCCGGGCTCGCATCAGGTTAAAAATGCAGAGAGGTTAGTTTCGATGGAGGCTTGCGCGATGATTGGGGACGAGCGGATGATGAACCAGCCGGGACTTTTACTGGAGCTGACACAGAAATTAGTCCGCAGTCCAAAAGTTCGGGAAACTTTGGCGCATAATCTGCACGAGGCGGTCTCTGCGCCGAAGGCGGCAGAGGAGTTGGCAGAGTTGGTTTTAAAGGTGGGCGCGGATGAGGACTAAGAGGCGGCGAGCGGCTGAAGAAGAGGCAAGCTCTGGCGTTTACGGCGTCGGGCGGACGATCGCGGAGGAGCGCGAGAAGCTGGAGTCGTCGTCGGAGAGGATTGCGGCGCGGGAGAAGGCGAAAAATCGCCAGACGGTTTCGATTCTGATTTTTGTTATAGGGCTGATGGTCATCGGGGTATTAGTAGTTATTGGGGTAAGGAGTTTAATGGAGAGCGGCGGGGGGACTGGCGGTTCTTCGGCGTCGGCGGAGGATTTGACAATTTCGGCAGAGGTAATCGACGAGTCGGGCGCGGGGATTACGAACCGAGTAAAAGAGTTTATCGCGCGGGTCGAGAAAGACCTGGCTGAGCTGGGCTATACCGTTACGCGCGTGGCAGTGCCGGCGGGGAAGCGACGAGAAGTTGATGTCTATATCGACGGAATTCAGTATTATATTAAGATGAACGTCGACCGGGGAGCGGGGGTTTCGGCGGAGGATGCCGATCGGATGATTCGGTATATTGCGGCGTCGCCAGGGGTCGAGCCGGGGTATGTGGACGTGCGCGTAGAGGGGAAGGCGTATTATAAATAGCGGGCGGTTTATAGCTCGTGAGCGGCTTGCATTTTTTGGCAAAGTGTGGTATAATTAGGAGAGGTAGGCATTTTTTTGTACCTTATTAGAAACGTATTATCCCGAAAACCTAGAAGGAGGTGATAAAATGGGAGGATACAAGAGAATTTTGGTCGTCGAAGACGACACAACTCGACAGATTGTCCTAAAGGACATCGCCCAGAAGATTGACGTCCTGGGGGACTGTTATTTAACAGACAATTTGGACGATGCTAAGGCGTACATTGTTGATCACGACGATGTCGACCTGGTCATCATGGGCTGGGAATTCCCGACCAGCATCGCCAATCGCGTGGTCGAGAAAAACGGCGAGGAGCTACTCCGCTTCGTGAAGAACTGCCAGATCAAGGCGGTCGTCTGCTCGATGTGCGCGACGGAGCTGGCGCATGATCCGGATCTATCTGGGACGCCGCTAGTTATGCCGGTGCCGTTTGACTCGCTTGAGGAGCGAATTAAGCAATATTTATAAATTAGGCCTGTGGCCACGTGCCTAAATTTTGTTTCAGCTCCTCTCGATGTTGCGCCCACTTTTCAAGTGGGCGCTTTTTATGGTATAATTATCCTATGGTAACACTAGCTGATTATCGCGATGAGCGGATTAAGAAACTTGAGGAAATTAAGAGGCGGGGAATCGACCCGTATCCGTCGCATTCTTTTCGCGACACTTTTATTGGCGATATTTTAGATAAGTTTGATGAGTTTCAGGGGCGCGAGGTCGTTGTTGCGGGGCGGATTACGACGATTCGGAGTTTCGGGAAACTGGCGTTTGTTAAAATTCGCGACTATACCGGCGAGGTCCAGTTGTTTATGAAAGATGGTGGAAAAACGGGTCCTGCCGCCAGCGACACTGTCTCCGTTTTTTCCATCTCCGACCTTAAATTGCTGGATACTGGTGATTTTGTTGAGGCGAGGGGGATGGTTGATAAGTCGCAGACCGGCGAAATTTCCGTTTTTACCGATAATATTCGACTTTTGACGAAATCTCTCCGGCCGCTTCCGGGTCGCGATGGCTTTACGAATAAGGAAGAGCGTTTTCGCCGGCGTTATGTTGACATGAACGTTAATCTTGAAGTGCGCGAACGGATGGTTCGTCGCTCGAAATTCTGGCAGACGACGCGCGATTTCATGAACGCGCACGGGTTTATCGAGATTAATACCCCTGTTTTGGAGCACACCACGGGCGGCGCCGACGCAAACCCGTTTACGACGCATATGGACGCGCTCGACGAAGATTTTTATCTTCGCATTTCTCATGAACTACCCTTAAAGCGTTTGCTCGGCGCCGGCTTTGAGAAAGTTTACGACATCGGTCCGCGCTTTAGAAACGAGGGCGTTGATGACGAGCATCTGCCGGAGCATATTGCGTTTGAATCTTACGCCGCTTACGAAGATTATGAAGACGGCATGAATCTTTACGAGGAGATGATCAAATATGTCGCGAAGGAAACTTGGGGAACTCTAAAGTTTAATGTCGGCGGATTTGAGATTGACCTAGATAACGACGGAAAACCTTGGCCGCGGATTAAATATGCTGATCTTCTAAAAGAAAAGTATAATGTCGACGTCTTTAATCCGGACCGCAAACAGCTGGAGCAGATTTTACGGGATGATTTCGAGAAATCGGAAGACCGAAATGATAAGGCGGCGAGAAAAACTCTGGAGCATACTTTAGAAACTGCTTCCGACGCGCGGCTGTTGGACCATATCTGGAAGCTGATCAGAAAGACTTCTGCCGGTCCATACTGGCTGGTTGAAGAGCCGCTGGCTCTAAGTCCGCTCGCGAAAGTTGTCCCGGAAAATCCGGAGGTTACCCAACGTTTCCATCCGATTATCGCCGGAACCGAAATGGGGAACGGCTATTCTGAGCTAAATGATCCGGAAGACCAGTTGAAACGCTTCGAGGAGCAGCAGGCCCTGCGCGACGCTGGTGATGCTGAAGCGCAGATGTTAGACACCGATTTTGTCGAGATGCTTGAATATGGTATGCCGCCGGCTTGTGGCTGGGGTAATTCTGAGCGAAATTTCTGGTTACTCGAGGGAGTTTCTGGGCGCGAAGGCGTGCCGTTCCCGCTGATTAAGTCCCGCGAAAAGGAAAGTTAGAAAAATGGCTGGTTTATCGCGAAGAAAAATCAGCCAATACGAAAAAATCATCACGCCAAATTCCGCTTATTTTAAAACGCTAAAAAAGGCGGACCAGAGGTACCTACGTATTCTCTGTAAAGATTGGCCGGACTGGCTCGACAAATATATCGCTACACCGGAAATGAAACGGCTGAAGTTCATTACGAGTAGTCGAAATTACACCGCGCTTTACCTAGTAAAATCTCCAGATATGCTTCGACATGCAGTCGCTTCGGCGCTGATCATCTGGAATTTTACGAAAGATAAGCCTAGCACAATCGCTGCTTTGCTCGAGAATATTGCTACTCCGGTTTTTAATTTGGATCTTCCGCGCCTGGGGTTAGATGAGGCGCTTAAAAATGCGGAAAAAATCTCGAAACTTCTGATAAAGTCTGAACTTGAGCCGAGAAAATTAACGAATATTTTGCCGGAAGCGCCTAAAATCGAGCGCTATTTTACCGCCGCGAATTTGTCGCATGAGCAAATTGAACGATTTTACGGCAATTTAGAGCTGAAAAAATCCGGGACGAAGGAGCTGGCTTTTAGAGACTTAAAGGTCGCTGAGGATTTTAGCAGAATTGTCGCCAAGACCTCTTTAAAGGCTCGCGACGAGAAGGCGAAGTTTACGGAGGACTTTATGAAATCAAGCATCGAAACTCTGGTCGAGGAGGGCGAGTTGACCGAAAAAGCGCTTTATCACCTGACCGAACAAGACGTTATTTCTCTGATCAAGAAGTCTAAGAATAAGGAGCTTTGCGCTAGTTTTGCTAAGTTTAAGGGGCAAAAGCGGTTTAAGAGGCCTGATAAAAAGCCCAAAAAAGTTACGCCTGAGCGTTTCGATCCGTTTGTTCGCGCAGAAGTCGACATCGATATTCGTTCTGGGGCCGAAGAAATTCGCTACGCGCGTCTCTCGAAAATTTAATACTTATGCTATAATGTAACTATGGCAAAAGTTATGATCGTTGGTACCGGCAATGTGGGCGCGAGCGTCGGTTACTGTTTGGTCAATCAGCGCACCGATGTAAACGAACTAGTATTAACCGATATCAACATGGAGGACGCCGAGGGCGAGGCGATGGATCTGCGCGATACGCTCGCGGTTTCGCCGTCTTATATGAAGATTAAAGCCGGCGATTATGCCGAGGCTTCTGACTGCGACATCATCGTCATTACCGCTGGTGCGCCGCAGAAGCCGGGCGAAACGCGGATGGACCTTCTAAAGAAGAACGCCGCGATTTTTAAAGATATGATTGGTCAGATTATGGACAGCGGGTTTGACGGTATTTTTATCGTCGTTTCAAACCCGATGGACGTGATGACTTATCTGACTTGGCGTTATTCTGGCTTGCCGCACGAGCAGGTCATCGGTTCCGGCACGATTCTCGATACAGCGCGTCTGCGTTATCGCATTGCTGAGCGCCTCGGCGTTCATCCGAAGTCGGTTCATGCTTTTCAGGTTGGCGAACATGGCGACACGGAATTTACGCTTTGGTCCTCTTCTAACATCGGCGGGAAGCCTTTAGTTGAGCTGATCGATCAGCCGGCGCGAGAGGAAATCGAGGATTTTGCGCGTACTGAGGCGTACAAGATCATTGAGAAAAAAGGCGCGACTTATTATGGTATCGGCGCCTGCGTTACGAAGCTGATTAACTGCATCTTAGACGACGAGCGGCGCGTTCTGCCGGTTTCGTCTTATGACGATTTTTCTGGCGTTTATAACGGTTTTCCAGCGATCGTCGGGCGGAACGGGATTGTTCGTCGTTTAGGAATAAAACTCTCCGAGGAGGAGGGAATTAAGCTCCAGAAATCCAATAATGCATTAAAAGAAGCGATAGATATGATACAATAGAAGTATGAAAAAGGCTATATCTTTCTATTGTATCATACTTACGCTAATTTGTCAAGTTTTTGCGCTGGTCGCCCCTGTTAATGCGGCTGGGAATGCTAATAGTTTTTACTTTTCTGACGCAAAATTCGATTACACGCTCGGGAAAGATACCGAGGGGGTAAGCACGTTGAAGGTCAAGGAAACTTTGACCGCGGAATTTCCGAGCACGAACCAGAACCACGGCATTACGCGGTATATTCCATATACAAACCAGGGCGGGAAAAATGTCACTTTGAAAAATCTGGACAGTCTAAAGGTTTCGCGAAATGGTCAGCCGGAAAATATCGCGAAAACTGAGCGGGAAAACGGGTGTTTCGCGATTTATCTCGGGAATGAGAACGAATATGTTCACGGAACGCAGACGTATATTCTAGAGTATGAATTTAAGAATGTCATCACGGATTTTTCTGATTTTCAGGAACTTTATTGGGACACGAACGGGACGGGCTGGAGCCAGAGATTTGAGCGCTTGACCGCGACGCTCCATCTCGATAACAGCGTAAAGGCGGCTCTAAAATCGGAAACCTGGTGTTATGTCGGCTATCATGGCGCGAAGGGTCAAGACCGTTGTGAGATGGTCAAAAAATCTGATATGGAGCTGACTTTCTCGACTACTAACCTCGCCGCGGGGGAGAATCTGACCTTTGTCGCCCAATTTGCGCCGGAGACTTTTGTTGTCGTGCATGAATATAACTATCTATTGGTTATACTTGCGGTTATCTTAAGCATAGGCGCTTTCTTCGCGATTTTTGGCACGTACCGCTATTGGTTAAAGAAAGCAAAAGCGAAATATCTTTACCGCAAGAATCTCTTCCTTACTCCGCAGTACCAGCCGATGAAGGACCTGACCGTCGCCGAGGCCGCTAAGGTCGCGATTAAGACCACGAAGCCGTCTTATGTCGCGACGCTGCTCGAGATGGCGATCGCTGGGAAAGTGACCTTGAAACAGGCCGAGCCGACGAAGACGCTGAAAAAAGATACCTGGATCGTCATCGTCAACAACGTCGCTGGTCTGACGCCTGCCCAGAAATACGTGCTGGAAATTTTAAATGGCGGCACGGCGGTAAAAGACGGTATGGAAATTGCGGTCAAAAAACATACCGCGTCTTCTCATCTCCAGTCGCTTACTCGGCTTTATGCTTCGTCTAGTGGCGACCGCCTCGTCGAAAAGGGCTTCCTAACGAAAAACACCTCAAAAACTTCTTCGGCCGCGACGGTGGCTGTCGCAATCGTCATCGCTCTCTGCGCCTGTTTTGCGCCGGCGATCCTCAGCTTCGGCGCCGTAATACTGGGCGAGATGGGCGCTTTTGCTGGCGATCTGGTCGGGAGCGCCTTCTTAATTCCGTATCTTGTCGCCTTAGTGCTTGCGACGATAGTTATTACCTGTGTATTCGCTGCTCGTTCGAGTAAATATTCTACTTATACCGAGAAGGGGCTCGACGCGGACAATTATCTCGAGGGGCTAAAGCTTTACATTAAGATGGCTGAGAAAGACCGCTTGAAATTCCTCCAGTCGGTCAAGGGTGCGCCGAAAGATGACAAGGGAATCGTTAAACTTTACGAGAAGCTTTTGCCTTATGCTTGTCTGTTCGGGCTTGAGGATTCTTGGATGGGGACTTTGAATCGGTATTACCAGATGGATCCAGCGTATCAGCCAGGCTGGTACTATGGGCATAGCATCATTACGATTTCTGCGTTTAACTCGATTAACCATTCACTTTCGACTACGATCGCCTCTTCAACTTCGTATTCTAGCTCGTCGTCTGGTGGCGGGGGAGGGGGGTTCTCCGGCGGCGGCGGAGGCGGCGGCTGGTAGGCCTTCGGCCTTCCGCGTCCCAAGGAGCGGTAGGCTGAACTACTTTTCCGAAACGGACTTGAGAGCTTGTATTTTTGATATGATATAATAGATGTATGCTAGATATTAATTTTATTAGAAATAATCTTGAATTAGTAAAACACTCGACGAAAGAGAAGGGGTATAAGACTGATCTCGACGCAGTTTTAGAGCTGGATGATGAGCGGAAGGAACTGCTGAAGAAAGTTGAGGCTCTGCGGACGGAGCGAAATGCGATTGCCGCGAAGATGAAAAATGGCAAGCCGGCGCCGGAACTGATCGAACAGGGAAAGAAGCTGAAATCTGAATTGTCGGAGCTTGAGAAAACCTTGTCGGACGCCGAGGAACGCCTGAACGGGGAATTAAAGACCGTGCCGAACGTGATTTTTGAAGATGTGCCGCTGGGCGGGGAAGAATGCTCGAAGGAAATTAAAGTTTGGGGGGAGAAACATGAAACTGGGGTCGATCATCTTGATTACTGCGAAGCGCGCGATTGGGTTGACTTTGAACGCGGGGCGAAAGTCGCCGGCTCGAAGTTTTATTATCTGAAAAATGAGCTGGCGCTGCTTGAAAATGCGCTCCTGCAATACGGCATCAAGAAAGTGACTGAGCATGGCCTAAAATATATGACTGTCCCTTATATGGTGTCTTCGAAGGTTCTCGAGGGGACGGGCTTTGCGCCAAAATCTTCGGAGCAGTCTGATGAGTACTTTATCGATGGCGAGGACCTAGCGATGATCGCGACTGCTGAGATGCCGATTACTGGTTATCACGCGAACGAAATTCTAAACGAGGACGAATTGCCGCTGCTTTACGCCGGTTATTCCGCCTGTTTTAGGAAAGAGGCCGGGACTTACGGCAAATTCACGCGCGGCCTATTCCGCGTCCACCAGTTTAACAAGCTAGAGATGTATGCGTTCTGTCTACCGGAACAATCTAAAGAGATTCATGAGAAACTGCTCGGTATCGAGGAGGAAATGCTGCAAGAGCTAGAAATTCCTTACCATATTATCAATGTGGCGGCGGGTGATCTTGGGGCGCCAGCGGCGAAGAAATACGATATTGAATTCTGGTCGCCGCTTGATAAGAAATATCGCGAGATTACCTCTTGTTCAAACTGTACCGATTTCCAGGCGCGCTCTCTTAATATCCGCGTCCGGAGAAAAGATGGCATGGTCGAGACGGTACATACTCTGAATGGTACGGCGATTCCGTTCGCTAGGATGCTGATGGTTCTGATAGAGAATTTTGCAAAAGAGGGTGGAAAATTGCAAGTTCCGAAAGTTCTTCGTCCATATCTTAATAATCAGGCTGAAATCTAGCCTTTTTATGATATAATAGGTACAAAGGAGTTTTATGATTGAAAAAATTGAGATTAGTGGCAACAAATATAAGCCGACAGATAGTTTTCGCAAATACGCGATTAAACGCATCGGGAAGTTAGACCGTTATTTGCCTAAGGGGTACAAGAAGGACGTGATCGCGAAAATCGTGGTTACCGAGATCGATAAGACGCATGGAAATAAGTACGAGATTTCTGCGGCGATGGAGATTACGGGCGGGAAGGTTATTGCCGCGAAAGATGAATCGTCGAACGTTTTTGCTGGCGTTGATATTATTGAAGCGAAACTAATGGGTCAGATTCGTCGATTTAAGCTAGAGACGACTCCGCATCTTCGAAAACATCCGATTAAGAAACTATTTAAGCGAGGTTAATTATGCCGAAAAAAGAAAAAGCCCCTTCTGATAAACTTGCTGATAAGACTGCGACCGAGAAATTCCTCCAGGGGATTTTCGGCGATGCGCAAAAGAAAACTCTGAAGAAAATTTATAAGCGCGTACTCGAGATTAACAAACTCGAGCCAAAGTATGAAGCCATGTCGAAGAAGGAACTCGCCGAGCAAACAAACGTTCTAAAGGGCAAGTTGCCGAAAGACGACGCAAAGATAGACGCGGCCCTAGAGAATATTTTGCCGGATGCGTTCGCTCTGGTTCGCGAGGCGACGAAGCGCGTCCTGAAAATGCGCCACTACGACGTCCAGATGGTCGGCGGTATCGCGCTCCACGAGGGAAATGTTGCGGAAATGAAGACTGGCGAAGGTAAAACCCTGGTTGCGCTGCTTCCGGCGTATCTTAACGCGCTTTCTGGCGAAGGGGTGCATGTCGTAACTGTAAACGATTATCTGGCACAGCGCGACGCTGGCTGGAACGGGCCGGTTTACGATTTTCTCGGGCTTTCCGTAGCGGTGATTATTAACCAGGCGTCGTTTATTTATGATAAGGATTACATTAACGAAGAGCACGAAGACGAGCGTTTTCGTCATCTTAAGCCATGCTCTCGGAAAGAGGCTTACGCCGCCGATGTAACTTATGGTACAAACAACGAATTTGGCTTTGACTACCTGCGCGACAACATGGTCTCTGAGGCGAAATTCTTGCGCCAAAGAAAATTGAACTTTGCGATCGTCGATGAGGTCGACTCGATTTTGATCGATGAAGCGAGGACGCCGTTGATTATTTCTGCGCCGGCCGGCGATAATCCGGAAAGTTATTACCAGTTTGCGAAGATTGCCGCGAAACTTGGGCCGGACGATTATGTCCAGGATGAGAAACATCGCTCAGTTACTCTGACCGACGCTGGCGTGGACAAGGTTCAGAAACTCCTGAAAATCGACAATTTATATTCGGTCGAGCATACGCGCTTAGTTTATCATATGGACCAGGCTCTGCGCGCGCAAGTTGTCTTTAAGCGCGATAAGGATTACGTTGTCACGAATTCCGGCGAAGTGATTATCGTCGACGAAAATACTGGTCGCTTAATGCAGGGTCGCCGCTATAATGAGGGTCTACACCAGGCGATCGAGGCGAAAGAAGGCGTTCAGGTCAAGCAGGAGAGCATGACGCTCGCAACGATTTCGTTCCAGAACTATTTCCGCCTCTATAAGAAACTTTCCGGCATGACCGGTACTGCCTTTACCGAAGCCGAGGAGTTCCAACAGATTTATGCGCTCGACGTAATCCAGATTCCGCCTAACCGTCCGATTCAGCGTGTCGATAAAGACGATTTGATTTATCGCACCGAAGACGGTAAGATGAAGGCGATTGTCGAGGAAGTGAAGAAATACCATGAGAAGGGCCAGCCGGTCCTGATCGGTTCGGCTTCGATCGTGAAAAACGAGCTTCTAGCGAAATATCTAGACAAGGCGAAGATTAAATACCAGATCCTAAACGCGAAAAACAACGAGCACGAAGCGGCGATTATTGAGAAGGCCGGCGTTAAGGGCGCGGTTACGCTCGCGACGAACATGGCAGGGCGCGGTACCGATATTAAGTTGACTGATGAAGTTAAGAAACTTGGCGGTTTAGTCGTGATCGGCTCGGAGCGCCACGATTCTCGGCGGGTTGATAACCAGTTGCGTGGGCGTGGCGGTCGTCAAGGCGATCCTGGCACGACTCAGTTCTTCGTTTCTTGCGAAGACGATTTGATGCGGATTTTCCAGGGGGAGAGAATCGCGATGCTGATGTCGCGGCTTGGAGTCGACGATACTATGCCGATCCAGACGAAGTCCGTTTCGAAGACTTTGGAGAGCGCGCAGAAGCGAATCGAGGGCTTTAACTTTGATTCCCGTAAAAATGTCGTCCAGTACGATAACGTGATTAACCGCCACCGTAAAGTGGTTTACGGTATGCGCCGTAAGATTCTCGACGGTGAGAACATTAAAGGCGAGATCGAGCGCTTGATGAAAGCGGCGGCGGATGATTTGACGCAGTTTAGCTCGCGCGTAAATAAGAACTTCAAGAAAGATTTTACTGCGGTTTTCGATTTTGATGATGATTTAGTCGAGACGATCGGTTTGATGCGAAAAGAAAAGGATCGAAGTAAACTCGCTCTGACCGCGATTTCTGAAGCTTATTCGAAGAAAGAGGACGAATTTTCCGAAGATATTATGCGTAAAATCGAGCGCGAGGTCTACCTTAAAGTTCTCGATACGCTCTGGATGCAACATCTCGAAAATATGCAGCACCTGCGCGAGGGAATTCACTGGCGTAGTGTTGGCCAGAGAGATCCGCTCGTTGAATATCGTAGCGAGTCCCAGAAGCTCTTCGACGGGCTCCAGAAGACTTTGCGCGAGGAAGTCTTGAAGATCTTACTCCATGTCACTCCGCAAGAAGCTGCTGCGACCGACATAACGGATGGGGAAGAGTATGATTCCGAGTTGACGAAGATGGCGGATTCGGCGACCGAAAAGGGCGTAAACGAAGTTTCTGCTGGCGAGAAGAATTTGGACGATGAGTTTAAAAAATCGGCGGGGGGAGCCACGAAACGGGCGACTTCGGCGAAGAAATCTGGCTCTTCGAAGAAATCTGTCGCGAAAAAGAAGGCGACGGCGAAAAAGAAGAAAGCGACCAGGAAGAAAGGTCGCAAATAACGCTACACTTAGCAAATGAAACACAGTATCGAGGAAGTCAAGCTAAAAAACGGAGCGCGTGGGTTGCTTATCGATGTTCCCGGAGCTAGCGTGATGAACACGAAAGTTGAGTTTCGGGCTGGAATGCGTTTCGCGAAAAAGCCGGAACTACACGAGATCGCTCACGTTGTTGAACATTTAAGTTTCGGGGCAAACTCGAAATATAAAGATGAGCAGGCTTACGAAACTGATTTTACGAAAAATGGGGCTTATCATAACGCTTGGACTTCGGATTTTGACGTTTGTTACGAAACGGAGTGTGCGGACTTCGAATGGGATCGGATTATGGATTTAAAACGCGTTGCGATTACTTCACCGCGGTTTAATGAAGAGGAATTAAAGAGCGAAAAGGGGAATGTGCGCGCGGAGTTGACCTCGTACATGAACGATTATACTAGGTTGCTTTGGCCGCGGCTCCAGAAGTCTATCGGCGAAGATGTGCCGAATCTGCGTGAACGCCTCGCGACGGTACCAAATATTGAGGTAAAAGATATTCGCGAACATTATCGCCGTACCCATACCGCGGAAAATATGCGCTTCGTAATTACTGGCCAGGTAAAACCGCGAAAACGTCAGATTATTAAAATGCTCGAGGAGTGGGATCTAAAACCTGGCGAGCGTTTCGATATTCCTGAAGATGAGCTCCATACTTCCGACCCGGTTTTGATTCGTAGAAAAGACGCGAGCAATATTACTTTCGGGTTTTGTTTTGTTATTCCGCGCCGTCTCTCGACCGGCGAGATTCGCACGATGGACTGTCTGAACCATATCTTAAACGGGACGATGAGCAGCCGGATTTTTGGGCAGGCGAGAAAGCGGGGACTGGTTTACGGGATGTGTAGCGCGACTTCGAATTCTGCGAAAAATGCTTCCTGGGATTTTGATGGCGAAGTAAACGAAGATAATGCTGGCGCTCTTTTCGACCTGATCCAGAAAGAGCTGACCAGGGTCTTAAAGGGTGATATTTCTGATAAAGACATCGAGGCGGCGAAATCTTATGCGCTCGGGCGTTATCAGATGGGTGCGCAGACGGTTGGCCAGATTTCGGATTATTATTCCGAGAATTATTTCTTGTCTGACGATATTGAGGATTATGCGCGAGTTCCGGAGGGAATTAAGGCGGTTGATAAAGAGGCGATCGTTAAGCTTGCGTGCGAGTTCGCGAGTTCGGGGATTCATGGGTTCGTCGCGGTTGGCTCCTGCGAGAGGCAGCTGATTTTAGATATGGCCGAAAGGCTAAGGGTTTAGGATGGGAACTAGTGTTCATGCCGATACTGGCGTCGCGAAAAAATCGCCGATTCACGAGAGCTGGAAGCCGTTTTTAAACTCGGAGTTTGAAAAGCCGTATTTTAAGAATCTTTCAGAATTTTTGAAGGCTGAATATAATACGAAGAAGATTTATCCGCCGAAAAGTTATGTTTTTCGGGCGTTTTCGACGGACCTGGATAAAGTTTCTGTCGTAATTTTGGGGCAGGATCCATATCACACGCCGGGTGCGGCGATGGGGCTGGCGTTTTCGGTGCCTAAGGATGCGGAAATTCCGCCGTCACTTCTGAATATTTATAAGGAGATCGAGGATGATCTCGGCTCGCCGAGTATTTGTGCCGGGGCGGGGGATTTGAGCGCTTGGCAAGAGCAGGGGGTACTACTTCTGAATAATGTCCTGACCGTTGAATCACACCGTGCCGGTTCTCATCGGGGACATGGTTGGGAGACTTTTACCGAGGCGGCAGTGCGATACCTGAACGACACTCGCGATCATATAGTGTTTATTTTGTGGGGGCGCGATGCGCGGTCTAAAAAGCCACTGATAGACAGCTCTAAACATTTGATTTTGGAGAGTGCGCACCCTTCGCCGCTTTCGGCGCACGCTGGATTTTTCGGGAGTAAGCCATTTTCAGGGGCGAACGAGTTTCTTCGCGGGCACGGACTTTCGGAAATAAGGTGGTAAATAACAGGGGTGCGACCCCCGTTAAGGGTGCGGAATTTGTTCGGTTTTTGTTCGGGGTAGGGAAAGAAACGATTTTTTTGGAGGTTTATTTTATGGGATTTGGCGGCTTGGTAGGTCGGGAAACAGGGAAAAGTAAAAGTAGGGAATAAAAGCGGGAAAAAGTCAAATTTAAAAATTTATCCACAAATAAGCCAAATAACAGGCAGACAAGGATTTTTATCATCGGCGGACTTGAGAGCTTGTAGATTTCACAACGTCTAAACTGGAAAAACTGGCGTTTTTCGCGGTTGATCCGTTGGTAAAATCTACGCTCTCAAATCTGGTCTAAATCTCATTATGCCGATGATAAAAACCGTCGTCTGCCTGTTATTTGGCTATATGTAAATACATTAAACACAATAAAAACATGGCCATAGCTGGCATTATGCTGGGCCGGGCTGGAAATGCTTATGGTTAGATGATTAACGAATCGGCGGCGGCGCGCAGGCTTAATGTCGTAAAATATACATTGTGCGACATTAAGATTGTGTGCGAAAGTCGATTGTCGTATCGTCCACTGCGCGCCGGTTCTTGTCGATCTATCCCTGTTTTTTGAAGTCTTTAATTCTCTTTTGGATGTTTCCCTAGTTTTTGGCCTGGATCCGCTGGTTTGTGCGGTTTTTTGGTTAATTTGCGACCTTTACAGGGGTAAATTGAGGCATTAACAGGGGTGGGGAAGCAAGACCAATAAAAAGGCAGGGTAATTCTTCCCTGCCATTTTTATGCTTTACCCAGCCAACAATCCGCAACTGCAGTATGTGAAATAGTCAGCGTTAAATCGGGGGACGATACTTTTTACCCAGATTTCGAAGTTAATTTCGTCGTTTTCAATGCGGCGAAGCTCGAGATCCTGAATCGCGTGGTCGCACCAGTATTTAAGAAAGCCGAAGCTTTCCTTGGGGACCTTGCATTCCTCGTGTAGGCGATCAACGATACATCGTCTAAGCTCACGTCGTTCCGATAGGGTAAATATTCGATTTGCTTTAAGAGCCATACGATCACCTCCTTTAGGTTATGGCCTCAGCATATCTTATGAGGTGCTAGTTGTTGAGTTTTTATATTCTATGACCTTAAACTCTAAGCTCATTATAACACGCTTAAGGTTTTTTGGCAATAGGTTTTTTATTAGGGCGGTAATGCGGTTTATGCTTATTTCCCTGCTTGTGTGGGCGCTCAGGAGCCTTTCCGGGCGTTTTTTCGGCAGGGGTCTTCTCGGCAGGGGCTTTCTCGGCGACAAGTTTGCCTAAGTCTTTTAGTCCTGGACGGTCCTCTTTATGCTCAGCGGCGTTAGGGGAGAGTTTCAGCTTCTTAAAGTCGGCTTGCGGGGTTGGCCGGTAAGCGAACGATGGTTTTTTTATAGGCGTCTTTTTTTCGTTTTTATGGCTATAACTCCCCGTTGCGAGATCGCCCATCATTAGCTTACTGTCATCTTGGCGGCCAGAATCGGCCAGCTCTTTTTTATATTTTTCGGACTGTTCGATCGTTTCTTTAATCTCCTTTTCGACCTCTTCGCGCGGGCGGGAATAGTTTTCGCGAGAGTGTTTAATAATCTCAGAGGTATTGTCCCCAGGGGTCTGCGGGATACTTAGGGTCGTAGCAGAGAAGGCCGGGACTTTTTCGCCGCCAATAATCATCGAGATAACGAAGTTGCGGTTGTTCATTTGTAAGAGATCGGCGGCCTCGAAGGTCGGCTCAAACTGTTTAGCGAGGATCGGAGCATCGTCAGCAGAAACACGGAAGGAAATCGTCGTGCCGACGTTGCCGAAGACGGCGTCGCGGACGGTGTCGGTCATCTGGGAAATGTACTGGTTAGCGACGGTTAGATTTAGGCCATATTTACGAGCCTCAGAGAGAATGGTCGCGAAACTGTCGGTCGCGAAGTTCTGGAACTCGTCAACATAGAGGTAAAACGGACGGCGATCGGCGATTTCTGGAATGTCCGAGCGGCTCATCGCGGCGAGCTGGACCTTAGTGACGAAGAAAGAACCGAGAATACCGGCGTTATCTTCGCCGATTAAGCCTTTCGAGAGGTTAACTACGAGAATCTTGCCCTCGTCCATAATCTTTCTGACATCGAACGAAGACTTCGGCTGGCCGATAATATTCCTAATAATCGGATTCGCGGTAAAGGCACCGACCTTATTTAGAACAGGGGCGATAGACTCGTTGACCTGTTTTTCGTTCCATTGGCCGAATTCGTGTTTCCAGAACTGGAGAACGGTTACATCCTTACAGTATTCCAGAGTTTCTTTTCTAAATTCTTTATCGGTCAGAAGGCGGGAAATATCGAGCAGGGTCGTCTCTGGACGATCGAGAAGCGCGAGCAGAGTATAACGTAAGATATGTTCGAGACGCGGACCCCAAGAATCGCCGAACATACGCTTTAAGACGCCGATAACTTCAGAGGCGACGTTAGGCTTCCTAGACGGGTCGGAAAGTTCGAGCGGGTTAAAGGCGATCGGATATTCCCTGTCGGAAGGGTTGAAATAAACGACGTCTTTAATACGGTTCTTCGGAATGAAACGGAGGTTATTAATCGCGAAATCGCCATGTGGGTCGATGATGCAGTAGCCCTGATTATAGAAAATATCAGAGAGGGCAAAGAGTTCAAGCATGCCGCTCTTCCCTGCCCCGGTCTGGCCGATGATGTAAACGTGGCGCGAACGGTCGCGGCGGAGCATACCGAACTGATGGTTAATACCGCGAAAATTAGTCAAGCCGAAAGCGGAAATTTCCTTATCGTTCTCGGGGTTTCCGGTAATCAGCGGGAGCTGGGCAGGCGGCTCAGCGGTTTTAGAGGTCGCCCAGACGATGTTCGGGGTCTCGACCGAAGTGTGCGGGAGATGATAAACGGAGGCGAGCTCGGAGATGTTAAGGATGAAGCCGCGGCCGGTAAACTGGCGCATTTTATAGGCTTCGATGGCGCTATGGTCGAAAGTGCTGCCTACGCTCTTAAAACCGTTTAAATTCGTCGAGTTGTACTGTTTAAAGGTCCCGACGAGGGCTTGCATATTTAATTTCGCGTCGGTCTGGTCGTTACCGAGGTAAGCCAGGCGGATTTTTACTTCGTAGCCTAATTTCGTAGCCTTTTTCTCGGCTTCTTCAACCTGAGTTTTTGCGCGGTCGGAAAGCTTTACTTCGACCGGGTTTTCGGCGCCACCTTCGGGCGGCTTAGCAAAGGCGCCCAGGGCTTCGACTAGCCAAGCCCAATCAATGCCGAGGAAACGGAAAGATTTTTGGCCGGATTTGACTTTTTTAACCCATTTGTCGGTCGTAGACTTATGCCAGTCGTCAGGGATCGGACGAGTTAAAATCTGGATCCAAAGTTCCTCGGAATTATCAGGGTTTAATTTCGCTAGGGTTCCAGTAATGCCGGCGAGCGGATCGACCTCGAAGTTCTCGAAAGTTTTGATCGGCAGAACTTCGTTTTCGGAAAGCACGATTTCAGAGGTATAGACAACAGAATGCGGTTTATGGCTCTTCGCGTAGTCTTCTTTCATTTTATAGATCTGGACCGAAGGATATTGGGCGTAGATCTGGCCCTCGACAAAGCTCTGGAGCACTTTCGGTACCCAGACGAAAAAGCGGATCTGGCCGCCGGTCGAGACGATTTCGAAGCTAAGATGTTCTTGGACACCGCCAGAGTTCTTTAGCTCGTCGCGATCGCGTAAAATACCATGGAGACTGGCAAATAACTGTTCCGCGGCAAGTTCCTTTTTGTCGTTCGTCCTCGGGATTTCGAGCATTAAAAGCACAGAATCGACGTTTAGGACCTTCAAGCGGTTCAACTTCTTATAATTTCGGTAAGTAAAAAAGACTAAAAGCGCAACAATCGGCACCCACACAATCGGCATTAAAATGAAGTGAAGAATGTTCGCTAACATACCTATATTATATCATTATTTTACGCAAGAGTATAGGAGTTTTTATCAACTTTTACAAAAAGTTTTTTGTTCTGGAGATTTAAGAGGATCGTAGTTTCTTTAACTTTTCTTGCGTGCAGAACTTCTTTGACGATTTCTTCGCGAGTCAACGGTTTTTTCGCTTTTTTCATGATTTCTACAATAATATCAGAGACGGTCCCCTTCTTATAGCCCCAACTATCTAGCGCGTAAATTCCGCGGCCGATCAAGACGAAGCGGGAATCTTTAATTAGTTCGTTATGGATCGCTTGGATAGTGACGTTTTTCCGCTTAAAATCGGACTCAGAAATCGCTTCGGCGATGTCGGAAAAATGCATCGGTTCTTTTTTGCTTTCTAGGATAACGTAAATTTTGTCGCGGATGTTTTTCGGATTAACAGCCGGCCATTTAATCAAGCCCCAGAGGCCGTTTAAGGTCGCGAGGTCCTTAGAAATGGACGCGATGGCTTCGATATGGGCAGGATGCTCATAATCTAGCTGTTCGTCAAGCTCGTCTAGGGTCATCGGCTGTTTATGCTTTTTGATTATGGCGACGATTTCGTCGGCGCGAGCCTTAATCGCATGGGCGTCGCCGTATTCAGCGATGCCGATGCCATGGTAATAATGGTCATTTTCTTCGACAACGGTCAGAACGGAGGAGATACTGCCGATAAAGGCGACGCTTGAACGTTCTTCTTCGGTCGTTTTTCGGCCGTAAATTTTGTCGGCAAGGTCAGAGACGCGAGCGACGCGCCCCATTTCAGTTAAATTACGGACAAGCAATTTTTCGGCGGCAGCGAGGTTTTCGATCGTTCCCTCTTCTGAGCCGATATGTAGGCGAATAAGAATAGCCTTCTCTAGCTGGCGGACGCGCTCCCTAGTAATAGCGAGCATATCTCCGATCTGTTCCAAGGTTTCTCTCCTGCCAGAGAGACCAAAGCGGCGGGAAATGATTTCTCTTTCACGGTCTTGTTCGATGATATCTAGGCTTCCGGTAATAGCTTTTTCCAAAATAGCCGCGTTTTTATCCACTTGTTTTCCTTTCATCCACCCCAGTTAATAATATACGTTTATTTTATAATAGCATATTTTTATATTAATGTCAACTGGACAAAATTGACTTTCTATATATAATTGTACCACATTTTTGGCATTGTCAACAGAATATTTTGTATTATTTTTTAGTTTTTGCGGATTTTTTGGCGGATTTTTTGCGAGCAACAGAGTGTTTGCGACGGCGCGGGCCAGATTTTTTCTCACTTAAAAGTTTCTCACATTCCGCTTTTGTCAATTTTTTCGGGTCCATTTCTTTCGGGATTTTTACGAAATTGCGGCGGCCTGGACCCTTGACGTACGGGCCGTAAGCGCCATTTATGACCTGAATATCGTCGAAATCTTGGAGAATCGAGGCTTTTTTGGCTTCATAGAGCTCCTCGGCCTCTTTTAGAGTGATTTTATAAGGGTTTTTATCTTTCATCGGGATGTTGAATTTGCCGGCTTTAAGATATGGGCCGAAAGGACCGTTCGCGGCGATAATTTCGGTACCATCTTTGGCTTCGCCGAGGCTGCGGGGGAGTTCTGGAAGCGCAAGCTGGCTTAACGCCTCCTCTAAAGTAACGGTTTTGACGGTTTTTCCCTCTGGGAGTGGGACGAAGCGCGGTTTTTCGCCGGATTCTTTCTCGTTTTTGCCAAGCTGAATAAAACCGCCGTTTTTGCCGATTTTGGCGTAAATATTCTTCCCTGTTTTTGGGTCTTTGCCAAGGGGGTTTTCGCCATTATAACGTTTCGCTTCGCTGGAGCCTTTAACCAGTTTTTTGAACGGGCCGTAGAAGTCTTTTAGCATTTTTACGCGCTCGAGTTTTTTCTCGGCGATTTTATCAAGTTCGGTTTCGATTTCGGCAGTGAAGCCGTAGTCAACGATTTTATCAAAATTCTCGTTTAAAAAGTCGGAGACGAGTTCGCCAACAGGGGTCGGGAGGAGCTTGCCTTTGTCGGCGCCGGCGCGTTCTTTAATCACGCGCCTGAGGACGGGTCCTGCGGCGTCACCCGTCCTCAACGCGTATTCAATGACTTCGCGCTCGGCGCCGTCGGATTCGCCCTTTACGACGTAGCCGCGAGTTTGGATGGCGGTCATGATTGTAGCGTAAGTTGATGGGCGACCGATGCCGAGTTCCTCGAGTTTTTTGACTAGCGAACCCTCAGTATAGCGGGCAGGCGGTTTCGAGAAAGTCTGATGGGCGACGATCTCCTGATAATCTACCTCATCTCCTTCTTTTAGCTCTGGGAGCTCCAGGTCTTTAGATTTGCCGTAAACTTTCAAAAAGCCGTCAAAGATCACGATTTCACCCTTGGCGATAAACTTCCCTGGAGCCAGGGTTACGGTCGTCTTCGCGACTTTGGCGTTTTCCATCTGGGTCGCCAGGGTACGCGTGCGGATTAGTTTATAAAGTTTCTTCTCGTAGTCAGTTTTTCCAGCGATTTCCACCGCGACATTAGTCGGGCGGATGGCCTCGTGGGCTTCCTGCGCACCGGCAGATTTAGTCTTAAAAGTACGGATATGGAGGTAGTTTTTGCCGTATTTTTCCTCAATAAAATGGGCAATTTGGCCGATGGCCTGCTTGGAGAGATTTAGGCTGTCGGTACGGTGGTAAGTAATCAAGCCGGCCTGGTATAAGCTCTGGGCGGCGGACATAGTAGTTCTAGAGGAGAAGCCGAGTTTCGAGTTCGCCTCGATTTGGAGCGCGGCGGTAGTCAGAGGAACCGGGTTCGCGCGCGCGCCGTCGGCTTTTTTGACCTCAGTTACAGTAAATTTCTTGCCTTTAAAACTTTCGAGCAGTTTTTCAGCTTTTTTATCAGTATCAATTTCCTCGGTTTTCTCGAGCGCGGCCTCAAATTCGTGATTTTTAGCATCTTTAAAAGTTCCGGAAACTTTATAGGAGGTCTTCGGCGTAAAATTCTCGATTTCGCGCTCTTTTTCGACGATGAGCCTTAAAGCAGGGCTCTGGACGCGACCAGCAGAGATGGCGCCGGGGACTTTACGTCTGACGACCCCTGATAAATCGTAGCCGACGAGCATATCGAGAGTTTGGCGGGCCTGCTGAGAAGATACCATCGCCATGTCGACGGTGCGCGGGTTTTTAATCGCCTCTTTTAGGGCAGATTCAGTAATTTCGTGGAAAGTGATGCGGTTCGTATTTTTCGGCAGCTCCAGGACCTCGAGAAGATGCCAAGAAATGCTTTCTCCCTCGCGGTCTTCATCAGTCGCGAGCCAGACAGTATCGGCGGCTTTCGCGGCCTTTTTTAGCTCAGAAACAACCTTAGAATGCTCTGGATCGACCTCATAAGTAACCTCGAAATCTTTATCAACGTCGACTTTTGTGTCCTTTCTAATATGCCCGACTGAAGATAAGACCTTAAAATCGGACCCGAGATATTTCTCGATGGTTTTGGCCTTGGCTGGTGACTCGACGATGACTAAATTTTTCGGCATAATTCTTATATTAACACAAAATTTTAATTTGGCAAGCTATTTTGTTTCTGGGACCTCGATTCCGTGCTCCTTTATGTACTCATCTAGCTGTTTTAGACCGTGGTCTTTATAGGTTTCGCGGCGCTTTCCTTCGTATTTTTCGTCGCCACGAGAGATGTTCGCGAGGATTTTGGCGTAGCTTAGGAGCTCCTCCTTCTCGTCGTTGCTGAAAAACATATCGGTACTTTCGTAGAAGAAGGCGTAGCCGTTATGGTTGCGGGCGAACAGATGAGCGCCGAGGAAGCTGTGCGCGACGGCGGCGAGCTTATTATACAGCTCTTCGTCGAGATTGACGCTGTAATCTTTGGTCGATTCAGGGGTTTTTTCGTCGGTCGCAACGTTATTATAATGGGCGATCGTGACATTTAGCTCGTCTTTGCCGAATTCGGCGGTATAAGATTGGCTAGGGTAGCCTTCGGTCGCGGCTTTGATATGGAAGGCGGAGGAGATCGCGGAGTTGATCCATGGCCAAACTAGAAAATACAATAAAACGCCGACGACGGCGATGCTAAGAATGGTTTTGATGGTTTTATTCATAAGCTTATTATAACATAGGATTTTGATTTTTAGGCAACCAAAAAGGCCACATGAGTTAGGTAAGGGTGGGCATCACCTAAGTCCTGTGGCCTTTTTGGCCCTCAAACGCTTCTATAGTTTAAGAATACCGGGAAACCCCCGGAAGCGCGACCCACCTCACACAAACACAGGGGCCCGCCCGTTTGAGGGATTGCTATGCTCTCAAGCTGTTCCCTTTCTAAGTGGAGGTAATACTTAAAAGATTAAAGCCAGTAAGAAAAACTTTAATCCCGAAAAGGGCTTGAGAACAATGCAACTTTCTGGTACAATAGTACCAGGAAATTATGATTTATTTAGGTGCGGTTTAGGGGTAATGCCCCTAACTATTTCTATTATAGCACTTCGTTTTAAAAAAGTCAATACTTTTTTCACATTTTTTATGAAAATCAATCAAATTCGACCCCTAGAGGGCAAATATACAGAGGTGTTAAGTTCGATTGCGCTTAAGCCTAAAATATTGTATTATACTGGAAAAATACCGGAAAAACGTGTTTTTACAGTTGCAATCGTGGGGGCGCGGAAAAATACTAGTTATGGGGAGGAGGTCGCCTATCGGGCGGCGTATGAGTGTGCGAAGGCCGGAATGATCGTCGTTTCAGGGCTGGCTTGCGGCATAGATTCGATTGCGCACAGGGGTGCGCTGGATGCGGGCGGGGTAACAATTGCGATTTTAGGTACGCCGATTGACCAGATTTACCCCCGTCGGCACGTTGGGCTGGCACATGAGATTATGGAGGCGGGCGGGGCGATAATTTCGGAGTATGGGCCGGGAGATACTGGGGGTGGGCATGGCGAAACTGGCGGGGCGCGGTTTTTGGCGCGAAATCGGCTGATTTCGGGGCTGTCGGACGCGGTCTTGGTCGCGGAGGCGGCGGAACATTCGGGCTCTTTAAATACCGCTTCTCACGCGCTAGAACAGGGGCGAGAGCTTTATGCAGCGCCGGCGGACATTACGCGCGTAACTTCGGCGGGGTGTAACCAGCTGATTAAGAAAGGTGCGGAGCCGTATCTTCGGCCGGCGGACATTCTAGAGCGGTTTTTTCCGCCGAAAAAACCGCGGCAAAGGAGCTTTTTTGGCGGTTCGCCCCTGGAAAAACGGATTGTCGAGGCGATTTCCTCTGGAATTCGCGATGGAGACGAAATAATTGCGAAACTTGGCATTTCCGCTTCGGAGTTTAATCAGGCAATTACAATGCTGGAAATTCGCGACATCGTAAAGGGGCTAGGCATGAACCGATGGATGCTAAAGTAGCAAAAATTGTATTTGTAGATGAGTCTGGCGACCCGGGCTTGACAGCGGCGGGTAGTAGATTTTTTGTGATGGTTGGAGTAGTTTTTAATGCTGATGATATTAGAATATTAGATGAAAAAATAGATGCTTTGAGGAGCGAGCTTGGTAGGGTGGGTGAATTTGAATTTAAATTCTCAAAAACAAAGAAGGCCGTTATTCGAAGAATTATAGAGGAATTGAAAGCGATAGAAATGGAAGTATATTGCGTAGTTTTAGATAAGACGAAGGGGTATAATTTCAGCCCTAGATTTTCGGTTTATAATCAAGTTCTAGCCTTGCTTTTTCAACTGATATCGGCGGAGGATTTGCGAGTAGTCGTCGATGGCGAGAAGGGCAAGCGAGCTAGGCGGGAGGCAAAGAGTTTATTTCGAGGTTTTGGATATAAAATAAATAGTTTAAAATATGGGAATTCGGCGAGTTTAAACGGGCTACAAGTCGCTGACATTATAGCCGGAGCTGTGAATCGGAAGTATGCCAAAAATGACGATAGCTTTCTGCAAGATTTTCTAGTTAAGAAAATTCAGGAAATTCTAGAGATATAAAAAAGGACCTCGCCTATCCCCTAGGGGAAACCGTCCATCCGGACACCTTTCGGCTCGGTCTCATTGATTTCATTATATCACGACGTGGGTTTTTTATCAAGAGATAAGTTCGCCGAGTTTTTCGGAGATTTCGCGGAGAATTTCTGGGAGTTTTTCCTTTTCTTCAGGGGTGAATTTTGAGAGGACGAAGTCGTAGTCGCCGATCTTATTGCGGAGTTTTTCGTTCCCTGTTCCGAGGCGGAGACGCGGAAATTCGTTCGTGCCGAGCTCAGAGATCGTGGATTTTAGGCCGTTATTTCCGCCGGCGGAGCCTTTTTCGCGGAAACGAATCGTGCCAAAATCGAGATTAAAATCGTCGCATAAAATCAGGCAATCTTCAGGGGGGATTTTATAGAAATGCGAGAAAGCTTGGACGGATTTTCCGATGTTGTTATAGAAAGTCTGGGGCTTAATGAAAATATTGTCGCCGCTTTTTAGGTAAATTGCGTCGAATTTTGGGTTTTTCTGCCATTCTAGTCTCTTGATTTTGGCGTAAAAATCGAGCGCGAGAAAGCCAAAATTATGGCGGGTAAAGTTATACTCGTTTCCGGGGTTGCCAAAACCGATGATTAGCTTCATGAGACTATTATAACATAAGGGGTAGCAAAAGAAAAATCCCCCGTCGGAACGGGGGATTTAGCTCAATACATACCAATTAGATTCATGATTTCGCGTAAAGCCCAATGGCGGACGACGGATTCCTGGTTCTTATCGACGAGTACGACCGCGGTTCTGCTGCTGGCGAGGCGAACGGCAATCCAAGAGAGGCCGTTGCTAGCGTCGCTGAGGTGTGGTTTCGTAATCTGGGAAGTGTCGCCGGTGATACACATCTTGCTGCCGGGCGCCAAGCGCGTAACAAGTTCGCGCATTTGCCAGATTTCGATATTTTGGGCTTCATCGTACGAGATACATGAGCGCGAGATGGAGCGACCGCACATGTTGATTAGCGGCTGGAATTCGAAATAAGATTCGATGATCTGGCCAATTTCCTTATTGATGCTAGGATTTCCGGACAGATTTTTACCGTATTTTTTCGCGCTGTTACTACTGTTATTTTTGCGGCCCTTTTTGCCATTTTGGCGTTTTTCCTCATTTACTAAAGCTAGCTCTTCATCGACCTGGCCCATCAAATCATCCATAGACTGAGGCCGAATTATTGACAAAAGTTCATAAATATTGTCTAGTATCGGCATAGCTTTAGGGATGACCTTTTGGTTTTGATCTCCAGGAAGAAAGCCAATATCATCTCCGAGAGCGCCTTCAGAAGGAGTAACGAATATCCGGTCGTAGCGCTTTGCCGGCGGAAAAACCGCCCATTCGATAGTTTGTGCCGTAAAGACCGGCTAAAACAGTCAGGAAGGTTTTTCCAGAACCGAAAACGCAGTCGGCAACAATGATTGGCGCTTCATCTGGCGGGAGCATCAGGGCTTCCAAAAACATCGCTTGGAACGGAGTTCTAGGCGAAATCTGGTTGTAGGGAGCATGAAGCTTGATATTTTCCAGATGTACGATGGCGCCGGTATCGGCGTCAAAACGACCGATATTGCTGAAGTTGTTGTTCGGCTGACCAGTATCCGCGTATTCCATTTCCACGAATTCGTGGGGGTTTAGCGGCGGCTCGTCCGGGAAAATCTCACCCCATTCCCTTAGAGTAATGCGTTGTCTTTTGCCAGTCCAAGAGCTGACATACTCATCAGGGAGTATGACCTTGCGCCGCCCAGTGTAAACTTCGGGAACAATTTTCATGATGTTGATTCCCTTGGCGGCGGCTTTGGCGAGTGTAGCATTGTCTCCAGTGATGATGGAGACTTGGTTATGCGTTTTTTCGGACTCGCTTTGCATTTTTAAGAGCTGAGCGAGCGCAATGGCGGTATTAGTTGAGCTGTCCGAAGAAATACCTGGCCAATCGCAAAAATTGATACGGGTTCCGTCTTTTCGAATGAAAAAACGGGTGATGTTATTGTCTTTGCGTTCGGTTTGACTAGCGACAAGCATATTGCCCATCATGCCGAGCAGTTTATGTGCCGAGTCTTTGCGCGTAGACTGACGAGGCTCGTTATGAAACTTGCCTAGTTTGTCGATGTACTGGATCGGTATGTAGAGAAACTCCATCTTTCCGCCAACGTTAGTAGTTGTCGAGATGAGATTGTCTGGATCACCGATTAGCCAGTCCAAAGCAGGCACAATGTCTGGGTGACGTACATTTGACATTTTAACACCTCCTCGTGTTTTTGGTACGTATTTTAAGTTGCAAAAATGAGCTCTTTTCGCTTCTCACGTTTCTTGAACCCACTTGGCATTTATTATAACATATTTTAGCGGGATTTTCTAGGGGGATTTTTGTCGGCAGATTTTGGGTTGTCGGATCTGAACGAGAAGAAGATTGGCGTGCCGATATAAGGGTAAAATTCGCGGATTTTTCGCTCTAAGAAACGTTTATAGGACCAGTGCATCAGGCCGAGGTCGTGGCCGTGGATGACGAACCAGGGCGGGTTCGTGTCGGTTTGGACGATGTACTTTGGTTTCGGATGGGTATTTTTTAGGCCGGCAGGCGGATGTGAACTGATGGCGTCTTTTAAGATTTTGTTGAGGTCGGAAGTTGCGATTTCGTGTTTTCTGGCTTCTTCGATTTGCTCAGCGAGGTCGAAAAGCTTCGTCACGTTTTTTCCGGTTTCGGAGCTGGTTAGGAGGACTGGGGCGAAAGGCAGGAAGTTGAAATCGCGCTCGAGGCCGTCAAGCAAAATGTCTGCCGAAGAACGCGAAGTTTCAATATCTTTTCGGCCCGCGTCCGAAACCCCTGTAGGCCTTTGGCCTTCCGCGTCCCAAGGGGCGGTCGCCACAGGGGTTTCGGCGCTTAGGCTCGGCTTGCCAGCCTGCGCATGACTTTCAAAGATATCGAAAACTTCGCGTTCTTTCAGGAGATCGGTTTTTGTGACGACGACGATGATGCCTTTGCCGGCTTCGATGATTTGGCCGGCGAGAGATTGGTCGAGCTTAGAATGTGGTTCGGTTGAGTCCACGAGGAGGGCACAGATGTCGGCTTCCTCGATCGCGGCGAGAGTTCTGATTGCGCTGAATTTTTCGATGCCAACTTCGCGTTTTCCGGGTTTTCTAAGGCCCGCGGTGTCTAAGATTTCGATATCTTTGCCGTTATATCTGATGTTTACGCGGTTGATGTCGCGGGTCGTCCCTTGCCTACTGCTGATGATGGCCTGCTGTTTTTTGCCTAGGGCGTTAAACAGGCTGGATTTGCCGACGTTTGGGCGGCCGATTAAGGCGATTTTAAGGTCGCTAGATTTTTCTTTTGTGACTTTATTTCCGAGAATTTTTTCAACTTCAGATTTTAGCTCGGCGGTTCCCTGGCCGGTCGTGGCGGAGGTGCGGAGGATGCGGTCTTCGGGGATGCCGAGGGCGCGAAAATCATTGACAGGCAAAGCTTCGCCTCTGTCGGATTTGTTTAAAAGTAAGAAAACTGGTTTTTTAGATCTTAAAGCCGATTTGGCGATATTTTTGTCATGATTATCGAAATATTTTGTGCTATCGACGGCAACTAAGATGATTTCGGCGGACTCGATCGCGTCGGTGATTTGGTCCTGGATGCTGGCTTCGAAGTCGTCCTCGGGGTTTTTCAAACCGGCAGTATCGACCAATAAAAACCGATCGTCGATTCCCGCGACGACGTTGTCGCGGGTTGTCCCCTCTTCTCGCGCCACAATTGCGATGTTTTTTCTCGCGAGGCGGTTTAGGAGGCTAGACTTTCCGGCGTTAGTTTGGCCAATCAAGGCGACAATCGGTAAGCTTTTCATGATGCCTATTATAACATTTTTTAGAGAAAAAAGAAAGGGCCGCGAATTGTTTCGCGACCCTAGAAGGTTTATAATTCGGCAAGCCGTTTTTGGCTCGCCATGTTGTCACGATGGATGATATATTCGCGACAACGCTCTGTTACTATCCGGTACGCGCCTTTGCCGAGGCACTCGATGGATAGCAATTTTGCGTAAATTGCCGGCGCATCCTCCGGCTCATCTCCGTCGAAGAAGCGTTTTCCGACCAACCCGAAATTATATTCGGGATTACTCATTTTTCCGAGTTTTTTAATTGTGCGGAAGAACGTGTCGCGCTCGATCGGGTTGCCGGAGAGGTCCGTAAGATACCAGTCGATAAGCGTAGGTATCTTTTTACTTTGCTGTGGCATATGTCACCTCCTAAAAAATGCCTGGGGCCAGTCTTGCGCCCCTGTTTATAGTTGCGCAGGACAATAAAAAATGCCCTCACTACTTCTATTATATCATACTTAAGCTAATAAGTCAAGGCTAAGATTTCATGGCGGTGTCGACGAACCATTGGCCCTGGGGCGAGAGGTCGCTATGGGCCCAGCCGGAGGTTTTGCTGTTTTCAGGGGTAAGGAGGGCGGAGCTTTCGTTCTTGTTGGACAAGTTCCAGATAACAAACGAGACGCCGCGGGAGTTTAGGAGCGAGAGCCATTGGCCGGCCTCGGAATAATCGAGCGCGCCGTTTCCGGAGGCGTCGGAGATGCCGAATTCGGAGATAAAAACCGGGATGCCCTTATCAAGAGCGGCGGAAACTTTGTTTCTTAGCCAGTCTTTATGGGTTGCGGCGTAGAAGTGGACAGTGTACATCACGTTCGAGACGCCGCTTAGAGGGTTCTCGGCGACTTTGTCGATGTCCTGGGACCAAGTTGAAGAGCCGACCAAGATGATAGCGTCGTCGTCGATGGTGCGAATTGCGCTGATTAGCTCTTCGGCGTATGGTTTAATGTCGCGCGACCATTCGGCGTCGCCGTTTGGCTCGTTGCAGATTTCGTAGAGGACGCTTAGGTTATCTTTATAAAGCCCGGCCATCTCGCGGAAGAACTTTAAGGCTTCGGATTTATGCATGTTCGGGTTATAATCGCTTAAGATGTGCCAGTCGATGATCACGTACAAGCCGAGGTCGGTTGCATATTTTACGCCTTCTTTGACCTTTTCGTGGATAGATTCACTGTAGCCGGCGGAAGGGTCGGTATACATGGCGAGGCGGACGGTGTTTATGCCCCAACTGTCGCGCATGGTTCTAAAGGCGTCTGCGTTTACATACTGCGGGAACCAGGCGAGGCCGTGGGTGCTGACGCCGCGGAGCTGGAACTTTTCGCCGTTTTGGTCTTTAAGCGTAGCGCCGTCGACGGTGAGTTTGCCGTGGGCTTTAACTGGAGTGCCGTCTGGGGCGGAATTTTCGGAGGTAGCTTCGGCGGATTTGGCGGTTTCAGCGGTTTTGGCGGTCTCGGTCGAGGCGGTCGTTTCGGCGGGGTTGTTCTGACTTTTGCCGATAAAAAAGCCGGCGACAAAAATCGCGACGGCGGTCAAGGCAATAATGATTATGGGCAGTGACTTTTTCATTATGATGAATTGTCTTTTTTCGTTTTTGGTAGCCGCGCTTCGCGCGTCTTTCACGGGGCGTCAGCTCGCAAAAGAAAAGTAAACTTTTCTTTTGTCTCGCTTCCTACCGTGGTGACTCCTGCGGGAGTCGAACCCGCGATTTTCTGGATGAGAACCAGACGTCCTGGACCACTAGACGAAGGAGCCATTAAGATTATTTTAGCATAAAATGGAGCGCAAGTCTAGTGCTAGGAGAGCGAGTTTAGTATTGGACGGAGCCGCCGGAATTCGGGACGGCAGCGATCCAGAGCTGGCCTGGGGCAAAGGAGATTTCTTTGCCGTCTTCGTCTTTAAAGATGATCTGGGACTCGCGAGCGGATTTTTCCCAGGTGCCTTTGATCGCTTCGCCGTTTTGGAAGACGTAGGCGGAACCGGTGCCGATGGTCTGGGTGCGGAGGTGGTAATGGTCGGTGTCGAGCCACTGGTCGACCATCATGACCGCGACGGCGCTAGGCGAAACCTGGGACGGTTCGCCACATTCGTTTTTCGGCGCAGTGACGTTAATTCCCTGTTCGCAGGTATAGGAAATATGCGCGGAGCCATCGCCATAAGAGCGGAGGTAAGTATTCGAGCCGCGATCGTAGGCGTAGATTGTGTTAAACGCAGGGGTGCGGCCGAAGTTTACGCTGATTTTTTCGACGAGCGGCTTAACTTCGCGCGGGCTTTCGGAGGAATCGGCCGACGCGGCGGCGGCTTTTTCCTCTTCGGTCAGCGGCTCGGCGGCTTTAACGTTTTCCTCGACGGCCTTCTTAGCCTCGTCTGGTTTTAAGCGGTCGAAAGCCTTTACGTCAGAGTTCGCGAAATTATGGTCGGCGTTAAATTTATTCAAAAGTTCGGATGAAGTAAAGAGGTTATTCGGAGCGACGTAGCCCTTTCTGATGCGCCATTCGTAGGTCGTGCTTTCGCTCAAGTCGCGGTAGCTCTGGGCGGCGGCGATAGCCTCGGCGGAGCCGCCGGCGTGGACAATTGTACAATCGAACGGCACGTCCCAGTCGAGATAATAGAGGCGGAGCGAGCGAATTGGACCGAGCGCGGAAGCCTCAACGTTCTGGAAAACGGCAGCGAAGCGGGTAATTCCGGCCTCGGCGATGGCCTCGAAGACCACGCCGGCTTTTTTCAGGCCGACTTGCGGACGGGCGCCGTCTAGACCGTTCGGAATTTGCATACAGAAAGTCGGGCTTTCGTTCAATTTCTTGTCGGCGATTTCCTCGCCGGTTAAGACGCTGTAATATTTCTCAGGGACTTTCTCAGGAACTTTCTCCTCGACCACTTCGGCAGGCTTTTGGTTTAAGAGGAAGAACGCGAGAACTCCGCCGCCAATCGCGAGAAGCGCTACGACAACGATAATGATGATTTTTGTGCGCTTTTTTAGGTTTCGCTTTTTGCGCTGTTTTTTCATCGTCCCAGATAAATTTTCTTTTTCTTCGGGCAAATTAGTATCGATCGTTTCGAGATTGATGCCTTTCGCCACGTCATTTTTAAGATCTTCAATAGATACTTCTTCAGGTTCTTTTGTCATATGTTTATTATAGCATAACGTTTACGTTTAGTCTACATCCCGTCGTTTAGGAGGGCGGAGCGGGCGGAGTTTAGGCGCGAGAGGAAGTTTTCGCGGCCGAGCACGGCGGCGGTAAGATGGAGCGCGGGCGAAAATGGCGCGAAAGAAGTAGAAATGCGAACTAGGCTGAATAATTCTGCTGGTTTTTTCGCGGTTTTTTCTAATAGTTCGTTAAAGGCGGCTTGGAGCTCATCTTCGTTCCAGTCTTTAATTTCGCTAAGCCTTTCGGAAACGATGCGAAGAAGCTCGGCAAGCTCCTGCTCGGACATTTTTTTCAGGAATTTGTTCCTAGTTAACATTTCTAGGTCAATTTCTGGAGTTTCGAAGAAATAGTCGGTCATAGTTCTTAAATCAGACAAGACTTTCAGGCGGTCGTAAACGATAGAAAGAATCTTCTTCCGATACTTTTCCGGATAGCTCATGGCGGATTCTGGCCAAAAACCTTCTGTCCTCGCGTATAGCGCATCGACACCCTGCTCATCGAAAATCTTGCGGATCCAAATACCGCTCTGCCATAGTAATTTCGTTTCATCAAAGCGTGCGCCGGAATTTTGGATGCGGTCGATGGAGAATTTTTCAAGTAACTCAGACATCGTATAGATTTCTTGTTCTGTACCATCGTTCCAGCCAAGACAGGCGAGATAATTTAGCATCGCCTCCGGTAAAATGCCGTCGTCGCGGTAATCGACAACCGATTTCGCGCCGTCGCGCTTGCTTAGTTTCTTGTTCCCTTGCGGCGCAAGGACGTGCGGGAGCGAAACGAATTTCGGATGTTCAATATTTAGAGCTTCATAAATCGCGAGATAATTCGGCATGGAAGACAGATATTCCACGCCACGGACGATGTGGGAAACTTCCATCTCAAAATCGTCGACGATATGCGCAAAATTATAGGTCGGCAGGCCGTCTTTCTTGATCAAGATAATGTCATCTAGAACTTCCGGGCCGGTAGAAAGGTCGCCCATAACTTCGTCGTGCCAGCTATAATTTTTCGGCTCGGCTTTAAAGCGCAGGGGCGCGCCAGCTTCCCAGAGTTTCATGGTTTCTTCCGGGCTTAGGTCGGCCTCGGCGGGGCGGTGGTTTCGGAACAGAAACGGGATTTTAGCGTTCTTATCAGCTTTTCGGTATTCGTCGACTTTTTCGGGAGGAGTGGGGTCGGCGTAGGCGCGACCGATTTCAACGAGCTTACGAGCCCAAGTGTGATAGATTTCCTTGCGCTCGGACTGATAATAAGGCTCGTTCGGGCCACCAATGCCGGCGCCTTCGTCCCAGTCTAACCCGAGCCAATGCAGCGTTTCCATGATTAAATCGGTCGCGCCGTCAACATAGCGCGCGCGGTCCGTATCTTCGATGCGTAAAATGAACTTGCCGCCAGCCTGTTTAGCGATTAAATAAGGGTAAATTGCGCTTCTAACATTGCCGATATGGATATAACCAGTCGGGCTGGGCGCAAAACGTGTTCTAATCATATATCTATTATATCACGTTATAATGATACGACGAGGTTGCGGATTTGTTCTTTCGAGAGGTTAGCGCTTTTTGCGGAAAGATGATAGAAAATGCCGCCGTTTACCCAAGCGGCTTCGGAGCCGTAAACGTAAATCGTGATACCCTGTTCGCGGAGGGTCGTGTATTCGCCGGAGAATTCGACTTTGACGTAGTTATTTAGCAGGGCGGTCGAGTCCCAGGTCGATTTGGCTTCTTCGAGGGCGAAGTTTTTCCCTTCGTCGTTTTCGAAGCGCATGACGATCTGACCGCTTTTTTCGGAAGTTACGCTCTTTAAGGAATAGCCGCGCGGGATGTAAGTCGGGTAAGAGGCTTCGATTCCGGTCTGGATCGCGGCGACGCGGACGGAGATGTCTGGCATATTAGCGTTAATAAAGAAGGCGAGCAGGCCGACGGTCGCGGCGGAGCAGGCCAAAGCCAGAATGACGCGGCGGACTTTTTTCTTGCCCTTGATTTTTTTCGTCTTTACGTCGGGGACTTTCTCGGCGGCGGCGACTTTATCGGCGCGTTCCATCGTCGCGACGGAGCGCATGGCGGATTTTACGGCTTTGTCTTTCGCCTCTTTCGCGGAGAGAGCCGGAGACTTCGCGGCCGGCCGCCCGGCGCTAGCTGGGCGTACGGCGCCAGCCGGACGCGCAGCCTTGGCTGCGGCCGGCCGCGCCGCAGGGCGCGAGATGTCCGGGCGTCGGACGTATTTTCGAGAGAACGTAGTAGAAGGTTGGAGCGTTCGATGGGTAGCAGAACTGGTCGCAGGGCGCGGCCTGGCAGGAGCAGGCGTTTGTTTCCCTGAAACGTTAACTGTAATTTTAGCCATTTTTTACCTCACTCATTTAGCTTACTTTTATTTTAACCTTTTGCGGAATAAAAATCAATAGCATTTTCGCATTTTCTTTTTTGATTTTGATATAATATATATATGGACAAAGAACGCAAAAAGCGGCTCCAGACTTGGAAAATAATTTTGTCGGACATATTAATCGTCGTGGCGGTCCTGGGGATCGTGACGCTTTTGTCGTTTATCGCCATGGGGTATAAATTTAATGATGATGGCGAGCTCGACCAGTCGGGACTTTTGCAGATCGAGACGCAGCCGACAGGGGCGACGGTAACGATAGACGGGGCCGATCTGTTTTTGCGGACGAATACGAGCCGGATGCTTTCTGAGGGGGAACATAAAGTTCGGCTGACGAAAGAGGGGTATGAACTTTGGGAAAATCAGGTTAAGATCACAGCGGGGCGGCTCTATAAGCTGGATTATCCGCGGCTATTTAAGCAGAATCGCGAGAAGAAAGCAGTTAAGCAGTTTAGCGATAAGGGACTGAAATTTCTCTCGGTAGCGCCGGACAGAAAGAGTGTTCTGTACCAAGAGGTAGGAAGCACGAATTGGGACCTAGTAAACATCGACAGTGAGGAGGCGGAAACGGTTAAATTAGACATTTCGAACCTTACAGGGGAGTTTCTGGGGATGGAATGGAGCATGGATGGCGAGAAGGTATTGACAAAATGGAAAGATAGTGATATAATAGTGTATAGACTTATTAATCTTCGAAAACCGGAGCAAAGTATGGATTTAAACAATGAATTTGGGATGAATTTCACAAAATTAAAATTCGCCTCCCTCTCGGCGGATCAACTTTTTGGACTAGAAAATGGAAATCTTCGACGGATTTCTTTGGTCGATAAGGAAGTTTCGAAAGTACTGCTTACGGCGGTCGGGGATTTTTATAACGAGGGGGCGAACATGGTTTATACTTATACAGACGAGGTCGGAAAAACGGCGGTCGGATTTTACCCGGAAGGCGGAAAGAGCGTGTTTCTGAAAAATATCGAGGGTAGTAGCGCGCAGACGTTTTTGTCGGAATATTTGGGCGAGAAATACATCGGAATTTTGGCGGATGGGAAACTCGTAGTTTATCAGGGGAGTTTTCCGACGGCGACGAGCGGGCTGGACAATATGCGCGTAGCCCTGGAGCGGGAAGTTCCGGAGGGATTTTCGACTGTGGGCTTCTCGGGGCGAGCCTCGGGGCGGATTATTGCGGCGAGGTCGAGCAATTCCCTTCTGACGTTTGACGCGGAGCGGGAGGAATTATTTACCTTCGCGCTGAACAACGAGAATTTTACCTTCGCGGATGATTATCTAATCGCGGACGTGAACGGCTCTGGCGAACTTTATCTTCGGGACTTTGATGGGACGAATAAGCGGAGATTGGCTTTTTCGGCGGCGCCTGCGTATGGGGCGACGATTTCGCGGAATAATAAATGGCTGTATTACGTTTCTTCGAACGTCAATGGGACGCTGGAGTTGATGCGTGAGGAAATTTAGGGTATAATAGGCTTATGGATTCTGAAAAAGGTGGGCTAAGTTCGGCTGAAAGACAGAGGCAAACCGCGGCAGAGATTGCGCGGAAGAAAGTGATGGCGGCATATGGTAGCGGACGGACGGCGGGGTCCCAAGCGGCGTCACCCACCGTCCAGCCTGCTGTTCGCCACATCCCCGTGAATTATAAGCAGGCGATGACACGGGTTGAGCAGAAGGCACAGCAGACCGGCACGATGACCGCGACGGATTGGCAGAAATATCACGCGGCTTGGCAAAAATATTATCAGAAATATTACAGCGAATATTATGCGAAAGCGGCGCTGGCGTTTGTCGAGAAAGAGAAGATGCGCCAGGAGCGAAACGCTTCGGACAGGGCGCGGAATGCGGAGAACGCGGTCGTCGTGCCAGTTACGGTCGGGGCGGCGGAAGAGCCGAAACAGATCGTCGAAGATGGCCTGCGCGCGCGAGTACGACAGATCGCCGCGAAACAGCAGAAAAAGCGCTTGAACAAGAAGTTAATTCCGATTATTGCGGGGGCAGTTTTAATCCTGGTATTGCTTTTCATGCAGTATAACCGGCTGATTTTTGCGCCGATTATGGCGTACGTTTCGCCGGGAAATACAGAAGACACGGGGATTTCGGAGGTCGATCCGACGGTTTCGGTCGCGGTAAGCAATGAGACGAAACTCCTGATCCCGAAACTGAATATTGACGTGCCGCTTCATCTCGGAATTCCGAATGATGAGGTTATGTCGGCGATGAATAACGGGGTCGCGCAGTTCTCAGTTCCAGGGGCGAGCGCAATGCCGGGCGAAATCGGAAACCTGGCGATTTCGGGGCATTCGGCAGGCGATATTTATAGCTCGAACCAGTATAAGTTTATCTTCTCGGGGCTTGAACGGCTGGAAAATGGCGATCTGATTTATATTGATTATCAGGGGACGCGCTATACGTATAAGATGGTCGATCGGAAAGAGGTTGATCCGTCCGATGTTAACGCACTAGTACTTAATACAAATAAACCGATGCTGACTTTGATTACTTGCTGGCCGCTCGGGGTTTCGACTTATCGGCTACTAATTTTCGCGGAACAGATTAACCCGGCACCGAGCGGGGCGACACAATCTGCGACGGGGCTGGATGAGGGCGACCTTGGGGGCACGTCGTCTACGTCTTCTTCTGACGCATCTTCGGAAGAAGTGATGCCGAAAAATGAGCCAACGTTCTTTGAGCGAATTTGGAATTGGCTGACCGGCAAAAATTAGAGTTTCTGTGTTATAATATAGTTGTTGGGCGATTGGCGGAATTGGTAGACGCGCTAGACTCAAAATCTGGTTCTCGCAAGAGAGTGTGGGTTCAAGTCCCACATCGCCCACCAGGACTAATTTAAGAAGGAGGAAGTTATGTTTGATTTATCAGATAAAGTGGCGGTAGTGACGGGAGCTTCTTCTGGACTGGGGAAACAAATGGCGAAGGCGTTTGCGCGTCAGGGGGCGAATTTAGCAATTTTAGCGCGACGGTTTGAGCGATTGGAAGAATTTGCGAAAGAAATTACTGGCGAATTTCCGAAGGTTAAGGTTTTGCCGGTTAAATGCGACGTAACTTCGACGGAGAGCATCGACGCGGCGGCGAAGAAAGTCGAAAAAGAATTTGGGCGGGTTGATATTTTGTTGAACTGCGCGGGGTCGTCGAAAGACAAGGGTGTGCTCGAGATGGCAGACGAAGAATGGGACTTTACGATTGCGACGGACGAGACGAGCGTGTTTAAGATGACGCGGGCGTTCGGGAAGATCATGAAAAAAGCCGGGAAAGGGCGAATTATTAACATCGCGTCGATGTATGGGCTGGTCGGGAACACGGAAATTCCGACAGTTGCGTACCATGCGTCGAAGGGCGCGGTCGTGAACTTTACGCGCGCGGTTGCGGCGGAACTTGCGACGGACGGGATTACCTGCAACGCGATTTGTCCAGGGTATTTTTACACGGAGCTGACGACGGAAGTTCTAGATACGCCGCGGTTTCAGGAATTTGCGAAGCGAACCGTCCCGATGGAACGATACGGAAAGCCGGGGGAGCTCGACGCGGCGGCGGTATTTTTGGCGTCGGACGAAGCCTCTTATGTTACGGGAGTGATTTTGCCGGTCGACGGAGGTTATACTTGTGTCTAAGCTGAAGATCGCGGTTTTTACGGATGTTTTTCTCGACGTTACGGGCGGGATTCCCTCTTCGATTCAGGCCCAAAAAGATATTTTAGAGCGGATAGGTTACGAAGTTACGATATTCTGTCCGGGGACAAAACAGCCGAAAGATAAGTCGATCGTAACCGTTCCGACGATGAAGTTTTTGAGGATTAACGGCGCGCCGACTTCGCGGGGGCCGAAGAAAGTTGAGAAATTTATTACGGAAAAGTTTCCGAGTTTTGCGCAATTTGATGTTGTCCACGTTCATTATGAGGCGAGTTGTTCGATCGCGGGGGCGAGGCTTGCGCGGGCGTTTGGCGTACCCCTGGTCCAGACGATGCACGGGCGCGAAGATATGGCGATCGCGCTGAACGTGCCGCATCCGTTCAAGACGATCGCGGCGACGGTTTTGAATTTTCTACATAGTCGGTATATTCCGCACGAAACGATAGTTAGCAGGGACAATCATCTCGCGCCGACGATTGCGCGGGCGAAAATGTGGACCTTGATGGTAAACCAAGCGAATTTTGCGGACCAAGTTTTAGTGCCGTCGAAACATTTTGAAGATAAGCTAAAACATTACGGCGTAAAAAAGCCGGTTATGGTAGTTTCGAACGGGGTTTCGGACGAGCTGATTGCGCGGTTTGATAAAATTGCGAAAGAGCGAGGCGTTTCGGAACTGCGGTCGATGAAAGATGGCGAGCCACTTAAGCTGATTTGGAATAGTCGAGTTTCGCACGAGAAGCGGATTATGCCGTTTCTGAAGGCGATACGGAAGATGAGCCGGCCGGTTAAGATTTCGATTTATGGGGACGGAAATGCGTTGGCGGCGGCAAAGCGGTATGTTGAATTAAAAGGACTTTCGGATAGAGTGAAGTTTTATGGCGCGGTCGAGCATGACAAAATTCTAGAAAAGATGCTTTCGCAACACATGTCGGTAATGACGTCGTACGGGTTCGATACGCAAGGCTTGACTTTGCTCGAGGCGGAGGCGACGGGGTTGCCGGTATTCTTTGTTGATCCAGATATGCGCGAGGTTGTCCCGCGGGCGGGGTCGGTCAAGGCGGGCAAAAGTCCTTCGGAAATGGCGAAAAAGTTAGACTGGGTATCGTATCATCCAGAGTCGATCGCGGCGATGAGCCGAGAGATGCTACTCTGTCGCGGGGAGATTTTCCAGTCGACCCAGATCCAGAAACTGATTTCGTTGTACGAAAGGATGGCGGCGGGGCGCGCGAGCGTATAGGCGTTTAGCTCGTGTATAAGATGGCGGCGGCGGTAGCTTCTTTTGGCTTTTTTGGGTTCCAGAGGTTCATCGCGGCGACATTAGCGGCGAGCGGGCCGGACCAGAGAGAAATCGGGGAGTAATTCGTGTTTTCGAGCGGCGTGGTAATAATTTCGCCGTTATTTCCGACGATAATTTGGCTTTCGTGGAAAGTTAGGAGAGTTAGGTTCGGATAGCTTAAAGTAAATTTATGGAGAGTTTCGATAATTGGGAGCAGCGGTTCGGAAAGAAGCAAGACTTTTGGGTAATAAACTGCGCGGAAAAGTTTTTGGAGCTGAGTAAGACTGGCGATAATAAAGAGATTTTCTTTTTCGATCAAATTCGGCATTTCGGGGAGGAGCAGATCAATCGTATCGCGGGTTAAAAGGGTTGGAGTTTCCCCGGATGCTTTGACAGCGTCGGCGATAGCGACGGTAGTTGTGGAATTTTTTGAGAGGTCGCCGACAAACATGGTAAAGTCGGAGGCGGCGGAGGTTAGTTCGGCGGATTTGTCGAACGAGCCGGAGGGGGTAGATTTTGTGAATTTTAAGTCTTCTGAGGCAAGCGCGGCGGGCGGGAATTTTGATTTTAAGCTTTCCGGAAGGACGGTTTTTACGGTTTTTAGCGGGAAATTGGTTTTTAAATATTCAGCGACCTTTATCGGTGTAGAAAAACTTTGGGCGTTTCCGCCGATAATGCTGATGGAATTTTGTTTCTGCTCAGGAAAATTCCATTCGAGATCTTTATAGAGCGGTTTTTCTTGTTTTTGCCAGTAAGTCGGGGACGGCATTTTTTAAAACTCCAGGGTTATGCTGATCGGGCAATGGTCTGAGCCGGTCTGAGACTCGTAGATTTCGGCGGCTTTTAAGTTCTTTTTAAGCGACTCGCTGATGAAGAAGTAATCGATACGCCAGCCGACATTGTTCTCGCGGGCGTGGCCAAAATGGCTCCACCAAGTATAGCGTTTTTCTTCGGGATGGAGCTCGCGGAAAGTGTCGATAAAACCGGCTTTTATTAAGTTTTCAATTCCCTGCCGCTCTGCCTTCGTATAGCCAGCGTTTTTCTCGTTTTGTTTCGGGCGGGCGAGGTCGATTTCGGTATGGGCGGCGTTAAAGTCGCCGCAGACGACGACTGACTTGGTCTTTTCTAAGTCTTTTAGGAATTTTAAGAAGGTCGGGTCCCAAAGTTTTTCGCGAAGTTTCAGGCGGCTTAAATCTTGTTTAGAGTTTGGAGTATAAACGGTCACGAGGAAAAATTCTTCGTACTCGGCGGTAAGAATGCGGCCCTCGTTTAAAGGCGTGCCGTAGGCGTCTTCGTCCCAGTTTTTGGCGATTTCTAGATCTTCGGTAAAGCCGTTGATGATTTGGGTCGGATGCTTCTTAGTAAAAATCGCGGTCCCGGAATAGCCGGGGCGCTCGGCGGAGTTCCAAAGCTCCTCGTATTCTTTAAAATTGGCTTCGATTTGGTCTTTTTTCGCCTTAGTTTCCTGGAGGCAGAGAATGTCGGGGGATTTTTCTTCGAGGAGTTTTTCGAGCGAACCTTTTTTTAGGACGGCGCGGATGCCGTTGACGTTCCAGGAGAAGATCTTGTAGGTTTTAGTGCTCATTTTAGGCCTCGTCTTTCTTCGCGGTCTAAATCGCGGCCTTTAATAGTCTGGCGCTTGTCGTATTTCTTTTTACCTTTGCCGATCGCGATGATGAGTTTAATATGGCGACCGCCGCCGAGCAGTTTCGTCGGGACGATAGTTATACCCTCTTGATGTTTTTTCTTTTCTAACTCGGCGATTTGGCTTTTTGTCGCGAGGAGCTTAATATTTCGCGCGGTTTCGGAGCCAAGGGTTAAGTTATTTAGCCAGAGTTCGCCGTTTCGGATCGTAACGAAGGAGCCTTTTAGCTGGACGTGGTTATCGCGGATGCTCCGGACTTCGGGGCCGCTTAGGCTCATGCCGACAGAAAGATCATCGCCGAGCTCGTAATCGTATCTCGCGCGGCGGTTCACCGTCGTTAAATCTGGCGCTTTTTTGGATTTCATAGCTATTTAATTAACTTATTCTTATTGTATTCGAAACCGACGGTTTCGTCAACTTTGGAAAAATTTGCAATAGAATGCTAATTTTGGTCGTTTTTTGGAAAAATTGGCAATAGAATGCTAATTTTTCTGGCGTGAAAAAGGGTTGACATTGCGGTTATGGTAGTGTAGAATAGGGGGTATAGAAGGTCTAAGGACTGTATTATTAAATTTTATGTTATGGCAGGAGGTAAGATGAGCCGTAAAGGTAATAAAGAAAAATTCGTCACGGGGGGGGG
>JAFRBS010000003.1 GCA_017404725.1 Candidatus Saccharimonadota bacterium | reverse complement strand
GGCAAATACCTCCTTTACGACCTCCTGCTCAAATACAGCATACAATATGTCCTCCGGAAACACTACTTACGGCAACTATTACAACTGGTATGCCGCGACGGCTGGAACCGGAACCTGCTCGATGTCTTCCGGTAACGCTACGGCAAGTATTTGTCCGAAAGGCTGGAGACTGCCAACAAACTCCGAATTCCAGACCCTCTACAACAATTATAGTAGTTCCTCGGCAATGCAAGGTACGCCTGCCTTCGTCCTGTCTGGCGGCCGCTACGGCAGCAGTACCTACTATCAGGGCTCCTACGGCCGCTATTGGTCCTCTACGGCCTACTCGTCAGCCAGCGCGTGCAACCTACACCTGAATAGTTCTAGCGTGGTTCCGCAGGACTACAACGTCAAGTACCTCGGGTTTACCGTACGTTGCGTAGCCTCGTCCTAGGCGGCGGCGCTCTCGTGCGCGGTTCGGCGTTCTAGTCGTGCCTTTCTCCGAAAAAGCCCGCCGCAGGCGGGCGCTAAGGAGGAGCGAAGTAAGAAGTAAGAAAGGAGCAAAATGGATAAAGAAGAGAGAGACAAGAGGGCGGCTGAAGGCCGCGACAAAAAGCGAACTGAGCGCCAAGAGTACACTGCGCGCAAGAAAAAAATCATGAAGCTGGAAGAAAAAAATTATCAGTACATCTATCTCGTCAAGTCGATCGGCGAGGGATGGTATAAAATTTTTGGGCGGTCAGCAATTTTCTATAAAGAGGCCATGTTCCCGGAATTGACCAAGCGAGCGAAGTACAGCAGTCTGAGCGAGCCGAATTTGCAAAAAGACGAGGATCGGGAATTTGTTTCGGCGATTGGGTTTATTTCTATCCGGAGCAAGGCACGCTTTTTGGAGTATGCGAAGGCGCTGACATACGAAATCATCCCGGAAAAGGATGGAATCTTGACGGTGAAATTTCCGCAGGCTTTTTCGAAAGAAAAATTTATTGGTTTTTTGGATGAGGATGCTAGAAAATGGGAAGAGGTCAACAAAGTCCTCATCCCGGCAGCAAAGTTTTCAACTGCGGCGAAAGCGATTCGCGAAATGACCCAGCGGATGTATGATTTTGCGAGAAAGCTAAAAGACGACCAGAAAGAACTAGTCGGGAAAGATATAATAAAGGTTGCTAGCAGGGCGCTAGCGCTACATTATGCGGTAGAGAGGGGATATATTTCGGTTGAGGAATATTTTCCGAAAGAGAAGATGCTACTTATAGAGATAGATTCGTTGCTTTCGATGGCGTTTGACGCGAGAATGACGACCCAGACGACGGCGTTGAGGTTGGCCGAGAAAGTAGATGATGCCCTTGTGGCGGTCGAGAAAACGGAAAGGAAGCATAAGAGAAATGGAGTTTAAGCCTTGGCTTTTAAGCGAGCTTTTTAAAGCTTATCTTGATGCGCGAAAAGGCAAACGCGGGACGGACGACGAGCATATATTTGAACTAAATTGGTTCAGGAATTTGCGAATCTTAAGAGATAATTTAATTAGTAGGCGGTATAAGCCTTCTCGAGGGATTCAGTTTGATGTCCAGAACCCGGTTCCGCGCGAGATCGTGGCCGCGCCGTTTCGCGATCGGGTCGTCCAGCATTTCTTGTATAACATGTCTGGCGAATGGTGGGAACGTCGGTTCATTCGTGATTCGTACTCCTGCCAAAAGGGCAAAGGGACGCTAGACGGGATTTCTCGCTTGCGAGATCATATTCGTTCGGTTTCCCAGGGATATACAATAGAAACTTATGTAATAAAATGTGATATACAATCGTTTTTTATGAGCATAGAAAGGAAGAAATTATTCGAAATCATTGCTAAGGGGCTCGACAAACAGTTTTCGGATAAGCCGGCGATGAGGGATTTTCTGAAATTTATTTGGCGCAAAGTCATCATGGACGACCCGATGGATGGCGTACGTCATCGTGGACGCCAAAGTAAAAAAGCGCGCCTAAAAGTTCCTTTTAATAAGAGAATGTGTAACCAACCGTCGGGGTTTGGGCTAGTTATTGGGAATCTGACTTCGCAGCTTGCGGCAAATATTTTCATGAATCGGTTTGATTGGTATGTAAAAACGACGCTTGACTACAAACATTATGGTCGATATGTCGACGACTTTTTCATCGTAGTAACAAAGGAGCAGCTGTCACAGGCGCTTAAGGATATTGAGAAAATTCGCAAATATTTAGCAGATAATTTAGGGCTAACCCTACATCCGCACAAATTTTATTGTCAAAATGTCGACAAGGGCGTGGAATTTCTCGGTGCGGTAATCTATCCGAATAAAATGGTCACGTCGCGGAGATTTAAGCGCAATTTTTTGAACGCCGCCGCGGCGTTTGGCGTCGGGAAGAAGACAGCGGAAAGTTTTATTTCCTACTTTGGTCATGGTAAATGTATGAGCACGAAAGGGATAAATGCTAAAGCTATCCGACGGTTGGAATGGGAAATTTATAAACATTATGCTGGGACAGTACTTTGGCATAGTGCGAGCCAGTTTGGAGATAGTCACGACTAGAACGCCGAACCGCGCACGAGAGCGCCGCCGCCTAGGACGAGGCTACGCAACGTACGGTTAACCCGTTGTACTTGTTGTTGTTGTTCTGCGGATTCACGCTAGAACTATTCAGGTTTAGGTTGTACGCGTTGGTTGACGAGTTGGCCGTAGAGGACCAATAGTTGCCGTTGGAGCCCTGATTGTTGGTACTGCTGCCGTTGCGGTTGCCAGACAGGACGAAGGCAGGCGTACCTGCGCTTCCGGCAATCTCCAAACTATACTTGTAGACCCGAATTTCTGAGTTCTTCGCTTCGCAGCATAAGAACAACAAGAACGGATTTCAGAGTTGTCTTAAAATGTGCGTTTCCGCATAATCGGAAACGAACGGTCTTAGGTAGACCTAGCCTTGTTCCGATCAGTTAGATCGGGGTTGCAAGAGTCAACTCAGCCTTTCTCCTGAACAAGTGTCTGGTGCGGTGAAAACGGCAGAACCGGAGCAGACTACTGGCTCGCAGGTATATTATAGCATGAGGGGATTTGGCGAAAATGTGATTTTTTCCACATTTTCGCCGGCGATTTTGTGATTTTTTCCACATTTTCGCCAGTTTTTGTGGTATAATATAGGGGTAAGGAGTGCTTATGTATAGAAAAGTCCTAAAAGAACTAGAAAAGTGGAAAAAATCTAAGGATCGGAAACCTTTGATTTTAAGCGGGGCGCGTCAAGTTGGTAAAACTTGGCTACTCCAGCATTTTGGTGAAGAAAATTATTCGTCCGTAGTATATATTAATATGGAGGATACCCCTGGGATGGAGGAGGTTTTTGCGCCGGATCTTGACGTAGAGCGGATTTTAAGGGCGATAGAAAACATTAAAAATGTTAGGATAATTCCGGGAGAGACGCTTTTGATTTTTGATGAGATTCAGGCTGTGCCGCGTGCGCTTTCTAGCCTGAAATATTTTTGCGAGAATGCTCCAGAATATCATGTTGCGGTCGCGGGGAGTTTGCTCGGGGTTGCGCTGCATAGCGGAACTTCGTTCCCTGTTGGGAAGGTCGATTCTGTCGATGTTTTGCCGATGGACTTCTATGAATTTCTAAAGGCGATAGGCGAGGATGGTTATGCGAAAGTCATTAGTGGGGAGGGAGTTTCGCTCGATGAGTCGCCGGTTTTTCATGAAAAACTGACGGACTATTTAAGGGCTTATATGGTCGTCGGGGGGATGCCGGAGGCGGTCGATAATTATCGAAGGGGAGAGAATTTTGCGAAAATTCGGGAGATCCAGGCGCAAATTATCGATGCGTACGAGCTGGACTTTTCGAAGCACGCGCCGAACGCGGATACTCCGAAAATTCGAGAGATTTACGACGTTGCGCCGACATTTCTTTCCAGGGAGAACAAAAAATTCGTTTTTAACGCTATTCGTGAGAGCGCGAGGGCTAGGGAGTATGATTCGGCTCTGCTTTGGATGGAAGATGCGGGCTTAGTTTCGCGAGTTGAGCGGGTCAATGCGGTAAAAATTCCTTTGAAGGCGTATGCTTCGAGGAATATCTTTAAACTGTTTTTCTCGGATATTGGTCTACTCGGGGCGAAAGCACAAATTCCGCCACAAACGATCATGGATAGCGGAGTGCTGTTTGAGGAATATAAGGGGGCGTTTGCGGAGCAGTTTGTTTTTCAGGAGCTTCGTGCGCGAAAGACCCCGACGTATTATTATTCGAATGATGATTCTAAGGGCGAGATTGACTTTTTAATTCAGGATGAGGATCAGATAGTTCCAGTAGAAGTTAAATCGGGCAAAAACTTAGCTTCAGTTTCGCTCAATAATTTCGTCTCGAAGTGGGACATTCCGCGAGGAGTAAAAGTTTCGATTTTGCCATACAAGAAAAATGATAAGATTGATAATTTCCCGCTATATCTAGTTTCGCGGATTTAGTTTTTGCGCGTTTTAGAATGATCAGTGTGATATAATATATATATGTATATCGTGATTGAAGGTCAGGATGGGACGGGGAAAGATACACAGGCGAAGCTGCTCGCGGAATATTTGCAGGCGCAGGGTAAGAAGGTTGTTTATTATTCGGAGTCTGGGACTGGTTCGAAAGATAAGTTTATCCAGAAAATTGCGGAGCTTAACTATGGCTCGAAGCAAGATATTGACCATCGGACGAGAGTATTATTATATATAGTAAATCGGTATGAACAATGGCGGAAGTTGGCCGAGCCGGTTTTAAACGAGGGCGGGGTAGTCATTACAGCGAGAAACTGGTTTTCGACTTTGATTTACGAAGGCTATGCGGCGGGGGTGAGTCGGTCGCTGATTACGAAAGTGCATAAAGCGGTTATGCCGGAGCGGTATTTTAAGCCGGACAAAATCGTATTCATGACACTAAACGAGAAAGACCAGGCGGAGCGACTGGGGATTCAGACTGGGGCGAACTGGGATCGGAAAGGCGAGGTCTGGAAGTCCCAAGGTAATGAGTTTCAGCGCAAGATTAACCCGGCGTATCTAAAAGTTGCTAAGGACTTCGATATTCCGGTGATGGACGCGAAGGGGTCGATCGAGGAAGTGCACGAGCGACTAAAGAAGCTGTTTAATCTTTAAACTGGGAATTATAAAGTTCGGCGTAAAAGCCGTTCTTTTTGAGCAACTTCTCGTGGGTTCCCTGCTCGACAATTTCGCCGTTTTTCATCACGAGAATTAAATCGGCGCTCCGGATCGTGCTTAGACGATGGGCGATGATAAACGAAGTACGATTCTTACTTAATTTCTCGAGCGCGTCCTGGATCAGCTGCTCTGTACGCGTATCGACATTTGAGGTCGCTTCGTCTAGGATCATCATCGGCGGATTTTTTAACATCGCGCGGGCGATCGTTAAGAGCTGTTTTTCGCCGGCGGAAATATTGTCCGAGTCTTCAGAAATTTTAGTTTTATAACCTTTCGGGAGCGAAGTGATGAAATGATCGATATGGAGATATTTACAGACTTTTTTCACGTCGTCGAGAGTCGCGTCGTCGTTTCCATAGCGCAAGTTTTCCTCGATCGTTCCGGAGAAAAGCCAAGTGTCCTGGAGGACCATGCCGAAAAGTTCGCGGACGCTGGATTTTTCGGCGGCTTTCGTATCGTTTCCGTCGATTAAGATTTTGCCGCTTACTGGATCGTAAAAACGCATCAGGAGATTTACAATCGTGGTTTTTCCGGCGCCGGTCGGACCGACGAGGGCGATGTTTTCGCCGGCGGAGGCCTTAAAGCTTAAGTTTTTGATCACGGGCTTGTCGGCGCTGTAGTTGAAGTTCACATCTTTAAACTCAATGTCGCCTTTTATATTTTTTAGTTCTTCTCTTCCCTCTTCTTTTTCCTCGTCTTCGGCGAGGAATTTGGAGATGCGCTCCGCGGCGGCGAGGGTGAGCTGGATGGTCGAGGCGATCTGGGCGATCGAGGTAATCGGGCGGTTAAACTGGGTCGTGTATTGGATGAAAGCCTGGACGTTACCAATCGTGATCATGCCGGCGATCGCTTCGTAGCCGCCGACGATACAGATTATAACGTAACTTAGGTTCGTAAAAACATGGGTAATCGGGAAGGCGAGGCCGGAGAAGAATTGGGCTTTCCAAGCGGAGTTATAAAGTAAATTATTCGTTTCGCGAAAATCTTGGAGCGAAGCGGACTCATGATTATTTAGTTTAATAATCAGCTGGCCGGAATAATCTTCTTCGATTGTCGAGTTTAGGCTGCCGAGCGTGTCTTGTTGGCGGCGGAAATATTTTTGGCCGCGACCGGCGATTTTGGCAACGAAAATAGTCGAAATCGGAATAGAAATTACGGCGATCAAAGAAAGTAGCGGCGAAATCGTCAGCATCATGATCAGGATACCGATCAACATAACGATATTGCTGATAATTTCGGAAAGGGAGTTTTGGAGCGACTGGCCGACGGTGTCGACGTCGTTCGTCATGCGTGAGAGGGTGTCACCGTATTTATGTTTGTCGAAATAGGCGATCGGCAGGCGGTCGATTTTGTTTAGAATTTCTGTGCGAGTTTTCTTGATGTATTTCGCGGCGATGCGGCCGATAATAAAGTTTTCGAAATAGCCAAGCACGACGGAAATTAAGTAAAGAATAATCAGAGTTATCGCGTTTCCGGCGAGCGGCGCCCAATCGATTTTGCCGGTCGCGCCGAGGCTTTTCGCGGCTTCGGTCGTCATGTTGCCGAGGATTTTTGGGCCGAAAATCATGAGGACGGTTGCGCCGGCGGCAAAAATACAAGCGATAATAATCGGCAAAGCCCAAGGTTTTAAGGATTTAAAGAAGAATTTTGCGGAGGATTTTTCGCGAGGTTTTTTAGTTTTAGCGGGCATCTTTTACCTCCTTTTTATATTCCTCGTCGGAAAACTGGGATTTTACGATTTCGCGGTAAATTTCGGAAGATTTTAGAAGCTCCTTATGACTGCCGACACCTCTAACTTTCCCTTGGTCTAGGACAATAATTTGGTTGGCGTTTTTAATCGTGGAAACACGCTGGGCAACAATTAAAACAACGGAAGATTTTGTGACTTTCTTTAAGGCCTTTCGGAGTTTTGCGTCAGTTTTCATATCGAGCGCGGAGAAACTGTCGTCGAAAATATAAATTTCGGGATTTTTCGCGATGGCGCGAGCGATTGAGAGGCGCTGTTTCTGACCGCCGGAAACGTTAGTCCCGCCCTGGGCAATATTATTATCGTATTTTTTCGGCAGGTTTTCAATAAATTCTTCGGCTTGGGCAATTTTTGCGGCAGATTCTATATCGGCTGTCGGATTTCCGAAGGCGATGTTAGATTTTACACTGCCAGCGAAAAGTACACCCCTCTGCGGCACGAGGCCAATTTTTTTCATCAAATCTTTTTTCGCGTAATCTTTGACGTTCGCGCCATCTATGAGGACTTCGCCTTTTGTCGCGTCGTAAAAGCGCGGGATCAGATTTATTAGCGTCGATTTTCCGGAGCCGGTCGAGCCGATGAAAGCGGTAGTTTTTCCGGCCTCGGCTTTAAATGAGACTTTTTCGAGCGCGCTGGTTTCGGCGCTATCGTAAGCGAAGCTGACATTTTTAAACTCGACGGACGGAGTTTTTTCTGGGACCTTTTCGGTTTTCTTTTTCCAAGTGATTTTTGGCTCGGTTTTTAAGACTTCGTTAATACGCTTCGCGGAAACATTGGCGCGAGGCAGAAGTACGAATAAGACGACCAAGAAAAGGAAGGAGAGTACGACCTGGATCGCATACTGCATAAAGGCCATCATGTCGCCGAGATAAGACATATTCGTCGTAAGGAGCGAAATGCCGACCCAGATACAGAGCAGGGTTGTGCCGTTGAAAATTAAAGTCATAAGCGGCGCCTGGAACGACATGGCGTTGTTGATAAAAATGTTTACGCGAGTAATTTTGTCGTTTTCTCGCTCGAATTTTTTGTGTTCGTAACGTTGTTTATTAAAGGCGCGAATTACGCGAAGTCCGGTCAAGTTTTCGCGAGTTAGGAGAGTGATTTTATCGAGAAGCTCTTGGAAAATTTTGAACTTTGGCAGAGCGAGGCCGATGATAATAATCGCGGAAAGTAGCAAAGCACCGACGGCGAGCAGAATAATCCAGGTCATGTCCGGCGCGGTTTTGATCGCTTCGTAAATGGCGCCGGCGGCCATCATCGGTACGCGTAAGAGCATGGAAAGACAGAGGATAATAGTCTGCTGGACCTGGGCGATGTCGTTTGTCGTCCGAGTGATTAAAGAAGCGGTCGAGAATTTGTCGATTTCATGGACGCTGAAACTTAGGATCTTTTTATAAACGTCTTCGCGGATGTCGCGTGCGACGGCGGCGCCGATTTTTGAGGAGAAGAACGAGGCGACGAGCGCGCAGCCGGCGGCGATCGCGGTACAGCCGAGCATCTGAAGTCCGATTCCCCAGATCACGCTGTCGTTTCCGGTCGCGACTCCTTCGTTGACGATTTTTGCCATTAAGGCCGGAAGTTCCAGGGTACCCCAAACTTGGCCGCCGATGGCGACGACCAAGAGAATTGTTTTCAGCCAATACGGCTCAAGATAACGGAAAAATCGCAGCATAATATCTATATATTATAGCATGCTAGAAGTTTAGGGTAAAGGTCGTGGTTTTCTTGCCTGATTCGACTTTTAAATTCCAATGATTTTTCTCGGCGAGCTGTTTTGCGATAGAAAGGCCAAGCCCGACGCCAGGCTTAGTTTTGTCGGTCTGGTAAAAACGGTCGAAGATGTGTTTTTGGTCGGTTTTCGAGATAGTGGCGCCGTCGTTTTTGATTGCGATTTTATTTTCGGTAATTTCTACTATGACTTTTTTGTCGCAATATTTTACGGCGTTGTCGATCAGGATGTTTAAGAGCTGGTTTAAGTCGGCGCGATTTAACTTTATAGTTCCCTTCCCGGAGAGTTTTAACTCGGCTTTTTTCTCGGCGAGTTTAGGCGCGTAACAGCTGGCCGTTTCTTCGACGAGATTTAAAAGGTCGACAGCTTCGGGCTTAGCTTCATCATTTGGCGCGACATCCATTCTCGCAAGCGACAAAAGCTGGGTATTTAAGACGCTTAGCTCCTCGGTCTTTTTCGCGACATTGTCGAGCCAAGGGTTCCCTTTTATATCGGCGGCTTCGAGATTTGCCTGGATAATGGCGAGCGGAGTTTTAATTTCATGGGATGCGTTCGCGATGAAAGATTTTTGGGCTTCGTAAGCCTCGCGGACGGGTTTTATCGAATGTTCGGCGAGGAAAAATGAAACAAGAACGACCAAGATTTCGACGGCGACGCCGGTCATGATGAGCGAGATCAGCAAGGTTTCTAGCGATTTTTCGCGATCGGCTTTAATGCGGTTTTCGAAAATGTCTTGTTGGGGGTCTTGCTCTAAGGGCTCTGTTGGGTTTGTGGGTTCTGCGGGTTCTGCGGGTTCTGCGGGTTCGATTTGCTCTGCTTGTTCGTTCATTTTCATCGGCGGGCGATGATGAATATTATGGGAAACGATGAAATATATCGCCGAAAAGGCGATCAGGAGAACCGCCGCGGAACTTAAAGTTGCGGTTAAAATGAATTTTCGCTTTAGTTTCCCGAACATATTTCTATTCTACCTTATAAACTAGTTTATAGCCAAGATTTCGGATAGTTTTAATCTGGACTTTGCTATTTAGTTTCTTTAATTTTTTGCGAAGATAGCTAACGTAGACCTCGACATAATTATCGTCGCCGTAATTATCACTGCCCCAAATATGGTTTAGAATATGTTCTTTGTTTTTTGCGCGGTCCGGCTCGATTAGTAGCGTTTCTAGAAGTAGGGCCTCTTTTTCCGTTAGGTCGAGTTCGTTCAACGTGCGGTTTTCTTTATCATAATATAAGTCGCCGAAACGGATAACTTTTTCGTCCTGGAGCGCGGGGCGGCGGGACAAGGCCTGGAGCCGGGCGATCAACTCAGCGGTCTTAAACGGTTTCGCGAGATAATCGTCTGCGCCGTAATTTAAGCCTTTGATTTTGTCCTCGGCTTGCGACAGCGCAGACAACATAATTATCGGCGTTTTAACTTCGCGTTCGCGGAGATGTCTTAAGATATCAAAACCTGACATTTTCGGAAGCATCACGTCTAAAATGATGCAATCGTAAATTGGTTTTATCGCAAGGTTCAAGCCATCTTCGCCGTTGTCTGCCCATTCGACGGAGATGCCGGATTTTTCCAAAACGTGGATTACGGCGTCGGCTAAAAATTTTTCGTCTTCTACATATAATATTCTCATACTCTCATTATACTATTCGAAAGCTTAAATAAACCTTAAAATATATCCTCCCAAAACGGACTTGAGCGCTTGTAATTTTTACAATGAATTGTAAAAATTACGCGCTCAAATCTGGTCTAAATCTCATTATGTTTTGGGAGGATATATTTTAAGGTTTTATTAAGGTTCAATAAATATAATGGGAATAATATTAAATGAAAGGACGATGTATGTTTAAAAATATGCTAAAAAGATCGTGGCTTTCGGTAAAGCGAAAGCCGGGGAGGTCGATTATTATCGGGCTGATTTTATTTGCAATGAGCAACCTGATTTTAGCGGCCATAGTTATTAAATCTGCGGTAAATGAGCAGATGGAATATGCGAAAGAATCGCTCGGCGGGACCGTGACGATCCAGGCGGACATGGAAAAACTTCGCGAAGAGATGGGCGATCCAAGCTCAAAGAGTTTCGAGGAGCTTAAATCTTCGTCTTCTTCGGCGCCGGCGAAATTTGAGCGGCCGAGCGTAACGAAGTCGGTTGCGGATAAAATTGCACAGTCGGATTACGTTAAAGACTATACATATAGTATATCGTCTTCGGCGAATGATGATGCGCTTACCGCGATCGAAACTAGTGGCGGCAATTTCGGCGGGGGATTTGGCGGTCGGATGGGCGGGCCGGAAGCAGAAGAAAATTCTGGCGATTTTACGATTTCCGGAATAAATTCCTACGCGTTTATTCAGCAGGTTAAAAACGGCTCGATGTCGATTTCGTCGGGCGAGTACTTTGACGAAGACGATACGGATAAGTGTATCATTTCGGTTGACCTGGCGGAGGAAAATAATCTTTCGGTCGGCGATACGATCACCATGACGAATATTAATAATAACGCGGCGGTTACGCTGACGATCATGGGGATCTATGATGTTTCGGAGAATATGTTTAATGCGAATACGATCTACATGAACGTGGATACGGCGGCGAAGTTTATTTCGAGCGACGACTATAATAATGGTGATTATAAAGTCGAAAACGTTTCGTATGAACTCAAAAATGCAGAAAATGCGGAGGCGTTCATCTCCTGGATTAACGCGGAATTTCCGGAACTGGCCGAGAAAAATTTGACCGCGAGCGAGGATACGAGAGAGTATGACCAGATGGTCGGGCCGATTGAGAGCGTGGGGAGTTTTGCGACAACGATTCTGATCATCGTGATTGTTGCGGCGGCGGTAATTATTACGCTAATCGTGATGATTAACGTTAAAGATCGGCGCTATGAGATCGGGGTTTTGACTTCGCTCGGCGCGAAAAAACTAAATATTATTGGGCAGATTTTCCTAGAACTCGTTATGGTCGGGACGGTGGCGTTTGCGCTATCGACGGCGACTTCGACGGTACTGGCGAAAACTATGGGTCAAGGAATTCTTGATTCGCAAATCGCTTCTTCTTCCGAGGCTTCCGAGAAGAATTTTGGACGCCCGAGCGGCGGGCCTGGCGGTTCGTTTAAACCGGGGGCGATGGGCGGGTCGTCGTCTTCGACTGATGATGCTCCGGAGATGTCTGGCGCTTCGAATTCATCTAGAAAAGAAAATGAGAATGTGATCTCTGAAATCAATATTTCGGCGAAACCTTCAGATTTCGCGCTACTGTTCGCGAGTGGGTATGGCGTGATTTTGGTCGCCTTGCTACTTCCAGCGATTAGTATCCTGCGCTACTCGCCAAAGAAAATTTTACAAGGAAAGGAGTAAATATGAACAAGTTAGTAATTTCGGACTTAGAATATACTTATAAAGATCAAGCGGAGCCGGTCAAAGTTTTAAAAGGCGTTTCGGCAGAGTTTTCCGAGGGGAAACTCTACGCCATCCAGGGTGAGTCTGGTTCGGGAAAGACCACGCTGCTTTCCCTCCTATCCGCGCTGGACGAGATTCAAGACGGGGATATAAAATACAATGACAAATCGATTCGCGAGATTGGACTTTCCGACTTTCGGCTGAAATATGTAAATATTGTGTTTCAGAGTTTCAACTTGATTAAGTATATGACGGCGGCGGAAAATGTGCAGGTCGCGATTGACTTTGCGGGGCGGCATGACGATCCGCTGAAATATCTGAAGAAAGTTGGACTGGACGCGGCTTGCGCTTCTAGGCTGGTCAATAAACTTTCCGGTGGACAACAGCAACGCGTGGCGATAGCTCGGGCGCTGGCTTCGGATGTGCCGATTATCGTCGCGGACGAGCCGACGGGAAATCTGGACGAGGATACGGAAGCGAAAATTATTGATGTGTTTAAGGATCTGGCGCATAAAGATAAAAAGATTGTGATTATCGTAACGCATTCTCGGAAAGTGGCGGAGCAGGCGGATAAAGTTCTGAAACTTTCGCGCGGAAAAATTTCCTAGAAAAGATAGTTCAGGTAATCTTTTAGCATCCTGGTTCCGGAAATGACTGGAAGGAAGTTCTTTAACTCGGTCTTAATAATATATTCCAGGTTAAAGTCTTCGTTCCAGGCTTTTGCGGCCTCACTCATTTTCGCATATAGGTTTTGGACCTCCTCGAATTCGGTTTGGCCAGCGATATTAAGATAGCTGTCCGCTGGGCAGTCGGCGACGCCACCATCGTGGGTACTGACGAGGATACCGAGGTTAATAATATCTTTCATCCAGGATGTACCGCAGGCCTCGAGGCCGACAATCGGGGTGTTGATTGCGATGTTACTGCCGAGGCTCAGGGCGCGGCCGAGCTCTTCGTCGTAATCTGGAAGATAGTGAACTCTTCGTCTTAGGACTTCGTCTTCGTCGATTAATTTCAGGAGATTTTTTAGCTTTTCGGACATCCTGACGTCGCCTTCGTGGACACGGCCAGCGAGGACATAATGAGCATTATAAGTTTCTAGAATTTCTTTTAATTTTTCTGGGTCGGAAAATGGCAGCCACGGGCGCTTATAATCGACAAAGCGACGCTTGAATTCAAAAAGCAAAGCGTCTTCTGGGATTTCGATGTTGTTGCCGTACTGATCTTTTCGATGTTCCAGGACTTTATTTAGCTCTTTTCGGCCCTGTAGTTTTAGTTTCCTAATATCTTTAGCGGAGATACTATTGATTTTTTCTTCGTAGTCTTCGGTCGGGAGATAGAATTTGTCAATAATTCCCTGGTCTTTTAAGTAAGTTATAACTTCTGGCTCGGTCCAAGTCGGGATGTCGATACCGTTCGTTACGGCCTTGAATTTTACTTTTTTGCCGGAAAGCTCGTGGTAATTTGCGACGCGGGCGTGGAGTTTGCTGACACCCGATCTTAGTTCGGCGATTTCGATCGTGACGGTAGAAAGGCGAATTGTGCCGTTATCAAATTTATCGGAGAGCCATTTTTTTACGGCTGGCGATTTTAGGTTCGGGAAGACGTAGCGCTCGAACTGGTCGTAGTGGAAGCTGGCCTCGGCGGCCTGGACGAGAGTGTGATTCGTATATAAAGTATGTTTTCTAGTATAGACGACGGCTTCGTAGAAATCCATACCGTTACTGGCGAGTTCGTCGAGGCGGGCTAGCGCGGCGAAGAAAGTCGCGACTTCGTTTAACTGCATAATCGCAGGTTTTAAGCCCATGAGTTTTAGGGCTTGGTAACCACCGAAACCGAGCGCAACTTCTTGGTACAGGCGATGGTCTCCGCCGGAGTCGCCGGAATAAAGCTCGCCGAAATTCGGTTCGGTAATGCAAAGGATCTTAGTGCTGCCGAGTTGTTTTTCAATTACATCGAGACTAGCGATTTCGTTGTTGCATTTTATGTTTACGGTATCAATAAAAGTGTAGCCAAATTTTTCGTAATCGACTTTTTCGGAGCGGGTTTTATTTTCGAATTTGAAGTTGCCATTTTCGTTTTTGACTTCACATTCTTGGTGTTGTTCGGATGGGTAAAACGGAGTGATTAAAGTTAAGGGCACGTTCATTTGCTCGGCGACTCTTCTCGTGTCGGCCGCGAGAACACCGAGGCCACCACCACCGCGGATACCGTTTGCCTTATCGTAAAGTTCGATAGTCCAATAAGTGTATGGGCGCTCTTCGGAAAGAGACTGGGTCAGATTTTTACGATCTAAACGCTCGTAAAATTCGTCGACGTCTTCGATAGTTTCTAAGGGGTGTTTCGTGGGTTTCATAACTTTTTCCATAATGCTTATGCTAATTTTAGCATATTGTTCTGGATTTTGCCAGGGTTCTATGCTATAATTAATAGTATTGGAGCGTCGCCAAGTGGTAAGGCAGCGGGTTCTGGTCCCGCCATTCGGGGGTTCGAATCCCTCCGCTCCAGCCAAGTATATATAATATATAATTTAATAAGAAAGGGATCTAATGGACGAAGACGCGCGTGCTTTCACGCAACACTTCACGCTCGGCAAGCTGTTTAAATACGTTTTGCCGACGATTTTTGCGATTCTTATCGCATCGGTATACGGTATCGTTGACGGTATTTTCGTATCCAACTTCGGCGGGACGACGCCTTTTGCGGCGATTAACCAAGTTTCGCCTATTTTTATGATCATCGCAGCTATCGGTTTCATGTTTGGTACTGGTGGTAGCGCTCTGGTCGCTAAGGCCTTAGGCGAAGGCAAGAAAAAACAAGCAGAAGGTTACTTCTCATTTTTCACTTACGCCTTAATCGCCATCGGCGTTATTGGCTCGGTAATCCTCTGGTTTACTTTTGAGCCGTTGCTTAGTGCGCTCGGCGTGACGGAGACAATGATGCCTTTCTGTCTCACTTACGGACGCATTTTGATTCCAGCGTTAACGCTTTTCATGTTGCAGTTCTATTTCCAGAGCTTCCTAACGACTGCAAAAAAGCCGAATCTTGGACTTATCTTCACGATTCTTGCTGGTATCGCGAACATCGTAGGCGATACGATTTTAATCGGAGTATTGTCTCAGGGTGACCCTACGAAAGCGGTCTCTGGGGCAGCTATTTCGACGGCAGCTGGTCTGATCATCGGTAGCATTATTCCGTTGATTTACTTCTTTAGTAAAAATAAGAGTTTGCTCCGCCTCGGGAAACCGATGGTGAGCTTCAAAGCTTTGGCGAAGGCTTGCGGAAACGGTTCGTCGGAGTTCTTTACTAACATCTCCGGTTCCATCATCAACATCGTTTACAACAGTTTGTTCCTTTACATGATTGGCGATATGGGTGTCGCGGCCTTCGGTACGGTCGGCTACGTCAACTCGATTTTCGCCGCTGTTGCTTCTGGTTTGGTGCTTGGTATCACGCCGCTGTTCTCGTATAACTACGGCGCTAATAATACGAAGAATTTGAAGAACCTTTATCATAAGAGTACACTGATCGTTATCATCATCGGCATCGCCGCGACCTTCTTAATCGAAGTTCTGGCGCAGCCGTTAGCGGCCGCATTCTCCCACGGAGATGAAGCTCTTATGCAGATTACGCTTGATGGTCTTATGATCTTCACGCTATCCTTCCTGTTCAAGGGGATTCCGACCTTCGGCTCCGGTCTCTTTACCGCCTTTAGTAATGGTAAAGTTTCCGCGATTATTTCGATCGTAAGAACATTGGTATTCAACATGGCGACCGTCATTCTCGTGCCGATTATCTTCTTTATCGTATTCGGTTCGAGCTATGAGGCGGCCTTCTACGGCGTATGGTACTCTGCTGTATTCTCTGAGTTCTTTGCAGCACTCATGACTATCGGATACTTCAAGAAGTACAAGAAAGTCTACAAATACGACGACTAAGCTAAAACAGCTAACAATAAGGACCGGTTCGATTTACAATCAATCGGTTCTATTGTTTTTTACGATAGTTTTCGATCGCCTCTTTTAAGGCGTCGTGGCCGAGGATAGAACAATGGAATTTATGTTTCGGGAGGTTTCCGAGATAGTCGTCGATGTCTTTAGCAGAGATTTCTAGGGCTTCGTCTAAGGTTTTTCCTTTCGCGAGCTCGGAGAGCGCGGAAGTCGAAGCGATGGCGGAGGCGCAGCCGTAAGTCTTCCAGCGAATGTCCTCGATTTTGCCATCTTTAACCTTGATGAACATTTTCATTTGATCGCCGCAAATTGGGTTTCCGACGATGCCAGTGGCGTCGCATTTAAATTTTTTCTCGTCGCCAAATAAGAAATTTCGCGGATTCATAAAATGATCTTTGACGATGTCGGTATAAATCCAATCTTGACCTTCGTTCATTTTGTCTTCCTTTCTATAGTACTAATTTTTTGTAAACGATCGATAATTCCTGGGAGCTTCGACACGACTTTTTCGACGTCTTTTTCGGAATTTTCCGGGCTAAACGAAAAACGAATCGAGGAATGGGCAACTTCGGCGTCGCCGGTCTTAGCCATCAAAACGTGGCTTGGCTTAATATCGCCAGAGGCGCAGGCGGAGCCGGTAGAAACAACGATTCCTTCGGCGTCTAGATAAAGCTGGATCGACTCCCCTTCGGCGGCCTCGAACGAAGCATTTAAAATATTCGGTAGAGATTTGTCGCGATCTAGTTCGGTATTTAGACTACTTCCGGGAATTTCGGCGAGAATTCTTTTCGCGAGTTCATCACGAAGCTTTCGGACTTTCGTGTCGTAAATTTCCCAAGTTTTATGGTCTTTTAAATATTTTAGCGCGGCGCCAAATCCGGCGATTCCGGGAGTATTATAAGTTGTCCCGCGGCGATGTTTTTCCTGGTTTCCGCCGATGATCAGCGGCTTAAACGGCACGCCTTTTCTGATGTAAAGTGCGCCGACGCCGACTGGGCCGCCGACTTTATGGGCGCTAAAAGTGGCGTAATCTAAATCTAGGGCTTTTACGTCTAGCGGGACTTTACCGAGAGCTTGGGTCAAATCGGAATGAATAAAATCACTGTTTTTATGGGCCTTTTTTGCGATGTCTTTTAATGGTAAAAATTCGCCGATTTCGTTGTTCGCGAACATGTAAGAATATAAAGTAGGTTTCTTTTTCCCTTTTAGGGCTTTTGCCGCCTCGATAACGGAGTGATGTTCGAGCGGCGAAGTAATAATTTCGTGGCCCTCGAAAGTGCGAATAACGGTATTGTTAGATTCGGATGCGCCGGAAGTGAAAATAATTTCTTCGGGATCAGCATTAATAAGTTCGGCCAAAAGTTCGCGAGTTTCTTCGATTTTATTCATTGCAAGATGGCCAGGGGTATGCAGAGCCGATGCGTTCGCGAAAAACTTTTGTTCCGCCTCCCGCATCGCAGTTATCGCCTCTGGTAAAAGTGGACCAGTTGCCGCGTAATCTAAGTATGTCATTTATTATATTATAACATAAAACCGCCCAGTTGGGCGGTTTTTAGAGCTGGCTTTATGCCGCTTTACGCCTGCGCGACGTGCCAAGTCAATTCTACGGAATTGAACTCGAGCGTGTAGCGCTTTTTGTTCGCAACGACGTCGAAGATGTGCATCGCCGCGTTTTTCGCGAAGCGAATTCTGGTCTGTAATAGCTCGGTGACTTCGACTTCGTACTTCTCGCCTTTTCGCTTAAAGCTTAGCGGGCGACAAGGGGTCATTTCGTAGCCGAAGAGGGCCATTACTTCTACCTGCTCTTTATAATTGTTAATGTTTTTCATAAGTAACTCCTAAATTAATTGATTAGAAGTCATTTATGCGAGCCTGATTTATTGGCTCCTGGCTAAGGGTATAAATGACAATGCCCAAAGCTAACGTTTATCTTCGCCAGTGACCGAAGTATGGCGAGATGGTTCTATTATAGCACTTATGCTAAATATTGCCAAATTGGGCCGGAGGGAGTGTCGAGGACGGTGATGTTTTTTGCGGCGAGGTCGTCGCGGATTTTGTCGGCGGCGGCGAAGTTCTTTTCAGAGCGGGCGGTTTCGCGAGCTTCGATTAGCGGCAAAACTTCAGCAGAAACATCTGGCGAGGTCGCAACTAAATCTAGACCGAACAGTTTATCGACAAATTGCCAGTCGGAAAGGCTGAGGTCGGCGCCGTCGATTTCTGCAAAAGCTTCTGGTGAGCTTAAGTTATTACTAACTAATTCTAAAATTTTTTCTTTAAAATCATTTTGAGAATTTTCTTTTTCTGCAAATTGATAAGTTCTAGCCACTAAATTGCGCCATTTTAAGCGGCGGGATTTGGCGGCGGCGAGGTCGTCGAAGTTGAAGTTCCTCGTTCCCTGGTAATGACCCTGGAGGACCCAAAGTTTAAAGTCGAGCGGCGAGAAACCGCGCTCGGCCAAATCAGCTAAAGTATAGATATTCCCGAGCGACTTGGAGATTTTTTCGCCGTCGATCGTGATAAAATTACAATGCGTCCAGAAGCGGGACATTAAAACTCCGTAAGCTGCTTCGGCTTCGGCGATTTCGTTCGTATGATGAATCGGAATATGATCAATCCCGCCGGTATGAATATCTAATGGAAAACCAAGCTTGGCGTGCGAAATCGCCGCGCACTCTAAGTGCCAACCAGGATAACCCGCGCGGCCGTTATATTCCCAATTCATGGCGTGGTCTTCGCCATCTTTAACATATTTCCAGACGGCAAAATCGGAAACATTGCGTTTCTCGGAGCTTAAAGCTACGCGCGCACCACCCTGTAAATTTTCCAAATCAAGCCGCGCAAAGTCGGCGTATTTTTCGAAACGAGAAGTGTCAAAATAAATCCCGTCGGCGGTTTCATAAGTATAGCCTTTCTCGCGCAGAAGATCCACAAGTTCTTTATCTTCCTCAATATAATCAGTTGCGCGGCAGATTTTTGAAGGTTCAACAAGGCACAAGCTATGAAAATCTTTCAAGAAAGCATCGATATAAAAATCGGCAATTTCGAAGACGCTTTTTCCCTCGCGGCGGGCGCCTTTTTCGAGTTTATCTTCGCCGTCGTCGGCGTCGGAAGTAAGATGCCCGACGTCAGTTAAGTTCAAGACACGATTAACTTTATAATCGTTCAATTCCAAAGCCCGGACCAGTAAATCCCAGTATATATAAGAGCATAAATTTCCGATATGCGCAAATCCGTAAACGGTCGGGCCGCAGGTGTAAATCTTCACATTCGACGGGTCGAGCGGCTTAAAATTCTCTACTTTTTTCGAAAGCTGGTTATAAAGTTTCATTTTCTACCTCCGGATCAGAAGCTGCTGATTTTTTGACTTTATCGTAAGCCTCGATAAACTCATGGACCGCTTCGTCGTAACCTAGGTCGTAAGTACGGAAGCCGGAAGCGTAAGGATGGCCGCCGCCGCCAAAATATTCGGCGAGCTTATCGGCATACGGGAAGTCGCGGGTCGTTCTGATTTTTCCGGTCACCTTTCCGTCGGGGTAAGTTTTAACCGCGACTGCCGCTTCGACGCCTTCGACGAGGCGGAGTTCTTCCAAAATCAAAACATTCGGATTGTATTCGTCGGAATATTCTTGGATTTCTTCCCAAGGAATATGGACCGTGGCGACTGCGCCGTCCATGAAATATTCAACTTTTTTAATCAAATCGGCCTTATAATTCAAGATTTTTTGCGATTTTTTCATGAATTCGCGGCGATTTTCCTCGAGCTCGGAAACGTTCGCGCCTCTATCGACAAGATCGGCGACTGCGCGGAAAGTATCAGAAGTAACTGAGGCGGCAGTCAGGCCGAGCGTATCGGACAGAATTCCGGCGACAAGATATTCGGCGGCTTCTTTTCCGATTTCAATTCCCTGTTCGACGGCGATTTTATAAATTAAATCGCAGCAAGACGGTAAAGCCTGGATCAAGCCTTTATGCGCGAAAGGCAGGCTGTCTTCGGTCTTGTGATGGTCGAGCACAAAAATCTCGGAAGTAAACAAGCGATTTTTAATTGCGGCGTCGTCTAAGAGTTTAGAGAGCAAAACTTCGGCGGCGGTATCGACGATGATATAGCCGTCGACATGAAAGTCGAAATCGTTCGTAACGCGGGACCAATCTGGCATATAGCGGAGATATTTCGGGATGTCGACCGGGCAGTACAAAGAAATTTCTTTATCTTTTAACAAAAAGTCTAAGGCAAGCGCGGAACCGAGCGAATCGCCGTCAGGATTTTCCGCCTGGATAACGCAAAGTCGCTTTCTATCTTTCAAAAATTCGGAAAAAGTGTCGTACATAGGTATATTATATTATAAATCGGTGCGATTTTCTAGGGCGGCCGACAAGGTAATTTGGTCGGCGTAAGATAAATCGACGCCAAGCGGCAGGCCGCGGGCGAGGCGAGTAACTTTTAAGCTCGGAACTGAGAGCTCGCTAAGCATTTTTTGGAGCAAGAGCGCGGTCGATTCGCCCTCGACGGAGGGGTTCGTCGCGATAATGACTTCAGAAACATGGTCTTTTTTAATGCGCTCTTCTAGCTCTTTGATATGGAGTTTGTCGGCAGTAATACCGTCGATCGGGGAGATTGCACCGCCGAGGACATGATATGTACCCTTATAGGCTTTCGTCTGTTCTAAGGCGAAAATATCGAGCGGCTCTTCGACGACCAGCACGGTAGATTTATCGCGCGTAGGGTCGCTATATAGCGGAGAAACTTCTTCGGAACTGTCGATTAGCGCAAAAGTCACAGGGCATAATTTTACGCCGCTATGTAGTTTTTCTAGGCTGTCGATTAAGGATTTCGCGATTTTTTCGTCGCTACGAAAAAGATAGTAAGCATAGCGTTCAGCGGTACGCGGGCCGACGCCAGGAAGAAGTCCTAGAGCGTCGATAGTATCTTGGAGCGATTTCGGGAGCATTACAAGCCTAAGTTGCCGAGCCCAGCCATCAGCGGCTTCATCTTATCGGTCGCGACTTCCTGCGCCTTGGCGTAGCCGTCGCGGAAACATTCCTCGATCCAATGTTCAAGCTCTGCAATATTATCTAGATCAACTTTTTCTGGGTCGATCTTAACGCTTTTTACTTTCAGCTCGCCGGTAATCTGAACGACGACGGCTTCGTCGCCGGCTTCGACTTCAACGATCTCGTTTTTAAGCTCTTTCTGAGCCTTTTTTAGCTGTTTGATCATTTTCATTTGGTCCATAGTTTGTCCCATGATAACTCCTTACTTATATATGTATATTCTATCAGAATTTGTCGATTTTGGCGAGGTGATAATGCGATATAACTTATAATTTTCAGGGATGTTCGATCCTTTACCAAGAGAGGCGATAGCTTTGCCGTTTGCATCTTTCGGCGAAGTGATGACCGGGTATTTGTTGTTTAAGATATGATAAAAATCGTAGTCGAGCGTGCCGCCGGTAACGAGCAGGGCGGTGTTTTCGTCCACATTTTCGTAGATCAGGCTTAAGTCGCTGTCGAAGCTGTTCGCGACGGCGGGGTTATAACGGTAGCCGAAAATGTAATGGAAGGTACTAGAGAAGAGTAGAATTCCAAGGAAGAGGCCGACCGGGAAAATCGCGAAAATGCGGGCGTAAGGGTTCTCCGGGAAAAGGCCGTACCATTTTTCGAGGATGTAGCGGATGCCATGGGCGGTCAAAATTGCGAACGGCAAGATGATCAGCATGGCACAATCTGGGTTAATGCCGGTCAGAAGAACGGTGAAAATGATGAAGAGCGAGGCGATGGAATTTCTAGAGGCGAAAAAGCCCTTGGCGGTAGAAATTAGGCCGGTAATCGCGAGGGCGACGGAGGCAAGACCGAGCATCGGCGAGAGCAGGGCGCTTTCTACGCTGCCGGTCCAAGAGAAAAATGGCAAGAAGCCGGCGAGCAAGTTTCCGCCGAAGTCTTCGATTTTGAAATCTTTGGAGAAGAGCAGGCCGGTAATGGTCCCCGGGGCCTTTATCATGTTATAGACGACAAAACCGAGGCCGGCGAGCGCGATTAAAGAGGCGATGATAAACGGGGCTTTTGGCAGAGTTTTTATCGTGTAGCGGAGATGCGGATGGATTAAGGCATAAACTAAGATGAAAAAGGCGAGATAAATCATGTACGGCGTGAAAATCGAGACGAGTAGAGCGAACGCAAAGAGGAAGCAGAACGAGGCGCGTGGCTTTTTTACGCCCTGGATTTTTGAGCCAAGCCAGAGCAGTAAGGTCGGCCAAAAAACTAGCATAATTAGGGGCGTACCGGAGCCGACGAGATAGAGGAAAGGCGCGGAAAGGACGGTCAGGATGCTAGAAATCAGGGCGACATTGTTTTTAAACCAGCGGTTTAGAAGTAAGATCAGGAGGAGCCCTAAGAACAGGCCGATGATCATGCTAGGGAGTTTGATCGAGTAAGTGGAAAGTCCGAGGAAATGGGCCGAGACTTTCTGGAGCGCGTGATAAGGGAGATCGACGATTTCGCCAGACAAGATGGATTCGGAGCTTAAACTGGCCGAGTCGACAGCGGACTGCATCTCGCTTTCGGAAAGGCCGTTCGGGCTAAGCAGCGGAATCAGGAAAATTACGGCGATAAATGCGAGCGTCAACAAAGTATAACCGATACCGAAACGATGACGGTAAAGAAAGAGACTAGAAATCTTATGCTTTTTCATCTATGTATATATTATATTATGGTTCGTGCTTCTTGTCCAGAGATACGAGGCGGTTTAGATTTTTCTGGAAGTAAAGCTCGATGCTGCCGACTGGGCCATGGCGGTGCTTGACGATGTTGACTTCGGTAATGTTGGTCTCTTCGTAATCGTCGTCGTGTTGATGGTAATAATCGGGGCGATGGAGCATCATGACGAGGTCGGCATCCTGCTCGATAGAGCCGGAGTCACGAAGATCAGAGAGGACTGGGCGCGGGTTATCGCGGTCGGTAACTTGACGGTTTAGCTGGGCGAGGGCGATGACGGGCACACTAAGCTCGCGGGCGAGAGTTTTCAGGCCGCGCGAAATTTCGGTGACTTCTTGGACGCGATTGCCGGCGTAACGATCGGAACCTTGAAGAAGCTGGAGATAATCGATGACGACCAGGCCGATGTCGTGGTCATGGGCGGCGCGGCGAGCTTTATTTCTTAAGTCTAAGACGGATAGAGACGAGGTATCGTCGAGATAAAGCGGGATGCTGTCCATTTCGCCAAGCGCGTCGCCAACTTTGGCAAAATCTTCGTCGCTAATGTTTCCTGTTCTGATATTCCAGCTATCAACGCCGGCGACATCGGAGATCATGCGATCGACGATTTCTTCTTTGCTCATCTCGACCGAGAAAAACAGCACGCCTTTTCCGTTCAGTTCGGCAACGTTATAGGCGATGTTTTGGGCGAAGGTCGTTTTACCCATGGCCGGGCGGGCGCCGATAATAATCAGATCGCCAGGCTGGAAACCGGCGGTTTTTTCGTCGAGATCATGGAAACCAGTTTTCAGACCGCGCAAGGAGCCGCGGTTTTTATGAAGTTCTTCGATACGATCATAAGCGCCTTCGAGGAGGCTTTGGAGCGAAGTATAGTCGCTTTTACTGTTTTTATCGGAGACCTCAAACAGTTCCTTTTCGGCGTCGCCTAGAAGTTCGTTCACGTCGGCGTCATCGGCGTAGGCTTTTTCGACAATAGTCGAGCCGGCGCGGATCAACTTTCGTTTTGTCGAGGCAAGGGCGATAATGTCGGCGTAGGCGGTCGCATGGGAAGCAGTCGGGACGAAGTTCGTCAGCTCGGTCAGATACGGCGCGCCGCCGACGGTTTTCAAAGTCTTAGCGGCTTTTAATTCAGCGGTCAAAGTCAAAAGATCGATCGGGCGATGGCTATCGTAAAGGCTAGTCATGGCACGGAAAATTTCGGAGTGGCGCTGGTCGTAAAAATCGGTATGTTTTATCTTTTCGAGGATGTCCGGGAAGGCGGCATCAGAAATCAACATCGCCCCGAGTAAAGATTTTTCAGCGTCTAAATCTTGCGGGGGGATGCGACCAGCTTCATTATTAGAACGGGTCGTCTCCGACATCTTTTACCTCCTCAATTCCTACTCCCATTATATCAGAAAGTTCGGAATTTTTCGAGGGGGATTTTTCGGTTTCTGCGGTTTTTGGGATGGTCTCTGCGGTTTTCGGCGTATCTTCTGGGTCGCAGATTTCGATTCCCATATTTATTGGCAGATGCTTCTTTAAGGTCGTGAGGTTATTTGCGGATTTTAGGATTGTTGCGTAGATTTTCTTTTCGGGATAGAGTTTTAAGGTGTTTTCGGCTATGATGTATTTGCAGCTTTCTAGGCGGTTTTTTAAGGATGGGATGGCGCTAATGACGGAGGTGAGGTAAGTAAACCAGTCAAACTCTGTCGAAGTTACGGGTCCTGCCGTGTTGTATCGCCCATCCGTCCCGCTCGCCTTCGGCTCGGGGCCGGCGGGGCCCCTCAACGCGTCACCCCTCGCGCTAGCTGGGCTAACGGCGAAGTTGGAAGTTAGGGCGAGGAGGAGTTTCGCTTCGGCGAACGGCGCGGAAACTTCCGGCAGAGTTTTTAAGAGGGCGATTCTGGTAGGCTGCGGATTTTTCAGAATGCGGTCGATAATTTCTTCGGCGACGGTTTCGGCTCTGGCGCCGTTATTTAAAATATTGCGCAATCTTTCGGCGACTTCGGCGAGATTTCCGGATTCGTAAGAGGAAAGGAGCTCGTCGATCGCTTGGTCTTTTGGCAAACCAAGCACGGAAATTACGTCTTCTGCGACAATTTTTCCGGAAGGCTTCAAACCGGAGATCTGGTCAAGCAGAGAAATTGTGTCGCGGAAAGAGCCACCGCCGCGGCGGATGATGATTTTTAGAGCGTCGTCGTCGATGTCGATTTTTTCAGTTTTGACCATCTTTTTTAGGAATGGTAACATGATTTCCTCGTCCGCGAGTTTAAAATTGTAGACCTGGGAACGGGAAATGATCGTCGGGAGAACTTTGTAAACATCGGTCGTGGCCATGATGAAAATTACGTGTTTCGGCGGTTCTTCCAAAATTTTCAGGAGCGCGTTAAAAGCTGGCTTCGAGAGCATATGGACTTCGTCGATAATATAAACTTTGTATTTCCCTTCGGTCGGGGCGATGACGGCGCGCTCTTTTAGCTCGCGGATGTTGTCGACGCCGGTATTCGAAGCGGCATCGATTTCGATGATGTCGGTATAGCTGTCTTCGACTTCGTACTCAAAACCATTGACTTCGTGGGCAAAAATGCGAGCGACGGAGGTCTTTCCGCAACCGCGCGGACCGATGAACAGATAGGCATGGGAAATTTTGCCGGATTTTAGACTGTTTTCTAGCGCAGTCGTGACTTGGGACTCGCCGACTACATCCGCGAGTTTTACTGGGCGGTATTTACGATAGAGCGCCTTCATTATAGAGCAGCTTCAACGGCTGCCCAAGTAGCATTGTCGTTATTGGCCGGAATAATGACGGCGACTTGCGCACCCTCTTTTAAGCGGAAATAGGTCACAGATGCGTAAAGGACTTCGTATTCTTTGCCGGAAACTTCGACGAAGTATTTATCGTCATGATGGGTCAGGGTACCGATAACGGTTTTTCTCTCGACCGGGCCGATTTGTTTATAGAGGAATTTACCGTCTTTAGTAATCGTCAATTTCATAATGTCGCCCTCGACGAGCTTCGACTTCGAAGCATAGTTCGCCGGGACAGGGTAATTCTTCCCTTCCTGGTCAATCATGATCTGGCCATCGAAAACGCCCTCGACGATCTTGCCCTCAGGACTATCAATAACCGTGTCGCGCGGAGCAGTAATAGTTTCTCCATCACCAAGAACGGAGATCAATAACTCTTTTGCAGCGGCCAAATTGGTCTCGGCCTCCTGGATAAGGCTTCGTAATCGCTTTATTTGTTTTTCTGGTAATTCAGACATACCTCGCATCCCGTCTGTTTTAGTTTATATTACTTTCATAATATATCAAGCCGGGAAAATTGTCAATAGATTTTTTGGAAAGTTTTCCACCGATTTTACAGTGGTACGATGAAAAATGTTGTAAACTTAACAATTTCGAGGTAAAATATTTTTATGATTAGGATTGTTGCCGGCGGAAAGGCGAGTAAGGGGTGGATTTTGGATGGCGTTTCGGAGTATTCGCGGAGGCTGAAAAAGCCGTTTGATGTTTCATTTGAGTTTTTTGAGGAAGATAAATTGGCGCGGTTTTTGGAAAAATGGCCGTTTTCGTCGTCGTCGGAGTTTGTGATTTTACTAGACGAGCGAGGATCCGGACTTTCTTCGGTTGAGTTTTCAGAGAAATTGTCTGAATGTTTTAATTCCTCGCGTGAAGTTATTATTATCATCGGCGGAGCGTATGGGGTTTCTCCAGAGGTGCGCGAGCGAGCGGATTTTGTTTGGAGCTTCTCTCGGCAGGTTTTTCCGCATGAGTTGATGCGAGTGATGCTGGCCGAGCAGATTTATCGGGCGCAGGAAATTTCGCGCGGCGGAAAATATCATCACGAATAAGCTTGTAATTTTGGTCCAAGTATAGTATAATGGTGGAAGTTACCAAAGACAGCGACGGTGTTTCACTTAATCATGTCGCCGAGGCTAATTCTCTTATTTTTAGGGTTGGTAACGGAAATTAACAACTGGACCAACTATATTAAAATTTAACCAAGGGATGTTTATTTATGGCAATTTCTAAGGATAAAAAGCAAACTTTGGTTGCTGATTTGACTGAGCTTTTGTCGTCTTCGAAGATGACGGTTTTTGCAAAGTATCAGGGTTTGACGGTCGCGGAACTTCAAGATCTGCGAAAAAATGCCCGTGAGAACGGTGTAAAAATTAAGGTCGTCAAAAACCGACTAGTTAAGGTCGCTATGGGTGAAATCGCCGTCTATAAAGATACTGATACTACTGGTCTTTCTGGCCAGCTTCTTTATGCGGTTTCTGATACCGACGAGGTCGCTCCTGCGAAAGTCTTAGCGAATTTTGCGAAAGATCACGACGCTCTGGAAATTTCTGGTGCGTTTTCGGATGCTGGCGCGAATTTGTCGGTTGACGAAGTAAAAGCACTCGCGGCTCTTCCTTCGAAGAACGAGCTTATTGCTCAGGTTGTGGCGCAGCTTCTTTCCCCTGTTACGGACTCGATTTCCGGCCTTTCGGGCGGACTTTCTGGTATCGTTTCGGGTCTCGAGGCGCACACTGCTTAATCAGTAATCAATATTATTTAGAAAGGATTTAAAATGGCTACAGATATTAAGAAACTCGCTGATGAGTTAGTCAAACTTACCGTTCTTGAAGTTAATGAACTTAAGAATGTACTTAAAGATGAATACGGCATCG
>JAFRBS010000032.1 GCA_017404725.1 Candidatus Saccharimonadota bacterium | reverse complement strand
GTCCAGCTTTGGCGAGATCTAGCATTTCTGCCTGTTTTTCGGTCATGATTCGCTTCCACTCCATATTGCCGTATTCTTCGACTTTATCGGTCACGGTCTGTTGTGCTTCGGCGAGTTTTTCCTTGGCGGCTTTGGCTCGGCCCTCGGCAGAAAGGGCTTCAAGCTCGGCTTTGTGGAGTTCGTCGGTAGAGTAAGTACCAGCGTTTAACATTTCGTTGTATTTTTCGCGTTTCTTGGTCGCTTGCTCTTGCGCGTTAATGTAAGCCAGCTCTGAATCTACGGCACTTAGTTCGGCGTCTTCAAGCTCATCTATTAGCTCTTTCTGTCTTTGGATCGCCTCGTTATGCCATTCTGTCGTCTGAGTAGATAGTTTGACCGTATCCATACGGTTTCTCTCGGCAAGTTCGGCTTCCATGGTGGAAAGTTTAAGAGCTTCATTGACGACGCTAATGCCGGTCAGTACGGCGGTAATTGCGAGGCCAACTATTGAGGTTGTAGAGAATACGGCGTTTAATATCGTTCCGGCAGTTGCGGCGGCACTTTGAGCGGCAGTTACTATACCAAGCCCTGCGGCATACGCTCCACTCGCGGTCGTTCCAGCTACCATCGCGCCGGTCATGGCGATTTGAATACCAGTTACGATTCCAGCTACCAGTTGATAGGCTTCCCACGCCGCTACCATAATTCCTACCGTGATTGCGATGTTCTTAATCAGATCCACCACCGCCTGTTGCTGAGCAATCCAGTTCAGCATATCGCCAATGCCTTGTAAGACGGAAACGATAATTCCGCCGGTGAACTCGGCGATTGGTCTTAAGAAGTTATCAAATATCCAAGTAAAGGTTGGCGCACAAGCGTCTATAACCGCGCCGATTAAGTTTAAGGCTCCGGCGATTGCGTGGAGTGCGGCCGGTAGAAAATCATTCATCGCCCATACGGTAAGTGGCTCAATGACATTATCGTAGAACCATTCTAGTCCAGCACCAATTCTTTGGCCGAATGGCTTCAGAGCTTCCCATACTTCGTTTAAGCCTTTGCTGATTTTGCTCCAGTCTATTTTCTTGAAAGTGTTATTGAGTTTTTTGCCGAGTTTCTCGAACGCCTTGTAGATTTTGTCGGCCATCTCAAGGGCTTTATTGGTGATTTTGTCAAAATTGCCGGAGTATAAACTATCCCAGTCTATGGTCGGCAAACTGACCGAACCGCCACCGCCGCCGGATCCACTTCCGCCCGAGGAATTATCCTGCGAGTTTAGGGTGTTCATTTCATCAAAGGCGGCAAGTTGTTTGGCTAGTTTCTTGACCTTGCCACTTGTGTCGTCAGCTGAATCGCCAACGGATTCCACGCCAGCACTTATATCAGAAAAGCCATCCGCATAAGCACTCGCGTCGAATTCGATACCGAATAGTTTTGCTATCGCCTGAAATGCCCTCGTGACCGCGATTACGATTGCATTCAAGACCGGAAGCACTACTGAAAGCAAAGGCTGAAACATCGTACCAATCGCTACGGCAAGGTCTTTT
>JAFRBS010000031.1 GCA_017404725.1 Candidatus Saccharimonadota bacterium | reverse complement strand
CGTGGCAATTAGCTACAAACTACTGGCGTTCGACCAAAACATCAAGAATAAAGAGCGCTACTTCGAGCGTGGCCTGATGGAGCGCTTCCGTCTCTACAATGCATTCCTCAACACTAAGTCCAGTATGTCTGTCGTGCCGACCGAAGAAGTGGATGCCGTATTTAAACGCAACCTACCGCGTAATGATTACGAAACCTCACAGATGATCCTAAATCTACAAGGTATAGTAGATAAGGAACTCCTCGTGAGCCAGCTTTCCTTTGTGCGTGATTCTAAAGAAACGGTGGAGCTTGCCGCCAAAGAGGACGAAACCACCCTCGAAACAGCCGCAGAATTCGCCAAGAACGAGATAAAGGACGCAAATAATGGTACAGACGAGGTCGAGTAGATACTGGGATAAGCGTGCGATCGCCAGACTAACCGAAGCCGAGCGAAACTCGGACTGGCACTTCCGCGAGATTAAACTGCTCTACGAAGAAGCCGAAAAGGATACCGTAGCGAGCCTTAAAGCCATCTACGAATCGTTCTACCGCGAGAATAAGTTTGATATGACTGCGCTCGAGAAAATAGTCCCGACGACTGAAATAGAAAAGTTCTACGCTGACATGAAAGCCGCCGGACTATCTAAATACCTACCTCAGCGCTTTACAGGACGCGTCAAACGGCTTGAGATGATAAATGCTCAGCTGTGGAGCCGAACGAAGCAACTGGCTATTCTAGAAAACGAGATCCAAACCAAATCCCATATCGAAACCATCAACGGAGCGTTCGGCAAGACGATCTACGACACGGCCAAAGGAATCGGCGCGACACCGGCATTTGAGCAACTTAACTCGCGCGGAATAGAAGTGATGCTAAATACACCGTGGCAAGGCGCCAATTACAGCAACCGGATCTGGAAAAACTCAAATATACTAGCGAGCCAACTTCAACAAACGCTTACCAAAGCCATAATGACCGGTATGAGTGAAGAAAGGGCGCTCTACGAAATAAGACAAAGGTTCAATGTGGGTAGCTTCTACGCCGAACGGCTAATCCGGACGGAAACTAACCATTTCGAAAACGAAACAGAGTTCATAGCTTACCAAGAAATGGGGATAGACAGGTATGTCTTCGTAGCGACGCTGGACGGACGGACTTCAGATATGTGCCGGAGTCATGACGGACAGATTTACAAGATGAGCGAGCGACAAGAGGGCTACAATTACCCTCCGCTCCACCCATTCTGCCGCTCAACCGTACGTGGATACATTGGCAAAGAATACGAACCAAAGATGAGGGCCGCCCGGAATAAACTTGGCGGCAAATACTTCGTTCCGAATATGAGCTACAACGAGTGGATTAAAGATGTGCGGTTCAACCCGAATGTCTACCCGGCAGATGTGCCGGTAATCATGCCATAAAAAAAGAGGATTTCGCTTAGGCATCTCTCCGTTCACGTTGTCCTCGTGGTAATGTAATTATATTATAGCACACAACTTAAAAAAACACAATAGATTCTGCTAATTTCGCCAGAAATTATGATAAAAAGAGATACAGCGCCTCGGTCTGGAGTCGTTCCCGCCGAGGTTTTTGACGACTTTACATTAAATTAAAATCTATGATATAATGAGAATACAAAAT
>JAFRBS010000030.1 GCA_017404725.1 Candidatus Saccharimonadota bacterium | reverse complement strand
CCTCTACAACTGGTACGCCGCGACGGCTGGAACTGGCGTCTATGGCACCAGTGCAGGCGTAAACGCAACGGCGAGTATCTGTCCGAAGGGTTGGAAACTGCCAACCGGCGGTTCTGGCGGGAACTTCGCTAACCTCGACATTGCCTACGGCGGCTCAGGTTCTAACCGTACCGGCGATACGTCGCAAGTCACAAAATTCCTAGCCTCGCCCCTTAACTTTAATTATACCGGCGACCGCTACGGCGGCTCGGTCCGCTGGCCGTCAGGCTACGCGACCTACTGGTCGTCTACGGCGAATTCCGAGGTGTACGCGTACTACTTGGACTTCAACTCCGATGGCTACTTCTCCCCTCAGGACCTCAGCGGCAAGTACCGCGGCTTCGCCATCCGCTGTCTCGCCGCCTCTTAGCCTCGCCCCTCCAAAACTCCCGAAATATCCCCGCGCGAATAAATCACCGCATATATTTTGAATCATACCGAAAAATATGCTACTATAGAGATAGAAGAAATTAGCCCGAAAAGTGTCCGTTCTGGACGCCTGCTCGAAAGAGATAGGGCTAATTTCGCTTTTAATGCCTCTCTCATCGCAGTCTAATTTTCTGAATCTTTAAACAAAAAGCAGTCAGTTTCTAAGAAAAAATCGGCTAGATTGGTGGTTTCTTCCTCCGAAGCGCATCTAACTGATGAGCGAGGAGGAAAAACCATCAAGATAGCCGATTTTAATTAGAAACTGTCGATCATCTGGACGAGTTTCAGCAGGCTTTCCGCCTTAACTTTCTCGTCCTCAATCCCGCGAGCCGCCTCAAAGGCCTTCTCAACGATAGATTTATCTTTAGTATTCTCGATAACTTCGGTATAAATATCAAACTTTTCCGAAGCCGAAATATCAACTTTGTCCATAAGCGGTATTAACTCCTGGAGCGCCGACTCCCTTACTTTTGCTAAATCACCACCCAATTCTGCAGTAGCTGGCTTAGCCTCCGCAGCTGGTCCGGCAACCGGCTCAATCGTAGGAATCGGAGCGACATCCGAAGAAGTGTCAACTCCCGCAGCTTCCGTAGCAGGAGCCTCCTCAGAAGCGGCAGCCGGCTTCTCCTCAGAAGCAGGAGCAGCCATCGGCATCTCCGGCACACCAGAACCGATAATCGGCGGCGTTGGCGGCACCGTTCCCGTAATCTCGTCTATTGCCTTTTGTAAATCGTTAGTATTACTTTGACCATTCATATATGACCCACCTTATAATTATTTTAACTATTTCATACCATTATAGCATAAGCTTTTTAAATGCGCAAGAATTTAATCAACTTATCTATAAAATCTAGTTTGACTTCTTCCATCGGCAGACGCGCCCCAAACGCATCTACAATCGCTTCCCCCTGATTTTCTGGAAAATACACCGTCACACGCCCCGAAAAACGCTTCCGCGGCGTCAGGACAATCGCAAAATGTTCCCCATCTTTTAAAACCCCAAATGACTTGTAATTCTTATACTCATAAATTCGCGACCCCTCAGCAAGACCTCTGTCCGAGAGGGTATATTTCAAAACTCGCGGCGGCCTTACCGTATAAACTATCAGCGCAAACACCGAAACTACGATCAAAATCGCAAAGCTCCACCAGCCCAAAAACAGCGCGCCAGCAGCCAAAGCCAGCCCAATAAACACTAGCCCAACATACCAGCCCGCGTTCTTGCTACGCTGGACATACTCTTGTGCTTCCCAGGAAATCTTATCGTTCATAAATCTTACGCTTATTATACCCAAAAAAATCCCCAAAATCAAGCCATAATATGGTAAAATAGACATATTGGAGGGATACCCAAGTGGCTGAAGGGGACGGTTTGCTAAATCGTTAGTCTGGGGAAACCTGGAGCGGGAGTTCGAATCTCCCTCCCTCCGCCATTAATTTTAAATATATGGTATAATAGTATTATGAGAAAATCTTTTAGAATTTTAACCCAAATAGCAACTGGAATTGCTACTTTCGCTACTTTAACTACCGGCCGTGTAATGGCCATGACCGTCCAAGAAGGCGCCGAAGCCGCGAAGGCCGACGGCATGCCGTCTGATCTTCTCGGTAATACCGGCGTTTTCACTAGAATTACTAATACCGTCCTCTACGCTGTCGGTATTATCTCTGTTATTATGCTGATTTACGGCGGTCTTCGCTATGTCATCTCCGGCGGCGATAATAAAAAGGTCACCGACGCGAAAAACACCATCCTTTACGCGATTATCGGCCTGATCATCTCTATTCTCGCTTACGCGATCGTCAACTTCGTCATTAACGCCGTTACCGGCGGCCAGGGCGAAACCATCCAGGGTTAATCGTTCAAGCCTAGACAGATTACCGCGCCAAGCACCCGCTTGGCGCCATTTTTCCGTAAAATCTCTCGCGCCGCGCTTAAAGACGCCCCCGTCGTAGAAACGTCGTCCAGCAGGAGATACGTTTTGTCCGCTGATAGCGCCGCTTTATCGCCCGCCACCCCTGGCGCCAGCTCATACGCCTCTTCCGCCTGCTTCTTCCGCGTCGCCGCGTTAGATCCGACCTGGACCGTCTTATTCGCCCGAGAAAGCAGGGAATTAACCTGAAAACCCCGCCGCCGCGAAAGAGCCTTCGCTAGCCGAAGAGTATGATCGAACCCTCGCTCGCGAATGTGCGGAAGAATCGTCGGCAAAGGAACCAAAACAACCTCCGGCCCGGACAACTCCTCTGGCAAAGCCTTATCTAAAAGCTCCGCCAAAACCTCTGCGGTTTTCCGAATTGATTTATACTTATAATCTTCCGTCAACCGCATCAAAACCCCCTCGCGCCGCCCGACCGCATAAATCCATCTATCCCGCGTTTCCGGCTGAATGATGTAATTTTTACAACGCCCACATAAAAGCTCTCCCAGGCGCCCGCAACCCCTACAGGTATAGGGCATGATGAGGTCTAAAATGCTTATTTTTGTTGTAATTTTTACATCAAAACCCATAATTCTCTTGATTTTACCACAAAATTCAATTATAATAAAGCTTAATAAGAATAATGTGGAGGAATTTCAAGCAATGGCTCGTACAAATAACGAAGACATGCTGATGGAAGATGAATTGGCCGCCGCCTTCCTAGGTGAAGACGCAGCCGCCGCTCCCGAAGCCGAGGTTGCTTCCGAAGAGGAAGTTCTCGAAACGGAAGTCGCGCCATCAGAAGATGATGGGTGGGAAAGCACCGACGATTTTCCTGGACAGCTCGCTGTAGATGTCTACGAAACCGCCGATAAATTAGTTGTTAAGGCTCGTACCGCCGGGATTTCTAAGTCGGATCTCGACGTCAGCATCAGCGATAGCATTTTAACTATCTCTGGCGTTCTCTCTGGCGGCGAAGATGAGCATACTACTCGCTGGCACATCCAGGAGTGTTACTGGGGCGAATTCTCTCGCGCCATCGCTCTGCCGGTTGCTGTCAAAGAAGACGAGAACAGCGTTAAGGCTGAATTAAAAGACGGCGTTTTGACCATTACCTTCGAAAAGGAAAAGGTCGAGGCCCCGACGAAAATTCAGGTCCAATAAACTTTCACCTAGAAATAAAAAACCGCCAGATTCGGCGGTTTTTTGATAAACTAGGCAATCATCTGGACGTAGCCAGTATCGTCGTCCTTCGTATCTGTGGTAGCTTTGCTATCCCTGAATACGCCTCCGAGCACAAAGTTCACAATCGCAAATGCGAGAAGCGCCACGACAAGACCGATAATCCCGTACATGATCGTATCTTTCGCCTTCTTCGTCCTGCCCGGGTCTCCCTGAGAAGTCGTATACTGGAACCCACCGATAATAATCACGACTACCGCCAGTACGCCAATCACGCCCAGAGCGACGTTAATGATGATATTTAACCGCCCCATTAAGGAGTCATCGCCCTTAGTTTCCTCAACATTACACTCCGCTAAATTCTTTACCGTCTGACCAGCAAGTTTCGTCCCAGCAGGACAAGTCACTTCCGCCGCCATCGCCGCCGGCTGAATCGCCACAGCGGAAATCGCAGTCGCCAAAAGAAGCGCTACCCCCGCCACAATCGTTTTTATCTTTCGCATCTATAAGTCCTTTCTTTATTATCTACCTATATTATACCATAGACAGGGAATCATGCATCAAAAAAGCCCCCGTAGGGGCTTTGATTTTTATGTCTTACTGGCCAAACACACTGCCAAGTACGAAGTTCACGATCGCGAATGCGAGAAGCGCAACAACGAGACCAATAATCCCGTACATAATAGTATCTTTCGCTTTCTTAACCTTCGCGGCATCACCAGAAGATGTGGTGTACTGGACGCCACCAAGGATAATCAT
>JAFRBS010000029.1 GCA_017404725.1 Candidatus Saccharimonadota bacterium | reverse complement strand
TCGCTTCGGGGCGCGGCGCTTTTTCGGCGTTTCGATTTTCTTCGCGCCGGAAAGATACTGGCCAGTTATGGAATCTTTGTTTTTCTTGATTTCTTCCGGTGTGCCGGCAGCGACAACTTTGCCACCGTTTGTGCCGGCGCCGGGACCAATGTCAATAATATAGTCAGACTGAAGCATAGTGTCTTCATCGTGCTCGACGACAAGAACTGTGTTTTTCAAATCGCGAAGGTGCTTCAAGGTCGCGATGAGTTTGTCGTTATCACGTTGATGAAGACCGATGGATGGCTCATCCAGAACATATAAAACGCCTTGAAGGCCGGAACCAATTTGGGTAGCCAGGCGAATGCGCTGAGCCTCGCCGCCGGACAAAGTGTTCGCGGCGCGGCCAAGTTCCATGTAGCCGAGTCCGACGTCCTGCATAAACTTCACGCGCTCTTTGATTTCTTTTAGAATCGGCTTTGCAATTTGTTCGTCTTCCAGCGTTCTGAATTTTATGTCTTTGTCTAGAACATCCAGAGTTTGGTCGACATCTAGATTACACATATCGACGATGTTTAGATCGTTAATCGTGACTGCGAGCACGACCGGTTTCAAGCGCGCGCCGTGACAAGTCTGACATTCCTTCAGGCGCATAAAACGTTCGATGTCTTTCCTAATGAAGTCGGAGTCTGTCTCCCTATGGCGGCGCTCCAAAGTCGGGATGACGCCCTCGTAAGTCGATTCGTAAACTGCGCCTTCCTGGAACTTGCCCGAGCCGTTGATTCGGACTTTGTATTTTTCGTCGCCGGTGCCATATAATATAATATGCTTCGTTTCCGGGCTTAGTTCTTTTATTGGCGTGTGGACGCTAAAATCATGTTTGTCAGCGACGGCTTTTAAGCGTTTTAGCCACCAGCTGTCCTGGCTCACACGGTTAAACGGGCGAATGCCGCCTTCGGCGATGGTCAGGTTTTCGTTGAAAACGAGCGCCGGGTCGATCTCCATGCGCGTGCCAAGCCCAGTACAAGTCGGACAGGCGCCTTGCGGAGCGTTGAAGGAAAAGAGGCGCGGCTCAAGCTCGGGGATGAGTTCGTCCGGATGATTCGGACAGGCGTAACGTTGGGAGAAAGTGTAGATTTCTTGGTTTTTACTGTTCGGGTTCTGGTCGATAGCGGTAGAGTTGTCGGTGATTTTTAGAAGTGTGATAATTCCCTGGCCTAGTTCGAGGGCTTGCTCGATCGAGCCAGCGATTCTGGTTCGTGATTCTGGACTTAGGATGAAACGGTCGACCACAATTTCGATATCGTGTTTTTGCTGCTTTTCGAGTTCCGGAAATTCGTCGAGAGCATAGACGATGCCGTCAACGCGAGCGCGGCTGAAACCTTTGGCTTGGTACTGCTCAGGGATGTGTTGGAACTCACCTTTCTTTTGCTGGACGATCGGCGCAAGGAGCATTAGCTTACTACCTAACGGAAGTTTCATGACTTCGTTTACGATATCTTCCGGTGTTCTTTTGTTGACTTCGCTATGACAAATCGGACAATGCGGCACGCCGACGCGAGCGAACAATAATCTTAGGTAATCGTAGACTTCGGTTACGGTCGCGACGGTAGAGCGCGGGTTTCTGGAAGTTGATTTTTGGTCGATAGAGATGGCCGGGCTTAAGCCCGTGATCGTATCGACATCAGGCTTGTCCATCACACCGAGGAACATACGCGCGTAGGAACTTAAGGATTCAACATAGCGTCTTTGGCCTTCGGCATAAATCGTATCAAAAGCCAGACTCGATTTTCCGGAGCCGGAGAGGCCAGTTAAAACTACGAGTTTGTCGCGCGGGATGTCAACATTGATATTTTTTAGGTTGTGTTGGCGCGCACCGCGAATGCTGATGGTATTTTCTAGCGTGCTTATTGGCGCGTTTTCTGGGTTTTCGCTCACTTTACTCCTCTTTTTAGTCTGATATATTATACACGAGTTTTGGAAAAAAGTCCAGGGTCTTAGCAAGCTTCGTGCGGTTTTAGCGGATTTTAGCGGTCAAGGCGCTGGCAGGCGGTATTAGTGAGATAAATCAGGTGTTTTATATGCGGTCTGATTTTCGTCGCATCGAATTCGTCATATTCAATCCACTCGTTATATTCGCCGGCTACTTCGTAAATGAGTTTGCATCCGATTTTCCTGAGTCTTAGCTCGCGATTTTCGTCCCATACGTGATAATTGTGCCAGTTTTCTAAAAGAGTTGGTTTTAGAATTATGACCAAGTTTTTGTACGGACGGATATTATCGCGCGCGATGATGCTTTTGAAGTAAGTTTTATGATTGCTAATGTAGCGAAAAGTTTTCTGGAAAGCGATTTCTAGTTCAGTCGTGGAGTTTGCGCCGTCATGCTGAGGACTGTTCGTAAGATACTGCCGCAAATTTTCGGCCTCGCAGCGATCACGCTCAAAAATCATATCGCCAATACTTTCATAGTGACCATAAAAAGTAGCGGGGTTTATCTCGGCCAACACACAAAAATCCCTTACTTTCGTCACCACCCTTTTGTTCATGAGCATAGTGTCGATTGTGTTCTGTATTTTTGCTTCGGTTCGGAGATACCGCTCGTCGCTAGTATGCTTCGAATTTTCGCGCATAACTTTTATATTTTAACATCTGCTTGACATTTTGTCAATACAATCTCGCAATTTTTTCGGGTTTTTCGTGGGTTACCCCTGTAAAATATGCTATAATTTTAATATGGAAATTTCAAAATCAGCGGTAAACAAAGCTGGGGATGCGATCCGGAAAGGACCGAAAAGTCCTGAATATGATGAGGCTATTTCCCTGCTGAATATTTGACGAGAATCTTATGGCCCGGTCATGGATAGATACTACGATCAATGCGTAGAACTTGCGAATAAGTTAGATCCAGAAAATATTATTGTTGCGCAAAGGCTTAAGCGTCTCCCCACTATAATTGGAAAGCTTCAACGTTTTAAGACGATGAGACTAGCGAATATGCAAGACATTGCTGGAATAAGAATTATTGTCGAGGATATGAAGCAACTGCGAAAAATCGAGAGAGAAATTTTAGGTTGGGAAAATTTGCATAAAGTGAGTAACTATCTTGATGGTGGACCAAAGCCCAGCGGCTATCGCGGAAAACATTTTATCATGAAAGATGGAGATCGGCTAGTCGAAATACAGCTTCGCACTCAGCTCCAACACCTTTGGGCTACCTCGGTAGAAACTGTCGACATCTATCGTGGCTCGACGATGAAAACTTCCGGCGACAATACCTATTGGCACGAGTTTTTCTACCAAACATCCTCCGTATTCGCTTTTGTCGAAAATACTGTTCCGGGGCCTAGGTATAATAATCTCAACATAGAAGATGCCCGTAATGATTTACGAAAAACGATTTTTGTCCACAATATCTACGATACACTAGAGGCAATTAGGCTAACTAATTTAGTGGTTGAAAATGAAAAGATTCGGCAAGCTTATTATATAGTGATAAATCTCGATTATGCCGCAAAAAATTGCCAAGTTCTAGACTTTAAAGAATCTGAATACGATTCAGCAGTGAGTGCTTATACGCGATTGGAAAGAATGTCTACTGGGCAAAATATGGTGGTTCTCGTGGCTGTGAATAATATACGAAATCTGCAAGAAATTTACCCAAACTATTTTATGAATCTGAAGGATTTTTCGGACATTATTCGCTATATCCTTGAAAAAAGTAATGTTTAGTAGTAAAATTTAAATATGAATGTTGAGAAAATGAAAAAAATGATCGATGAAGCTTTCGCGCGAGAAAACAAGGCGCGGAAGGTCGCGAAGCATTAATTGTTTTTCTTGTCGTGGTATAATATAAGCATGAACGTTTCGGATTTTGCGCGTGGAACAGAAAAAATGGTCAACCCGATGGAAGTCGGTAAGGTGCATTTTCGGCAGACGCAACTTCGTCGATTGCCGGTTTGGATTCAGCGAAAGCTGGTCAAATCTGGGATGAAGAAAATGTCACGAATGGGGTTTATCGTTGAGCCGTATGCGTTTTTCTTGTTTTATGAGATTTCTGATCCTGAGTCCGTCGCTCGGCATTTGCCGGATGGGTTTGTGCCAGCGCGCTCGCGAGTTTTCGCTAATGGCCCGGAAAAGTTTTACGGAATTGTCAGTATTTTTCGGGTGCATACTTCGGTGTTTTGGGGTGCGCGAGCGGAGTTTTATGCGATTGCGGAGAACTCTTCTACTGGGCTTCTTTCTTGGGTGATTTTGGACTATGCGAGCGATACGATTAGTTATGATTTTTTAAACGGACTGCGTTCGCCAGATGTTTCACGAGCGGTCGTAACCACGACCTGCGAAGGTGAGTTTATCGCGGAGATGGTTTCGCCGGCTCGCTCTCGGCACGACCATGCGCGAGTTTTAGAATGCGTGGCAGATTTGAATAAAGCTAAGATGGAGCCGCTCGACCCGCGACTTTGGATCGAGGGTAACACTTCAATTGCGTACAGTCGAGATGTTGGCGGCGATGATGGCTCGCTGTTTTCTCTGACATTTTTGCCGGAGGAAATGAAGCAGGCGCTCGACGTTCCGCTCTCCGCGGTTTCGCGCGCTCGCGTAGATTGGTTTCCGGAAATTTTCGGCGATGGCGGAAAACTGGATATGGCCGCGTGCTTCCCGTATGCCCAGCACATGCTCTCGGACACGCCGGGACATTCGACGCACTACGGGTCGGAAGAAGCTCTGCGCAAAGCGGCGGAGAAAGTCAGGTTTTAGGATTTTTAGTTCGGCGCTTTGGACTACTGCTTATTTAGGGCTTTTAATTCAGTGCTTTGGATTGCTGCTTATTTAGTTCTTTTTCGCGTCTTCGAATTTTTGGGCCATGGTCGGGTTGCCCTTGGTGAGGCGTTTGATCGTTAGATTTTCAAGTTTGTTTTCCGCAGAACTGAGGTGTCTATCTGACATCATGAGCGCATCGCGAGTTTTTTCTAGGTCCTTGATAGCTTTATTGATTTGCTCGATCGCCTCGAGATGCTTTTTGCCAGCATTTTTCATAGTATTAGCCCAAGATTCTTTCCAGTCGTTCATGTCCTTCTCGAAGTTGGAGATATCTATATCTTGGTTTCGTATCGCAACGAGTTCGTTTTTATACTGCATGGAATTTAGCGCCGCGTTCCGAAGCAGCGTGATCATCGGAATGAAAAATTGCGGGCGGATGACATACATCTTCGGGAAGCGATGCGAAACATCAATAATGCCGGTATTATAAAGCTCGCTGTCTTGTTCGAGTAATGAAACCAGGACGGCATATTCGCAGTTTTTCTCGTTTCGATCTTTGTCGAGTTCCTTTAGAAAGTCCTCGTTTTTGTGCTTCGTCGCGGTCGTTTCGTTCTCGTTTTTCATCTCGAACATGATGCTGATAATTTCCGTGCCGTTTTCGTCAGTTTCTTTGTAAATGTAATCGCCTTTGCTGCCGGATTTTGAGACTTCATTGTCTTTTTCGAAGTAGGCGTTTTTAAAACCGGTCGCGCGGAGTTTGTTGAATTCGTTTTCGCAATGTTGCTCGAGGGTTTCGCCGACCATTTTGGTACTTTGTCTCGCTTTCATGTCTTTCAAGCGCTCAATTTCTTCCTTCTGGAAATCGATCATGTTCTCATATTTTTCTTTCAACGATTGTTCACGGACTTTCGTTTCGGCATCCTTAGTTTTCAGACTGCTATTTAATTCAAAAATCTGCTGCTTTAATTCTAAAATTTCTTCTTTTGATCTAGACTTAGTCTTTTCTTCGGCGAGTTCGAGTTCACTTTCGTGCTCGCGTTTAAGCTGTCTCAGACGTTCGTCGTTGGATTTTTCGAGCTGCGCCAGGCGCTCGTGAAGCTCCTCGTCAAACTCTTTGCCACGAACCTGCGCCAAAATCGCCGCATAGCTCGTCTCATCTACTTTGAAAGTTTTCCCACAATTTGGACATTTGATTTCGTGCATAGTTCCATTATACCACGCAGGACGATCTCTTGCTGCGCTGGATGTGGAGTATCGGCAGAGAGATTAGGCCGATGTATGAGAATCTGGGACTTGTTTAGTTGTCTCCTTTTTAACTATCCCTGCGGATTTAGCAGTAGACATCCTTATCTTCGTCGAGATCTTCAATCATGTCACGGATTATAAAATCTTGGTATTCCTTATCGAGAATTTCTTCGGCCTTATGAAATACGATGGCATCCTTTTTATGTGCTTCGTAGAACATTTTTTCATTACCGTTACCCCAGGCAGCCCAATAAGTTCTGCCCTTGTAATGTATCTCTACGTCAAGACCACTATCCACCATATCTATGAATTTCGCAATTTTCATTTTATAATACTCCTTTCTTTACGGGTAAATTTACCTTTTTTATATCTGATTATGTGCTGATGTGGATTCGTGTGAATATCTGGTCGCCCATGATCAGTATAGTCAATATCGAGATAAGGCTCCCCCTTACTATTATAATACCTTTCTTCCCGTATTTTTCCGTTTACAATTTTCTGAAACACGGAGTTTGGTTCAGATTTGATGGGCACCGCATGAGAATTATTACCAATTATTATAGTTTCAACCTCTCCTACTTCCTTAGAACCTGCACGATTGTAATTAACACCGCTTTTTGGCTCAGATGAGCCAAGTGTCCCAGAATATCGACCGCTTATTCCACTACCCATACTTCACCCCTTCCATGACAAACGCTTGTCCAATCTTTAAAATTTATAAATTTTGTCCTGTCTTTAAGCTCGCCGAACACCGTATCTGGCATTGACCCATAAACTATAACGGTCTTTGGTTTAAGATAATCAAGCATGGCTTCCAAGCCACACTTAAACTGCTTCTTGTCAAGTGCCCCCCGAATACACCCATACGTACCGATCGATACGATGCTTTCTGTGGGTAGTCCAATAAAAGATACTGGCTCGTTAAAAACGTCAGTCGAATAAGTCCTCCTATCTCCCCAACGACAATTTCCTATTACGGGAATTCCGTGGCGTTGAAGATAACTGCCAATCAGGCGATTACGATAGATGTTGCAAATTTGACAGGCTAGTGGTATATCACGATAGAGCGAATTATCTGGCGAAATAACGCCAGCGAACCTGGATAAATCATTGATGTATTTCTCTGGATTTTTAATGATATCTGCGAATTTATTATCATGCTCGTAGAACATAATAAAAGTTTCCAGCGGGTATTCGGCCCTATCTCTTTCTGAAAAAGGGATGAGGTATTTTGGAAATTTTATCTCCCCTGGCGGTTCAATAACTGGAAATTCAAATATTCCCTTAAATGATGCCCCCTCGGCTAATTCTGGATTAAAGCCGTCATTTATCATAATAGTATTTTTCATTATGTATCTCCTTAGTTTTTTAATTTACTTTACTTAATTTTCCCACGTAGATCAATTGTTAAGAACCTCTAATTATAGTGATGAAAAATAGTTAAAATTATTGATGTTTATGCTAGGCGTCCAATGAATAGTGTTAAATAAACTTAACGGTCTAGTAAAATATTCACGGATGTGCTATAATAGTTCCAGTACCTAACAGTGGAGGTCGATAAAATGGATGATCAGTGGCGTAAAGAAGCTATTGGAAGAAGAATAAAAGCCGCGCGAAGTGAGCTGAATCTTAGCCAAAAGAATCTACAGGAAAAGACAAATATAAAAGACAGCATGATTAGCGATTTCGAGCATGGAAAAAGGGAGCCAAGTTTAGCAAACTTAGCGAAAATTGCCCATGCACTAAATACTACGATCGATAATCTCTATTATGGTGATTCGAGCAATAGTTTTATAGAGAGCGCGCCAAACTATGGCATGAAAATTGTAAATTGCTTTACCGAGCTAATGCTTAATGATGAAATTGGTCGAGTCAATGTTGACGAATACAACACTATGCCATATATTGATATGAAAAAGAATGCATGGGCTGTGCGGAGATTACTTGAGGCTCTATATGAATTCAAACAAAACGAAGAGACCTATCCTAATCCAGATTTATACCTAGATCAGATTAAGCAATCCGTAGCCAATGAGATCAATGGTGAAAAAAATAATGTATAGACAGCAACCTACTTATTTAAGATTCCGTCCTTGTATACTTGCTTGCGAATCTTGGTTTCTAGCCGCGTGCGGGCGGCATCAAGCTTGGAATATGCCTCTGAGATTTGCGGGTCAGTTTTATTTTCGGTATAAATTTTATACGATTGGTAGTAGCCAGCGTCCCAAGTCATCAAATGCCATTCTGGATGGCTCAAGGCAGTTATATATCTTTTCTTAAAGCATGCCCTTATGAAATTTTCTCCCGCAAGCAACAATTCTCTTGCTTCATCGGAAAGCTTGATTTTCTTACCAGAATCAGTATGTAAATATTTATAAACAAATCTCTCCTCGGAACTTTTTGCATCATATACAATGTCATTTAGATTGTTTTTCTCGGCTAATTTTATAATCTCGTCTTTCGGCATAAAGAACCATTCATTTTTAACATCATAAAACTCGCCATCGTACTCGAAGTTGCGGAGTGAAACCATGAGCGCGGACCTATGGAATAGCGCATATACGACACAATCTTTAACGAAGGGTGTCCATTCTTGAGATGTTTGAAATTTTTCTGTGGGGCGCCTAAATACATCTTTGTCATTCACCCAGTTTGCATCTGGCAGAATAGACTTTCTACAGGCATAGGTGACACATGCTCTTTCGAAATTTCCAGATACACTGCCTCCGTTGGCACTGTAATGAAAGCCCACGGTAACACAGTTACCGTGGGCTCTGTAAGCTGACGTTGACTGGATACTCACGGTGCGTTCCGATTCCTGCACATTATCTGCATTATTGACCATATATCCAATCGCCCCCTCATACATTCTCCCCCTAGGGTTGTTCCCCTTACTTAAAGTAAACGCTCCGCTCATCTGAGGATACTTGCCGTTATTGAATTCTTTTTTTGGCAGAGGAATTTCCCTTAGCCAAGATGATATTGTCTCTTCATCTCCTACCCTTCTCATGGTGTGCTGGCTAATTTTTACGACGCCATTAGGTGTAGATTTCAGAATATCGTATAAAAACTCTCTTTGTCTGCAACTTTGGACCTTTTTAATCCCAAAATTAGAGAAAACTATCCCCCATGCAGAGGAAGTCCCTTGAAATTCGCCCGCATTTAACATAAAACCGTCCTTGAACTCGAACTGATCGAGGAGTTGGTCAGTGAATTTTCCAAAAGCTGGTGAAACTAGAAATCCTTTATTGAAGAAGAAGAAGAAGAAGACATTAGATAAATTGAAGTCGCGGGCGATTTTTTGGACACGATATATAAACTGCGTGTAAAGCTCCATTGTAGCATGACCAAAATCTTTTTGTCTCATTTCTTTGGCTATTTTATTATCAGAAATTCCAGCTTTAGAAGTCCCCACCGCGCCAGCATTAGTAGCTTGCCCATAAGGTGGATTCGTATAAAATACAATTGGCTTATCTGCTTTTAGTGCTTCGAAAAGTTCACGTGGCATCTTCAAGTCTCGAGGGTCAGAATCAGGGTTCACATCAATATCGTCGTTCAAGAAATCATACTGAAAACTAATTGCTTCTGGGTTATATTGCTTACTCATATCGATTTCAGACTGATGCAATGTACTGGAAAATAAATTTTTGAAGTGATAGTCGCGCGTCAGATTTTTAGTTCCTGCGGCTGGATCCCAGACGATATATTCATCACGCCAATTTGGTCCGAGGTCTTCCGTCATCATCTTGATTGCCTCGTCGGCCCAAATCGTTGGCGTCCAAAAGTCGCCATGGAATCTACGTTCAATCTCTTTGATAAGTTGGTCTGCCACCGCAGTAATCGTATCTATTTCCTTAGCTGTATATTGGCGATCATAGCGAGAGAAAAACGCATGATAGGCCGAGCCGGAAATGCAAATTTCCTGTTGGCCATTCACGAGAACATTTGGCTTATTTGGGTGAATATAAATATCGTTGTGGCCAAGAATTGATTTGATAAAAATGCTGACAGCCTCAGTGGCGCCGATTTTCTCCACGCCTTTGAGCCAATTATCGCCGCCAAAAACTAACCGCACAAATTCATCGAATATCTTACGTAAATTCGCCTCATCGACATGCAACTTTTTGAAGTCACCAATCTCTCGCAACGCGTTGATATCTTCTATCACCTCGTTAATGTTAAAATCTTTATCAATGCGATGGACATAAACATCTCTTACGTTATCATCGTTTTCAAGTGCGCGAAGCAAAGCCTCATTTTCAGATGCAGAACTTGGAGCAATCGACCAATCGTAATTTTCGTCTAGATAGCGATATAGTTTCGGCGCATAGATTGTAAAAATCTCATTTTCATCACCGCCAACTAAAACATTAGGCAATGGCTCACCATCTTGTTGAAACCGCTTTAAATAATAAATCGATTGCGCAATGAGCTTCAGCCTATCGCCATCATTAAGATTCTTCTGCCACTTTACTTCTAATAATAGTCGCAATGCGTGGGAATCAAATAATGTATCTTTGTCTGGATTAAGATAGCCATCGCAGCCATATAGCGATGTGAAATTCCCGCCATAATATTTTTTCAAGACATCCCTGTAAGCGTTCTCAACATCCTTTTCGACGGTTGCGACTTTGAGTGCCTTTATAAAATTCTTATTATCTGTCTTGCTGACGACCTTTTTTCCATTCTTACTCATACTTAACCCTTTTACTTAATTATACCACTGAATTATTCGTTAATAAATCACCTTCTCCATCTCACTGTATTCATCAAAAACCTCCAGGCATAGTTCCCGGTCTTTTTCTTCCATGAAATCTGATGGGAGATTGTTTCTGCCGCCAAGCATTTCGTCGATCTTCGTGTCGCGAAAACCGATCTTAGCGTTGTCGGCCAAAGTGCAGCCATAATAAACTTTGCCGATATTTGCCCAAAGGATTGCCGCGAGGCACATTGGGCAAGGTTCGCCTGTCGTGTAAAGTTCGCATCCGGACAAGTCATAAGTGCCAAGCGCCTGCTCGGCTTTTCGAATTGCGGCGATTTCGCCGTGGCAAGTCGAATCGTTGTTTAGTAGAACTTGATTATGCGACGAAGCGACGACCTCGCCATCTTTTACCACTACGGCTCCAAACGGCCCGCCGTACCCTTTTTCAATTCCCTCCCTAGCTTCGGCCACTGCGATTTCCATAAAACGTTTTTGATAAGTCATACAATTCCTCCAACTGTCTTATTGATTATCTCAGCTAATCTTCCCTGGTCATCCACGTCTTCAACCAAATACATCGGCTTGGCGCCGGGATACGGAACGGTCTCGGACATTTTAAACTCGACGTTTTTTGGAACCTTCTTTACAAGCAAGCGGTCGTCATAAATCCCGCCAAACAAAACCCCACCCGCGTAAAGCAAGAACTCGCCCATCATCGGCCGGCAAGTCACACCCGAGACTTCCGACAGTTGCTCTAAAATGAAATCGCGATATTCTTTCGTGCTGGCCATTATTTTGAATCCTTATAATCTGCGCCGATCATCCAATGCTCGCGTATCCGAAAAGCTGGTATTGTGCCGCGAATGGCTTTATTGGTTGCGACCTGCTGATTTATGCCGTTGTTTTTTGCCCACTCGGCGACCAAAATAATTTTTTTCGCAGTCAACTTTGCAATTCTGCGATGAAGAGATTCAATCAAAAGTCCGGCAAATAACTCGTTTAGCTGATCTGTTTTGCCAAACTTTTCATACTCTTCTAGTGCGGGATAATATTCGCCGAATTTGGACTTGTTCGGAATGATAATTGGCGGTAGTCCCAACATATCTAACTGTTCATTTACGAGCAGACGTCCGATGCGACCATTGCCGTCGCCAAACGGATGAATATTTTCAAACTCAGCATGAAAATCTACGATTTTATCAAGAAAATAGCCATCTTCGTTATTATATTTTTCTACCAACTCATACACAAACCCATTTACAAACTCTGGGTTTGCGCCGATATGCGTTCCAACGCGCACCCACTCTTTTCCAGAACGAAAACGTCCGGCTATCTCATCACGAATATTGGAAAGTAACATTTTATGCAATTTCAAAATCAATTCCACAGAAACTTCTTTCTCTGGATTATCCATTAAGTACTCAATCGCTTTTGCCAAATTTTTTGCCTCGTAAATTTCACGAATTTCATGGTCTGTGCGAATCTGATTGCGGATTAAGATATCCTCAGTGTCCTCAAGCGTAAGAGTAGAATTCTCAATAGCGTTCGAATTATAAACCATTTCTGGAAGCTCAGAAATAGTAATCTCTTTCGTAGCTTCTCCATGTTTTTTTGCCAACCTGCGATATTCTTCCGACAAGCTGTCAATTTTATCTCTTGTCACCTGGTTTATCATACTTATATTATACCAAACTTTGCGTTTAAAATCAATGTTTTTGACAATTTTAAACGGAAAGTTAGCTGGCGAAGCATTATTTCTTTTTCTTCTTCACAATACTAAACTGTTCCGAGTGCGCTTTGTAGCCATACTTGTTCGTCAGAGGGTCCTTAAAAATGAAATTCTTCAGCGGCAGCAGCGTCAAAACCATATAGCCGCCAAACATCACGAACAGCCCAACACAGGAAAGATAATAAGCTACGAAGCCGAGCGGCGGCAGCTTCAATAGGAAATAGAAAGTCAGCTGGCTCGCGATAATCACAATGTAAAAACTAATAATATCGAAGACTGGATAATCTTTTTTCGCGACGGATTTATGGCCATAAAACAAAATCGGCATCAGCACAATAATCGCAAGCAGGCTCGCCGTTTTGGCGAGGAAATAATTCTGATTTGCGCGTAAATAAAGCCGTCAATCAGGCCCCAAAGCAAAGTCGGTGTCATGGCGATTTTGATATGCTCCCATGTACTTTCATTGACCGCGGCGAAAATGCCGATGAACTTATTGTGATTCGTCAAATCGTACAGAAAGTGAGCCAAAGTTCCGATGATTGAGATGATGACTATGCTAACAATTAAAAATACCATGGTCTTACTCCTGTAATCCCTGCCACCAAAGCCCAAGCTCTTCCAAAATAAATTCGTCGGCATCGCCGGAAGATTGTAGGCGTTCCATGGCTTTCATAAACCCAACCGCTTGGCGATTCAGGCGCGCGATGCGGTACTTAGCATATTCCGCGGCCTCGGCGTCGGAAAGTGAATCTGGGAAATTGCGGCCCTTATAATGAACCAACAACTCCGCCAGGCGCTTGTCGGAAAAGTCTGGCGAAAATCCGGCGAGCCTCGACGGCTCAGTATTTCGCACCGCTTCCACGCGCGTGCGATCGGAATCGGAAAGGAAGCCGTCGTAGAGCGCGGCTTCGGCGTCGATCGGCTCGTCAAATTCCTTTTCTGGCGCGCCAGTAATAGTTTTTATAAACTCAGGATGAGCACGTAGTTTCGCCAAATTTTCTTCTACAATTTCTCGCGAAAGGCCAATCCGCGACCAACCATCGTCGGCTTCCAGAACGCCGAGCGGGGCGACGGCTGGACATTTGTTCAAGCACAGTTCCTTCACGACTGGAAAAATCTTTTCCCTCTCCACGACCTCATCCGGATCATAGCGTAAATCATAAACCAAGATACTGTTCGGGGTGCGGCCGGAGCAGAGCGGATAGGCGACGGAAGTTTTTTCATAGACCGACGGATACTCGCCACAAGAATAAACAAACGGCGCGGGACGCTCCAAATCGACCAACGACGCGACGCGTTTTTTGTCGCGCATTGCGAGCAGATATTCATAAAGTTTCGGCTGTTTCTCGCGAATTAACCTAGTTACTGAAATTAGCGCCTCAACATCAGACAGCGCGTCGTGCGCGTGCTCGTGTTTAATGTCGTTCAATTCTGTAATCAGCTCAAGCCGATTCGTCGCGACCATAACCGGCTCGCCGTCATCATCCAAAACCTCCTCGCGCACACCGGTTTCGCGATTCAGCCGCCTTAAAGGCTGGAACGGCCATTTAATTCCCTCTGGACGCAAAGCCCGCGTCATTCTGACGACATCGAGTAAATCCCAGCGACTGCGCCCGTCTTTCCATTGCCACTCATACGGATCGTAAAAATTGCGCCAGAAAGTAAAGCGCATAAACTCATCGTCAAACCGCACCGAGTTGTACCCGACCGCAATCGTCCCGGGCGTAAAAATCTCCTCGGAAACGTATTTACAAAACTCCGGCTCGCTCAAGCCGTCCAGGCGCGTTTGTTGCGGCGTGATTTTCGTGACCATCAGCGCGTCCGGCGACGGCAAGGTATCCTCAGGAAGTTGAACCAGCAAATTCACCGGCTCGCCAATCGGATTCAAATCCAAATCTGTGCGGATACCCGCAAACTGCATAATGCGATCATCGCGTGGCGAAAGTCCCGATGTTTCGAGATCGTAAAAGAAAAAGGTTTCCTTGTTCATATTTATATTATATCACGCTAGCGCGCGGCCGGTCGGCGGAGCGTACGGAGCTTAGTTCGATGTCGCTCGGCGGAGCGCGCGCAGCCTGGCCTTCGCGTCCTTGTCCACGCGATACGAATCGCAGATTTTTGAAATCGTCTTATTAAAAGTCCAGTCCGGAAGATCGGCGCTCATCAGAAAACTTTCCGTCGGCTCGGGGAACTTAATATAGCAAGTCGCGAGCAGCCACGCAACCGCCATTTTGATATAATACTCGTCGCGATTAGAAACCCTAAGAACACGGTCAAAAATGACCGGCAAATAATCCGCGTCGACATAAAAATCCAAAAGACAGACCAGCGCGAAGCGGACACCAAATTCACGCGAGGAAGTCAGAAACTTATCCAAAGTTTCCAGAAAGTCCGCGCGGCGGTCGGAAGAAGTAACATAAGAAGAAGCGGCGCGCGCAGTAACTTTTGCGGCGCGCGCAGCGGTTTTTCGCGACAGAACAGCCCGACGCAGGCTCGCGCAAAACGTGTCGCAATTTTCCCAGTTGTCAATCAGCGCAACAAAATCAGGTAGACACTTTTTCATCTCATCGTAAGGCAGGCTCGCGATCACAAATCCGCGGACCGAAACCTCCTCGCGCGAAATCGGCGCGTGGCTTAAAAAGTCAGGAACATCGGAAATCTCCCGCGCGATTTCGCGCAGTCTTGGTACGCGCACACCTAAAATTGGCCGCTCGGTCGGGATGCCTTTCATGATAAAATCGCGATATTCATCGTCCGCGCTAGACGCTAACTCCGCCAAAAACTCCTCGTAATTCATACCATAATTATATCACGCGGCAAGATTCTAAGGGCTGACCATATATAAATTAGACAGCAAAAACCCCGCTTAAAAAAGCAGGGTTTTAAAAGGTACTGGGCCAGACGGGTCAGATTAGTTGATGCCGCGCAGCGTCTTCGTCATCCGGTATGATCGCCAGATAGGAAATCATACCAAACATAATCGCGCCCATCACAGTGATGAGTGCCGCGCAAATCGCTGCGGCGAACTCATCTGTGCTATACGCTATGACGAGATTGACAAGCCACTCGCCGTCCTCGACCAAGAAGACAACTACGAGCAGGATCGTCAACGCAGCTACGACGATCTGGAAAAACATGTTCGTCCAGATCGGGCCATAGCCATACTTCCGCCGACGGCGATCCTCGCGCCATAAAAGCACCAGCGTAATTATAGACAGCAAAAACTCAATTCCGAAGATCATAAGATCCCCCCTTTCTTCATAAGTCTTCGACCTCAACATCGCTGAAGTCTTCCTTAAATAGCTCCTCAATAAATGCCTGTTCGCGCTCGGCGCGACGAATCGCGCGTTCGCGTTCTAACTTATCCAAGTGCGCTGCCTGCACGCCAGATACAACACAGTATACTACGTATCCGAACGCGACCAGCGCCGCGATGGACACCGCTACGCTCCATAATATTAAGCTCATAATAACACCTCCTCGTGCTCCGAGCAAACCTGGGCTCTGCGTTATTGCTAACCCACTATTACCATTATAGCACACTTATGCTAAAATGTCAAGTACGCTTATGCTATTTCGACGATCTAGCTAGCTGGCGCTCGACGAGGCCGAATATACCTCGACCATTTTCCCGTAAATCGCCTCGAGTTCGTTCGACAGGGTAGTCAATTTCTCATCAGCAATCGGCAAAACGATGAACTTCAGCGGCGAGCCAGTCCCGCCACAGATCTCTTGGGTGTCGCCGTAGGCGAGCTCGGTCGGGATCGAAATCTCGCGCACGCCACCGATCTTCATGCCGATTACCCCTTGGTTCCAGCCCTCGATTAGGCCCATGCTCGCAGAAAGCGGCGCGCCAAGAGCAGTCGGGTTATCCTTGTCGTTAAACGAGGAGTCGAAAATGCTCTCGTCGGCACACCAACCGATATAATAAGCGAAATAATCCGTGTCGCCCTCGGCGAGCTCGCGGCCAGTTCCCTCTTTAAGGTCGACTGTCTTTAAGCCGTCGCTGTTCGCAGTCGTGGCGTTATAGGCCTTGACCCGACCCCTGAAGCTGTTAAGGTCGTTAAAATATTGGCTAGACAAAGTCGCGGCGTAGTTATTTACCTCGGTCTGTTTCGCGCTATACTCCTCCTGGAGCGCGGCCATCTCTGGGCTAGTCTCGGCGGTACTGCTAGACTTATTCCCGGCGAGCACGATCAGCATATACGCCAAAATCGTCGAAACCAGGGTCAAAACCGCAATGACGATAATAACAACGCGCTGTTTCGTAGTCGTTCTCAGTTCTTTTTCTTCCATATTGCCTCCTTATTTATACAATTTCTGCCGCAAAATCGGACTTCACGGACTTTTCTACTTTCTTCATTATAGCAGAAATTTCATCCGCACTCAAGGTATGGTCTTCGCTCGCAAACGTCAGGGTAAAGCTTAGATTTTTCGTCTTCTTATCCTTCTGGTAAAGCGAAACCGGTTCGACCTTGGTTATACCGCAGTTTTTAGCTAAAGCGGCTTCTAGGGCCTTCTGGATGTCTTCAAAGGCAATTTCGGGTTTTAACTTCAGGGTAATATCGCGCGAAACGGACGGAAAACGGCTGAATTTGAGCGATTTTTGGCTGGTTTTTGGCAAAATTTCGAGAAGCTGTTCGAGATTTAGCTCGAAAACAGCGACTTTTTGGTCAATTTTCAGAGATTTTAGCACTTTGTTTTTAATCTCGCCGACGAACCCGAACTTAAAAGTCGCGGAATGTTTCTTTTCGTAATAATCAGGGATCTTTTCCGGCTCAGACAACGCGAATTCTCTGAGACCGAGGTTCTGGAACAGGGCGACAAGAGCGGCTTTCGCGGTGTAAAAATCGCCGAGGGCGACAAAACAAAGGTGCGTTTCCATTTCTGGGACGTTTTCGGAGTTTAAGCCGAGGGATTTTTTGGTCGTCTGGTTAATCTCGTAAAGCGAAAAGTCTTTAAATCCAGCTTTTAGGTTCATTGCGGTTTTTTCGAGCAGGCTCGGGGCGATGGACTGGCGGAAACATTGTAATTTTGGTGAAATCGAATTGACGATTTTATAGGAATCTTCCGGGTCTTCGCCGACGGTTTTCTGAAGTTTCTCGCTGACGAAAGAGTAAGTTAAGACTTCGTTCGCGGCGAGGCGGTCGGAAAGGATGTCGCGGACGCGGTTTTTCAGGGTAAAGAGCGGGTCTTCCTTCGCACCGATGAAGGGGCGCTTTGCGAAATCGAGAGGGATATTATCGTAGCCGAGGAGGCGGCCGACCTCTTCGATGATGTCTTCTTTGATATGGATGTCGGTACGCCAAAATGGGGATTTAACGTGGAAATTGGTACCGTCAACTTCCACGTTAAATCCTACGTTTTCCAACGTGCTGACAACCGTGTCGGCGTCGTAGGAAGTTCCGAGGAGAGAGTTGATGTCGGAGAGAGACAGAGAGATGACTGGTTGTTCCGGTTTCGCGGGGAAGCAATCGACAACGGCGAGCGGCTCGGAGCCTAACGCTTTGACCGCTTCAGCGAGGGTCGGCATGGTCATGCCGGCCGGCTGGCCCTTCGTAAAACGCGTGATAGCTTCGGAGAAAATGCCGTGTTTCATCTGAGTTTTACGGAGATGATAAAGCGAGAAAGTCGCCGATTCTAGAATAATCCGCTTCGTCTGAGCATCGATCGCGGTATTCTCGCCGCCCATCGCGCCGGCCAAAGCGACCGGGACATCGTTCGAGGTAATCAAAATATCGTTTTCGTCGCAGATAATTTCTTTGCCGTCGAGGAGCGTTAATTTTTCGCCATCGCGAGCAGTGCGGACGATAACCTCCGGATTATCGGCGCCGCCGACTTTAACAAATTTATCGTAATCGAACGCGTGGAGCGGCTGACCCGTAATCAGCATCAAGATATTCGTCACATCAACAATCGGCGAAATCGATTTCATGCCGGCCTTCGCGAGGAAGACTGCGTCTTTTGTCAAATATTCTGAGCGCGGCTCATCAGCAAAATCCAACACTGCGCAAGAATAGCGCGCGCAGATTTCAGGATCAGAAATTTTAATATCAATATTTTCTTCGTCTAACGCAAGCTCGGAAAATTTCGGCTCATTAAATTTTTCGCCGAGAATACCAGAAACCTCGCGTGCGAAACCAATCAAGCCGAAAGTGTCTGGACGATGGGTCAGCGATTTATTTTCGATGTCCAAAATCACATCGTTCAATTCAAAAACTTCGGCAAAACTGGCGCCGGATTTTACGCCGGGCATTTCTGGATCAATTTCCACGATGCCAGAATGATCATCACCTAAGTCTAGTTCGTCCAAACCGGCGAGCATGCCGTTGCTTTCGTGGCCCTGCAGCTTTCGGGAGCTAATTTCGAACTCGTCGTCTGTGCCGAAAGTTTGCGGAACGATCGCGCCGGGCGCAATCCAGACTGCAAACATTCCTTCGCGAACATTCGGCGCGCCACAAACTACCTGGACGCCGTCTTTGCCGTCGTCGATTTGACAAACGCTGAGATGCGTATTCGGGACTTTTTCGCAAGCAACGACTTTTACTATATATATATTATTATATTTCGCGCTCCAGTCGCTCGTGCCTTCGACTTCGACCAGGCGCGAGCCGATCAACTTTACCAGCTCGTCGGTCTCGACCTCGGCGGCCTTAGGAACTAGTTTTTTGATTTCATTTAGACTGATTTTCATTTTAAAATTCCTCCAAAAATTCTAATTTGCCTGATTCAAAATAGCGTACATCGTTTAAGCCATATTTCAACATCGCCAGACGATCGATTCCTCCGCCCCAAGCGAAACCTTTGTATTTTTCTGGATCGATGCCGGCAGTTTTTAAGACGTTCGGATGGATCATACCGCAACCGAGCATCTCAAGCCAGCCGTCGCCTTTGCCGCCGAGCGACTTCGGCTTTTCGATCAAAAGCTCGCAGGACGGCTCGGTAAACGGGAAATACCCAGGCTGAGTTTTAATCTTCAAATCTTGGCCATAATAATTCTCGAACAGATTTTTCAGGACGCCAAGCATCTGGCCAAAAGTCGCGTCTTCCGACACGAACACGCCTTCGCACTGGTAAAAAGTATGCTCATGCGTCGCGTCGACGTCTTCGTTTCGAAACACGCGGCCGGGAATCACGACGGCGATCTGGCCGCCAGCTTCGAGATCTGGTTTAAATTTCGTCAGCGCGCGATATTGCATCGTCGAGGTATGGGCCGGCGGGATAAAGCCTTCCTCGGTCCGGAAAGTGTCGTAGCCGTCGCGAGCGGGGTGCCCCTCGGGGAAGTTCAGACTTTCGAACATATGGAACTCGTCGTCGAGCTGGCGCGCTTCGATGATGTTAAAGCCCATATGAGAATAAATATCGAGGACGCGATTTAACTCGGTCATGAGCGGATGTTTCGAGCCTTGTTTAATTCGCGGGATTTCTTCGTTTAAAGCTGCCGGCGCAGTAATATCGATCGGCTCAATATTTTCGCTCTCGGCAGTCTCCTCAGCCGCCTTTAACTCGCGTTCTAATTTTTCGCGCTCCTCGTTTAATTTCGCGCCAAAATCTTTGCGCTCATCTTTTGGCAGATCTTTAATTTTAGCATATTCGCCGTTTAAGGCCTTTAGCTTCTTCTTAATTTCCTCGATAGTCATATGGTATATATTATACCACAACAATGATGACGATGGAAATTAAAGCTAGTCCGATAAGAACGAACCAAATCCAGCCGAAATGGCCAGTTTTCTTGAAATCTCGCACGTATTCAGAATCCTCGGCGAGGTCTGGGTCTTTTACGTCGCTAGAACTTTTCATAGCACGCTCGCGCAAATCACTATTAATACGCTCAGTTAATCTAGAATTCTGGTCACGGTCTTTTGATACAATAACGCCCATTTCTGCCTCCTTTATAAAATATACTTAAGTATTATATCACACTTTTCTTTAAAACAAAACACTTTTCTTATTTTGAAGTTGTGGTATAATGGGTTTAATATCAAATTTAATAGGAGGTTAAATGGCTACTACTAAGTCTACGAAGACGACCGCAAAAAAGTCTTCAAAGTCAGCAGCGACCAAAGCGAAGCAAGTCAAAAAGACTGCCCCTAAGACCGCTAAAGTTGAAACTCGCGAGGAAGTTACGACCTGTGCTGACAAACCACTAAAGGGATTTTTCGCGCGCAAATGTGATGCGAACGAGAACATCCTGACAATTTTCAAAAGTCCTCGAATTTACGGCGCGATTATCGGCGAGCTCGTCGGTACGATGCTTTTAACTATTATTTTACTAAGCCTCGGTCTCTATCAGCCGCTCTACATCATGTTCGGTTTGATTGCGATTACGGCGGCGGTTTATGGCCTTTCTGGCGCAAACCTGAACCCGATCATTACGGTCGGTATGATGGCTTCTCGCCGGATGTCCGCGATTCGTGGTGTGCTTTACATCATCTCGCAGATTCTCGGTGCGTGGCTCGCGCTCTGGATCGTAAGCCTATTCCGCAACGCTGGCGATGGGGCTTATGAGCTACCGAAAATGGCCGAAGTTGAAAGCGGCCAATTCTGGGTAGTAACGATGATCGAGTTCGTCGGCGCTATCATGATCGCGTTCTTCTTCGCACGCGCTTTGGCGTACAAGAAGAGCCCGCTAACCTTCGCAGCGATTGTCGGTACCGGCATTTCGGTTGCGCTCTTGTTCGCGATTGTGATTTCTTCGAATTTCCTTTCGCTCCAGAACAACTTCGCGCTTAACCCAGCCGTTGCCCTGATGTACCAGATCATGCCATCTGGCGCAGAAAACTTTGGTGAGTTGCTTGGCGGCGCTTCGCTCGCGCTCGTAACTTACTGGATCTTCCCGCTGATTGGTGGCGTTGTCGGCTTCTACCTTTCCGACTTTGCCGCTAAGCTTTCTGGCGAGAAATGCTGCTGTGGCTGCAAAGAAGTTAAGAAATAATTTCTGGAAAAAATGGCGCTCGATTTACGGGCGTCATTTTTTGTGATAAAATATACTTATGGTATCGCGTATGAATAAACGTCTTATTTTGAAGATTATTTTAAATGTAGCTCTGATTTTTGTCGGCGCGCTGTTTTTAACTTGGTTTTTAGAATATCGCTATTTCATCAACAATTCCGGCTCGGCGTTTAATTTTGTTTTCGAACGTCCGAAAGTGTTTTTCTTTTCTGCGCTAGTTATCGCGATAATTTTAATCTTTATCTACGCATTAACTTTTCGACCGTGCCTCTCGATTTCTATTGTTTGGACAATCATAATTATCCTCACTTATATTCATATAAATAAGTACGTTTCTCGGGGGTCGCCGCTCCTGCCGGAAGATTTTCAGCTTGCGGACCAGGCGGGTCAGCTCGCGAAGTTTATCGACATAGGGGCGCTGATTCGGATGATTCTGGCGTGCATTCTTTCCCTTTTCGTCGGCGGGTTCTTAGATTATAAAACGCGCTCGATTCTGAGGTTTTCGTTCCCAGAAAATCTGCCATTCTGGATGAAGCGGATGGTTATTCCGCGCGTTGCCATCATGGGGGCGATGATTGGGCTATTTTTCGTGACAACGGATTTCGCGCGAAATCATGCGGGGATCGCATATCAGAATATTGAATGGTTAGATACGAGCTTTACGGCCTGGAACCAGAACAAAAATTATGACGATAACGGATTTTTGTTTGGCTTTTTATATAACCTGAAAAAAGTTTCGCTCGAAGAGCCGGAGGGTTATAGTGAAGAAAAAATCAATGCGATTTATAATAAATATTCTGACGAGAAAAATGCGGACGATAAAAATCGAACAGATCTAAAAGATACGGATTATAATATTGTCGTGATCTTAGACGAGTCGTTTTATGATCCGGAATTAATTCGCGAATATTATAATTACGCCACGGAAGATGTGACGCCAAATTGGCATAAGATTGCCGCTTCGTACCCGAGCGGGTATATGTATTCGCCGGAATATGGCGGCGGGACGGCGAACGTGGAGTTCGAAGTCTTTACTGGGCTTTCAAATTACTGGGCGAACACGGTCCCGTACACAGATATTTTCCCGAGATTGGAATCTGTGGACAGTATCGCGAGCTGGGCGAAAACGGCCGGCGGATATAAAAACGCCGTTACGCTGCATCCGTTTAATGGCGGAATGTATAAACGCGACATTGCGCTGAAGGTTGAGGGGTATGACGATTTCGTCGACATTACGCGGTTTGATTTTACGGAGCATGATGATAACTCACAATACATAAACGATCGTTCATCGTACCAAGAAGCTTTGAAAACTTTGCGCGAAAATCCTGATAAACAAATGATCGAGTTAATTACAATGCAAAATCATCTGCCGTATAATTACGATAATTATAATAATCATGACTTCGAGGTTTCTGGAGAAGCCGATAATACTAAGCGAGACATCGAAACTTATCTCCAGTCGCTTCATAATTCCGATAAATATCTCGGCGAGTTTATCGACGAACTTTCGAAGATGGACGAAAAGACTGTCGTGCTGCTTTTCGGCGACCATAGTCCGGGGATTTTTGCAAAAACGAATGGCAGTTCTTCTGCCGCTGAACGAAATATTACCCAGCTTACGCCGTACTTTATCTATACTAATTTCGACTACGATTTTAATCTAGTGAAATATGCGAGCGCGACTGATGAACTTCCAGAGAAAGTTTCTACGACGACGCTGCCTACGACGACGCCAAATTGTCTTTCGAACACGCTTTATAATGTGCTCGGAGTTAAAAAGCCGGTTCTGGGGTATCTGCTCGACGACGTCTGTAAGGACGCGCCAGTCTTAACGGCTAAATATCTGAACGGAAAAGAAATAAAGACCGAAGCTGTAGAAAACTATAAGCAAGTAGTTTACGACATATTAGGCGGACAGCGATTTTGGAAATAGCGGGTCGCCTGGAACGATTTTCTCGGCGGTAAAAATTTTCTCAATCGTTTCGGTAGTTTCCGGCAAGAATGGTTTTAGGAGATGGTTCGCGTTTAGAAGGTCGGTCGCAAGGCTATTTAGGAGAGTTTTTAATTCCTCGCTCTTCCCTGCTTTTGCGAGTTCCCATGGTTTTGTATCGTCGATGCGTTTATTAATCGCCTGGACTTTTTCCCATGCATAGTCGAAAGCTCTGCTGAAATATAAGGCATCCATAATTTCGCGGTATTTTTCATCGTCGGCTGGCACAAAATTTTCTAAGCCGCCTAGGTCCTGTTTTTTGCACATCGCGGCGAGACGCTGGACGAGATTTCCAAGGTCGTTTGCGAGTTCGTTATTATAAGCCTCTTCATATTTTTCATCAGTATAATCGGCGTCGAGAAAAGTATCGGCGTGGCGCAAGAAATAATAACGAAAAGCCGGAAGACCGTGTTTTCCTAGAACTTCGAGCGGATCGACGACATTGCCGATCGATTTACTCATTTTCTGACCGTTCGCGAGAACGAAGCCGTGCGACAAAAGCGTCTTCGGGAGCGGCAGCCCAAGTCCGAGTAACATTGCTGGCCAAATGATCGTATGGAACCTTAAAATGTCTTTTCCGACAATCTGGACGTTAGCTGGCCAAAACTCGGAGATGTCTTCGTCTGGGTAGCCTAGAACCGTGATGTAGTTCGCGAGTGCGTCGGGCCAAACATACATAATCTGATCTTCGTCGCCAGGAACTTTTACGCCCCATTTAACGTGTTCTTTCGGACGCGAAATCGAAACATCCGGCGAATCCTCGAGAAGTTTTAGGATTTCCTTTTTGCGAAAATCTGGCAGAATTTTCATCTCGTCGGTTTTGATCGCGCGCTTAATCTCGTCTTTAAAATCGGAAATTCTTAGATAATAATTTTCCTCGGAAAGTTTTTCGTAGGGTTTTTGATGGTCTGGACAAACTCCGCCGTTTTCGTCATATTCTTTCTGGGTAATAAAACGTTCACAACCTTCGCAGTACCAGCCTTCATAGGAATTTTTATAAATATGCGGTTCCAGTTTCTGCCAGATTTCTTGGACGCGGCGTTCGTGATCTTTATCGGTTGTTCTGATAAAATCGGTATATTCTACGCCAAGTTTTTTAATAAAATCCTGGAACTTTTTTGAGTTTTCGCTGACATATGCCTTGACTTCTACGCCATTTTCTGCCGCTTTTTTATAAATCTTGCTACCGTGTTCGTCGGTTCCGGCTTGAAAACGGACGGATTTATTGTTTAATTTTTGGTATCGTGTATATGTATCCGCGAGGAGATAATCCATGGCGTGGCCAAGATGCGGCGCGCCGTTAACATAAGGAATTGCGGTTGTGATATAAATGTTTTTTTGGTTTTCTGACATATCTATATTTTATAACAAAAACGCCCCTTTCGCAAGGGGAGTTTCTGTAATAATATTCTACTCTTCGTCTTCGTAGTCGTCGATAGTGGCATCGTCTTCGTAATCTTCGACGGTAGTATCGTCTTCGGCGGCAGTAGAATCATCCTCATCGGTTTCATCCGTTGTGCCCTCTTCGCCGGAACAAGTATAGCCCTTGTTCGTGAAGGTTTTCCGAATGGTTTCTTTGTCCGTGACTACGACGCCCTTCGAATTTGCTGAAAGATATAACAGCGCGGCGTTCGTCTCGTCGATTTCATCAGCATCGGCGAAGTGCGAAGCGGTAAAGCTGTTGCCTGTGACTGGGTAATTACTCGAGAACGGGTCTTCCTTTAGGCTGAGTTTGTTATACTCTCGAGTATAAGCCACGCGCGCCTGGCGAGCACCCTCGGAGGCGGCGTCAGCGTTAGTATAATTATATGTACCGGAAATCGACATATCGACTAGCTCATCATCGGTATAATTGGCGATCATCTTAAGCCCATAGCTAGCGAGCGCCTTATCCTTCGCGTTGGTGATGTCGGTCGCGGTCGAGGTATATGTACAGATAAGGGAAGTATCCTCCGGCTCGGCCTCGACGATAGTAGTATTATTATTCGTGGTGTTCGTCGTAGTAGTGGTTTTATTGTTGCCACTCGTAACGATGAAGATGATAATCAAAACGATTATGGCTACTAAAACAACGGCGCCAAGAATAATCGCGGCAAGAATGATGCTATTTTTCTTATTTTTCTGCGCAGCTAGGCCTGGGGCGATCGGCATCTCAGGCGAGATCGGGGCATTTTCGGGAATTTCCTGGGAGGCTTCTGGGGTTTCTTCAGAAGTCGGCTCAGGAGCTGGCGCGGCCGAAGGGGCTGAAGGGGCTGAAGGGGCTGACGCTTCGGAGATAGTCGCGAATGGAGTAGCCGGGGCTTCAGGGGCGGATGGAGCTTCAGGCGCAACTGGCGCGGCTGGCGCTTCAGAGACAGCGGCTGGCGCGGCCTCAGCTTTCTTCGGTTTTTTAGCAAACAGTGCGGCGAGGCCAGTAGGCTTCTTTGTCGGCTCAGAATGGTCTGAGGCGGTTGCGGAATAATTGATCGCGGAGCCGATTGAGCCTGGAACTGGCTCGGCCGGCTCGATTGGCTCTTCCTCGCCCCCTTCTTCAGAAACGATTTTCGCACCATCTTCTTCCGTCGGGGCGGTCGATTCTTCAGGAGTTCCGGCATCAATCGAATTAGACGCCGCTTCGTTAGCCGAGGCTACTGGGTCGACGCCGATAGCGGCCGGGATTGCATTTTCGGGAGTAGTGTCCGGCTGGTCAATAGAATCTAGCACGGCGTCCGCATCTAATTCGGTAGCGGCAGCGGCAATATCTGGAGCGGGAGCAGCCGGAGCGACTGGCGCGGCTGGCGCGGCTTCAGGAGCGGCCGAGGTAACCTCGACGCCAGCGGCAGCGGCATCAGCCGCCAGTTGATTAATCGCATCAGTAACATCCGGCTGGTCGGGAATTGGGTTACTTACCCCAGGGGTTATAGGCGTAGGATTCGCCGGGCCTGGCATAGGGCCAGTGGTTGGTGATTGTGGTTGGTTGTCTTCCGGATTCATTAAAAATACTCCCTTTTTATGATGCTTTGTTCTATTTTAACTCTTATGTTTAAATTTTGCAAGCGAATTATATAATTTTTGCCAATCTTTCAGGTCGAGATCCGACGGGCGAGCGTCAGGAGAGAGCTTTAACTCTTTAAAAAGCGGCAAAATATCTTGAGTTTTATAGCCGAGATTATTGATCAGTTTCTTACGCGGCGAGGAAAAACCAATTTTCGCGAGGCGAATGGCTTCTTTTTCGACGGTTTGCGCATGGGGGGTTAAAATAATAACTTGGCTATCGACTTTTGGCGGCGGCGTAAAAAAATTCCGCTCGATGATCGCTCCGAGATCTACCGTAGCGAGATTTTGGACGGAGAGGGAAAGCAGGGTATGGTCGCCTTTTTTCGCGACGATACGCTCGGCAACTTCTTTCTGAACGAGGAGAACAATTTTCTCCGGACGGTTCCCCGCCTCGAGCAGTTTCATGATGATCGGCGAAGTGATATAATAGGGAATATTTCCGGCAACGACATACGGCTCTTTGATTTTTTCGAGGTCAAAATTCAGAAAATCCGCATTTATGACTTCGAGATTTTTGCCAGGAAAAGATTTAGGCAGATTTTTTGCCAGATTTTCATCAAACTCGACCGCCAAAACTTTCGGAAAAAGTTTTAGGAGGGAACTGGTTAGCGTCCCGAGGCCCGGGCCAATTTCTAGGCATAGATTAACATCTGGCGTTTTAGCATAACTCGCAATCAAATCGAGGAGCTGGCGATCTTTCAGCCAATTTTGGCCGAGGGATTTTTTATTTTTTAGTACCAATGGTGCCCCCACCAAAACGCCATAGCTTGTTGCCAACCGCCGTAACGACCGGTAACATATTTCGCCATCCATTTGATTTGGGTAATCGGGTTAGTCTGCCAGTCGTCGCCGAATTCAGCCATTTTGCTGCCCGGTAGGGCCTGTGGAATGCCATAAGCGCCGGACGGGTTAGCGGCGTTCACACGGCAACCAGATTCGTGATAAATCAAGGTCAGGGCATTATAGAGATCAGCTTCGGAAACACCAGCCTGGCGCGCCCAAGTTGCGCAAGTTTCCCATTCTGGCGGAACGGACGGAGTGGCGGCTTTCGAGCCGACGGCTGTAATCTTTTTGACCGGTTCTTTTGTGACTTTTTCCTCGACGAGTTCGCGGGAAACTTCTTCCCCGTTCACGAAATTGACTTTATAAACTGTGGATTTTATTCCCTCTTCGCCGACTTGGCGAACCTCGGAAGCGCCATCCGCCAAATTCGTGTCGTTAACAGTTTCTTCTTCGTAGGCAATCGGCGTCTCGACGGTAATCGTGCGGCCGCCGTTTCGAATTATTTGGTAAGTCGTGGCGTCGCCAGCTTCAAGGAAATTTTCGTTTTTGATGAGTTTGATTTCGTCGCCATCATAAATCGTCAGCCCAGCGGCTTCGGCGATAGTTCTGCCGTCGTAGCTCGAGGTCATGACATATTTTTTCATCGTGCCATCGATAATCAGAACTGGCCGAGAACGATAAACGTTAATATGGAAGTTATCCGCGTCGATGCGCGTGGTCAGCTTCGGCTCAACGACATCCGTATTAGCGAGTTTATACTCGGCGCGCTCCAAAGCTTCGCGGACGGTAATCGCGTCGGTTTTGATCGTTAGCTTTTTCGTCTGGTCGTGAATTATAACGTGATGGACTTCAGAGGCGATATGGTCTTCTTCGGAATCGTTCGCAAACGTGTTCGGGATGGTTCGCGCAAGCACGCCAAAAAGTCCGGTCGTCAGGATTGCTCCTGCGAGATATATGATTAAATGCTTCTTTTTGAAAGGTATTCTCATATTATATGGTGGCTCCGACTGGACTTGAACCAGTGACACAAGGCTCTTCAGGCCTCTGCTCTACCAACTGAGCTACAGAGCCGAGTGAGGAGAAAAACGATGAAAAACTCGTTTTTCAGCTTTTTCGACGAACGAGGATCTGGGAGCATAAGCGACCAGAGCCAAACGTCTTAATCTATTATACCATACTTCGTTTCTAATTCAAGTATCCTGCGACGATGCTCTTCGTTTTCTAGCCCAAGTTTTTTATCTTCTGAGCCGATCGCGAGAATAATCGCCTTGGCCTCATACTCACCGTCGTCGGTAATTATAATATGGTGGTATAATATATATTATGAATAGAGTACCGTTAGCCGAGAGGATGCGACCGAAAAACCTGGACGAAGTTGTCGGACAAGAGGAAATTATTGGTGAGGGGAAAATCCTGACAGAAATCGTGAAGAAGGGGGAACCGGTGAATCTGATTTTTTGGGGGCCGCCGGGGACGGGGAAGACTACGCTGGCGAGAATTTTGGCGAGGGAATATAAGGCGGACTTCGTTGAGCTTTCGGCAGTTACGGCGGGGAAGAAAGATATTGCGACCGTAGTCGAGAGGGCGCGGCAGAATTGGAACTTGGGCACACGCACCGTACTGTTCGTAGATGAAATTCACCGTTTTAATAAAGCGCAACAAGATGCGTTTTTGCCGCACGTCGAATCTGGCTTGATCATTTTAATCGGCGCGACGACTGAGAATCCGTCGTTTGAAGTTATTTCCCCGCTACTCTCCCGTTCACGCGTAGTGGTTGTTTCCCCGCTGTCTAAGGCGGCGATTTTGGAGGTTTTAAAACGGGCGATTAAGGCCGAGAAAGCGACGAAAAAGGTCACCGCGAAGGCGCTAGATTATCTCGCAGAGCTTTCGGGCGGCGATGCTAGGAGCGCGCTCGGCGACTTAGAGCTCGCGCTGTCTTTGGCACCGAAAGTTAACGAAGAAGTTGTCAAAGAAGCGGCGGGGAAGAAGGTGCCGGGATATGACAAGGCCGGCGATAAACATTACGATAACATTTCCGCGTTTATTAAATCGATGCGCGGCGGTGATACCGACGCGGCGCTATATTATCTCGCGCGAATGGTCGAGGCAGGGGAGGACCCGAAGTTTATCGCGCGGCGGATGGTGATTTTTGCTTCGGAAGACATTGGGCTGGCAGGAAACGGCGGGCTTTCGCTTGCGGTTTCCTGTTTTGAAGCGATCGAGCGAGTCGGGATGCCGGAGGGGGGAATTATACTATCGCACGTTGTTTGCGCGCTGACGAAGTCGAAGAAAAGTCGCACGTCTTACGACGCTTGGATTCGCGCGCAGGATTTGGCGAGAAAATCGATGGGACTGCCAGTACCGACACATCTTCGCAACGCGCCAACAAAACTGATGAAAGATCTGGGCTTTGGCAAAGGGCAGAAATGGGAGGCAGGGTTCCACCTTGATAAAAGTTATCTGCCGGACGAAATCAAAGATCAACGAATATTCATAGATTAGTTTTCTTCTAAAAATCCGCCGGATTGGCGCGACCAGAGTTTTGCGTAGGCGCCGTTTTTGATCAATAATTCCCTGTGGGTTCCTTGCTCAACAATTTTGCCATTTTCCAGAACGATAATGCGATCAAGGCTGGCGACCGTGGAGAGGCGATGGGCAATAACGATAGAAGTGCGGTTTTTCATTAACTCAACCAAAGCGCCTTGAATCAAAGCCTCAGATTCGGAATCAAGCGCAGAGGTTGCCTCATCCAAAACCAGAATCGGCGCGTCTTTTAGAATCGCACGAGCGATGGCGATACGCTGACGCTGACCGCCGGAAAGTTTAATCCCGCGCTCGCCGACCAAAGTTTCGTAGCCGTCCGGTAAATTTTTGATAAATTCATCTGCGTTCGCAAGCTTCGCGGCGCGCTCGATTTCTGTCTGCTTAGCATCTGGCTTAGCATAGGCAATATTTTCGGCAGTTGAGCGATGGAATAGGGAAGTTTCCTGCGGAACATAGGCGATATTTTCACGCAAAGATTGCTGCGTAGCGTGTTTGATGTCTTGGCCATCAATGGTAATTGTTCCTTGATTTACGTCTGCAAATCTCAGCAGTAATTTAGTTAAGGTAGTTTTACCCGAACCGGAAACGCCAACTAGACCAATGCGTTCACCAGGCTTAATATCTAGCGAAAAATCTTCAAAAATCGCATCCTTCGCATCAGCGTGCTTAAAATTAATATGGTTAAACGAAATTTCTGCGTCTTTGACAACCAGCGGTTTTGCGTCTGATAGATCAATGACATCGTCTTCCATGTCTAAGATTTCCGTCATTTCTTTAGCGTCACCAAAAACGCGGTTCATGTTTTTGAATATGTTGTTAAAACTCCAGAGTCGGTCGGTAATGTTGACAGTATATTGATACGCCAAAATCAAAGCGCCAAGTGGAACGCCAAAAATCGGTTGTCCGAAAATAAGGAATATCAAAATAATGATAAAGATTCCCATATAGACAAAATCAAATCCAATATTGCGTTTTAATTCGGCGATAAGCAAATCCGAGGTGGCATCCGCGACCTTGGTGCTAAATTTTTTGAAACGCGAGTGCTCGTATTTTTCTCTAGCATAGGATTTCACAGAAACGATATTAGTTATACTGTCTGCTAGTTGACCGGTGCGGCGGTTTTCGGTGCTTGCCATTTTTGCGTTCAAAGGAATGATTTTTTTGAAAGCAAGGAAGGAAACTAGCCCATAGGCAAGGATAAAGAATGTTAGACCGGTAGCAAAGATAGGGATTTGGACGAACAAAATTATCAACGAAGAAATTAACGACACGGCCATTGGCAAAATATCCCAAACCAAAACGTCCATAAAACGCTCGTAAGCGGAAGTGAATTTATTGGCTTGAGAAACGAGAGAGCCGGAGAAGCGATTGTTATGGAATTGCATAGACTGAGCAGAAATTGCGTCAAAACATAGGTTGGACAAATTGTAGATTGCGTAAATTTCCATTTTCCAATGCCAGTAAATCCGAAGCTCGCCAAGAATATTGGAAAAGATAATTCTAAGTACTATAAAAAGTATGGCTTCCGGAACGAGATTATTTAAGATGAAATCCATTGAAGGATTTTCGGTAATCTTTGTGACAATATCTGCTAAAATATAGACCGAAAAAACTTCGCGCCATAGAGCAACGAGGGGAGTGCTAATAAAAGTTCCTAGGGTCAAGCCTTTATGTTTCCATTGGGCACTCCAAAAATAATGCAGCGTTCTTCTGGCAAGAATTTTTTTGCTTTTGCTTGATTTTGCCATAAAAATATTATATCATATACTATGTAAAAGGAGATAATATGGCAGATTTTAACAAAATCTTAGAACCGGGGGATTATGAAAACGGGGAAATCAACGTCGTCGTTGAGATTCCGACTGGATCGAATCATAAAATTGAGTGGGACAGGGAAAAAGCTTGCTTCATGCTTGACCGCGTAGAGCCAATGGCGTTTGCGAAGCCTTGTAACTATGGGTTTATTCCGCAGACCTTGGATGAAGACGGCGACGAACTCGATGTGCTATTAATTACCGACCAGCCGCTCACGACCGGCGTTTACACCGCCGCGAGAATTCTCGGCGTAATGAAATTTGTTGACGACGGGGAAGTAGATGATAAGATTATCTGCGTGCCGGCGGACGACCGCAATAATGGCGATTGCTATCAGACGCTTGAAGATTTGCCAAAGCGAACTTTGGAGCAAATTGAGTTTCACTTCAATCATTACAAGGATCTCAAGAAGCCGGGAACGACGAAAGTCGAGAAGTTTGGCGATATTGCGGAAGCGAAGCAGGTGATTGCTGATGCAATTAAGCGTTGGAACGCATAAAATAAGTAGTTTGTAAAATGGACTTGAGCGCTTGTAATTTTTACAATAAATTGTAAAAATTACGCGCTCAAATCTGTTCTAAATCTCATTATATTTTACAAACTACTTATTTTTATGCGCTCCTGCGTAGTTGTATCACGGTTGCGAATAGTGACCGTGTTATCTTCTAGCGTGTCGAAATCGATAACCACGCATTTCGGGGTGCCAATTTCGTCTTGTTTACGATAGCGTTTGCCGATATTGCCGGAATCGTCCCAAGTAACGTTGCCGTATTTTTTGCGAAGAAGATTATAAACCTCTCGGGCTTTTTCGACGAGCTCTGGCTTATTCTTTAAGAGCGGGGAAACACAGAACTTATACGGTGCAAGATTCTCCGGCAGTTTTAAAACGATGCGTTTCCCTCCGTCGATTTCCTCTTCGGCATAAGCCGCAGATAAAACAGCAAGGAATAAACGCTCGACACCAATCGAAGGCTCGATGACGTGCGGAACGAAGCTTTCCCCGCTATTCTTGTCGCGATATTCCATGGACTTTCCGGATTCGCGGGCGATGTTTTGTAAATCAAAATCCGTACGATAGGCCAAGCCCATCAGCTCTTCCTCGCCGTTTGGATATTCGAACATAAAGTCAATCGTGCGCTTGGAATAATGCGCGCGGTCGTCGGCCGGGACTTCGTAGTCTTTAATTTTATCGGCCGGAAGACCCATGTTCTTTTCTAAGAACTCGTGATTTTCGGCGAGTAATTTTTCAAACTGATTTTCCCAATCGTCTGGGCGGACGAAATACTCAATTTCCATCTGCGAACACTCGCGGTCGCGCAGAATAAAATCGCGCGGAGAGATTTCGTTTCGAAAAGCCTTTCCTTGCTGGGCTAAGCCAAATGGCAAATCTGGGTATAACGTATCGACGACATTTTTATAATTCGTGAAGATTCCCTGCGCGGTTTCTGGACGAAGATAAGCGACCGATTTTTCGGCGAACGCCTTCGCGTTCTCGTCGCCGTTTACATCTTCTGGCAAAACGGCGCCAACATGAGTTTCAAACATCATATTAAACTTACGAATCGGGCCCCAATCGGTTTTGCCGCAAGTAGGACATTTTACGTTCAGAGCCTGGAATTCTTCGGTCGTGACCGACTCGGTAATTCCGTCAGTAATTTTATCGGCGCGGAAACGACCGTGACAGTCTTTACATTCAACTAGCGGATCGGCAAAAGTCGCGGTATGGCCAGAAGCAACCCAAGTTCTAGGATTCATCAAAATCGCCGCATCGATGCCGTACATATCATCGCGATCCTCGACCCAAAATTTCCACCATTCATCCATAATTTTTTTCTTTAAACTCACGCCGAGCGGACCAAAGTCCCAAGTCCCAGCAAAGCCGCCGTAAACATCCGAGCCTGGAAAAATAAAGCCGCGACGCTTACATAAACTTACAATATCTTCTAGATTATTCATACTTATATTTTACAACTGATTTAGCGATTTCGCAATGTATAGAACTTCGGGAATATAGTCTTCGATTTTCTCGATGCGCGAAACCAGGGAAAGGGAACTGGATAACATCAGTCGCATGATTTTAATTTCTGGCGCGGAAATCCGACCTTTCGGCAGGGGACGGAGACTAAGGTCGGCGCTGTCCCAGACGTAGGTTTCTTCAGGACTTAACGGTTCCCCATTTGTGTCAGAAACGAGATTTACCTGCTCGCCTTTTATGCGAACGAGATTAAAATAAAACCAGGCGGAAACGACGTCCGGCGAAACTTTTTTGTCTAGGGCTTCTAGACATTCGCGAGTGATTTCGAAATATTCCGGGCTATCCGTCTGTTCGGCGGCTTTAGAAATTTGACGCAAAATTTCCGAAGCAAACTCCAAACGCGGAAGGTCGGCTAGGATATTTTCGTAAAACTTTATCATCTTCGCGGAAGTTAAAATGTTATTTCCAGTTTTTTGGCTCTGATGGATGCCGACCTGAGACAGACAAAACATCTCAATTCCGCCGGCGAGGCGGGACTTTTCTTTTCGGACCGAGCGAGCTTTTACGGTAAGTTTTCCGCCGGGCGTTAAGAGGTTAATTAGCCGGTCCGCCTCGCCGATGTTGGTGCGACGAAGGACGATGGCCTCGGTTTTTAAATCGGTGGCTTTTTTCGTATTGCTGGGCATTTATGAAAGCTCCCGTTTAACAAATTTCTGAATATCTTTCGGCGTCATCATAGCCTTGTCTAAAACACCGACGACGCCGTAATTTTCCAGCGATTTCTGCGCAAGATTTAAAGATGAAATAATTACGACTGGGATTTTTGCGGTGTCGGAATAGGAACTTAGTTCGTTTAGAAAAGTGAAGCCGTCCGGGCCGTCCAATAAAATATCTAGAAAAATCAGACTCGGCAATTCCCCTTCGTCGAGCGCGGAAATCGCGGCGATGGTATCTTTAAAAATGCGAGCCTCGTTAGGCCTGACCGCGCGGGCGATACATTCCGCCATTTCGTGATCGTCATCAATAATAAATATCATGAAAATAAACTCGCTTGTTTAGAAATTGGCAAGTCAACAAAGAAACTCGTGCCGTCGCGATGACGAACGGCGCCAACGTTCGCGTCCATATACTGCGAAAATTTCGAGGCGATATAAAGCCCGAGACCGGAACTGCCCGGGCGCATAGCAATCGAAGTCGGTTTTTCGACCCAACCTTTTTTTAGACTTTGCCAAACATCGGTCGGCAAACTCGGTCCAAAATCGCGAACCGAAAGCCGAACCTTATCATGATAATCTTTCACAGACATCGTCGAGAAAGTTTCTTCGTCTGAATAATGCATGGCGTTTAGGCAAAAATTATAAACTACGCTATATAATAAATCGCGATTCGCCACGACCAAGCGCGAACGGTTCGTATAGGAAATCTCAAGTTTGCGATGGTTATAGCGGAAGAGATGGCGAAGTTCAGCGGTAACTTCGTCGCAAACGCCGCGAATCGCAACCGGCTCGAGGTCAAACAACCCATCTTCTAGGCGAGCGATTTTCGTAAGATCGGAAACTTGCTTAATCGCGCGGTCGGAAATATCGATCATCTGGGATTGAATTTTTTTGCGCGCATCGACATCATCTTCGGCGAGTTCAAGCGAAAAAGCGAGCTGGCGCAGGAGGGCGAGCGGAGCTTTAAGCTCGTGCGCTGCCACCAAAATACCGTTTACCTCACTTTCCATAACTCTATTTTAGCACAGGCTGGGCTGACTGAAAAACGATTATGATTTATAAGTTACGCTGTCGAGAACGTTATAGAAATCTTTTTCGAAGACCATAGCATCAGTTTGGATGACCGCGGTCTTATCGCGAATTTTCAAAATGGCAAAGATGCCCTGGAGTTTATTGCTGCCCTGGAGCTCGCCGGTATAAACATTCGCATTTTCGCCGTTGACTTTATAGACGGTAGTCGTAAGTTTTCCGGATTTGATCTGGCTCTCGTATTGTTTTGCGACGGTATCATACGAAGAATTTTTGATCGTCACGCGCAGGGCATTAATCGTTTCGTTGCTGATCGGCTGGACAACGTCTGGGTTTAAGTAAGCCTCAAAATCGCCGCTCGACGAGCTTGCCGAAGTATCTTTCGCGATATAGACGCTCCAGGTTTTTGGGTATTTAAACGAAAGTTCGCCATAATCCGCCGGACCGGAAAAAGTCTTATACGGGGATTTTTCACGCTCAGCGAAATCGGACTCTAATTTTTCAGTATTTTCGTTTACGGCGACGGCGACGGCCTCTTTAATCTGGCCGTTAACATCGCTAGAAACGGAAGAATACTGCGAAGCCATCCAAATAAACAGGCCGACAAAAGTCACCGCGATAAGCGAAACGATAACGATAATGACGATAAAAGTCAGCGGCCGGCGATCTTCAGAAATCGGCGAAGCAGCAGATACGGCGTTATTTCCGACCTGCGGAATAGCGTTCCCGGCGTTAAAAACCGGAGTCGTCGCCTGCGCACTCTGGAACTGGCCAGTCGCGAAGGTGTTTGGCTGCGGATTTGGTTGTGGTTGATTTGGTTGCGGGATAAACCCAGGATTTTGCCCATTTTCCATAATATATATTATAGCTTATGTTTATTCTTTTGAAAAGTCTTTGTCTACTACTTCGATTTTGTTTTTCAAAGTCTTCAAATCCTTTTCAATATCTTTGGCGAGTTTAACCGCCTCTTCGTATTTTTTCGGAGCATCTTCTAAAGAAAAATTATCCCCGTAAAACCAGTCTACGCTGGCATTTAACTCGTCGATTTTTTGGTTAATTGATCTTTTTTCAGGCATTTTATCTCCTTTCTTTAATTTCCTTGATTTCAGCGCTCAGTTTCTTGTCTTTTGTTGTAATTTTTACAACATTTCCGAGTTCTAATTTGCCAGATAAAATTGCGTAACCGCGGGAAAGAATTAAATCTGGGTTCAGACTTTCGAGAATTCGTAGGGTCGCGGCGATTTTATTTTCGGCGGCAGAAAATTCGGTATCAATTTTCGTTCGAATCGTGCGAATTTGGTCCTCGATCTGTTCAGTTTTACGATCCTTCGACAATAGCTCCGCGCAGTTACTCGGAGTCGAGGCGCGGATGTCGGCGGCGAGGTCCGAAAGCGACTCGTCGATTTCGTGACCAATACCGGTGATAACCGGTATTTTCGAGGCGGCGATGGCACGAACTAACGCCTCGTCGTTAAAACAAGCCAAATCGTCCGCCGAGCCGCCGCCGCGGATGATGGCGATGACCTGGACCTCTTGGCGCTCGTTTAAATATTTCAGGGCGCGAATGATTTGATCTGGGGCGATTAAGCCTTGGACCTGGGTATGACAAACTTGAATATCTAGTCCGCCCCAGCGCGCGTTGATAATTTTGCAAAAATCCGCATAGCCAGCGGCGGAAGTCGAGGAAATCACGCCGATTTTGGTTAAGTTTTCTGGGAGTGAACGCTTTTTCGCAGGGTCGAACAGGCCTTCTTTTTCTAATTTGGCCTTCAATTTTTCGAAGCTCTTTTTAATGCTGCCCTCGCCGACCGGCATAATTTGGCGAACCGTAAAGGAGAATTTGCCCCAGTTCGTGACCTTTGGAAAGCCACGCACAACGACTTTCATACCGTCTTCTAATTCGGTGCGAAGTTCCCAAAGTGGCATGAAACAGCTGATGCTACCCTGTTCGTCTTTGAGGTCGAAAAAGACCCACTTTCCCTGGTTGACTTTAAAACCAGAAACTTCGCCTTCAACTAAGATGCTGGCATAAGAATACTCCAAAGTTTGGTTCAGAACTTCTAGGAATTCGGAAACGGAAAACTTTGGAGTCTCTAGCATTTTAGCGCACTTCTACACGCACGCGCGGAACACTTTTACCGGAAAAATGGGTCTTTTTCGTCTTCACGAAAGTGACGACACCGTCTTTCGCAGCGTGGATAGTAAAGTTTCGCGACATGTAGGTACCTGGGCCGGCAATTTTAGTGCTACCAGTCTGGCGGACGAGAACCTCGCCGTTTCGAACTTTTTGGCCACCAAAACGCTTAACGCCTAGGCGCTGACCAGCATTGTTGTGGATGTTTTTTGAGCTACCACCAGCTTTAACATGTGACATCTTATTTCTTCCTTAAAATTAATATTTCCCGGGCCACGACTTGTCCTGCGCGAGCATACAATAAGCCAGACCCAGAGTCCTTTTTTACATTATAGCCCAGTTTTTCTATTTCGTCAAGTAGATTTAGGCGAGAATAGCTGCCATCTGGGCGGAGCCAAGCTGGAATGGCCATTACGACGGGAGTTCCGCTTTCTAGCTGACTTGACAAGTTCTTGAAAACATTGTGATATAGGGATTTTAGCTCTTGTTTTACCTCTTTTAGTTTGATTTCGGCAGGGGGGTTGGACATGGGAGGGCCGAGGTAGCCTTCGAAGACGACCGCGTCGATCGGCTGTTGCCAAATAAAATCGGTGGCATCACCGATGGCTAAATAAAAGTTGCTTTCTTCTAGCCATCGGAGATTCCTCCGACTGTATTCGATCATACGGTCGGAAAGGTCGGTGCCGTAGGCGCGGTAGCCCATAAGCAGGGCTTCCTGGAGGACGACGCCGGTGCCACAGAACGGGTCGAGGATGCGCGCGGCCGGCTTTAGGGGGCCGCAGAGATTGATTAAAATCTGCGCTAACTTCGGCGGGAGCATGCCGACTTTGGCATCACGCGCCGGCCGCGCGCGGTCGCGGCGAGCGTACGCCGTGATATTTTGGGCACCAAGCGAGAAATATTGATCTCTTCCGACGAGCATGATCTCCGCTCGCCGCGACTTTGTGCCTAGCCCTTCATGATGCGCGGCGGCGGTAGAAATCGCCGGGCCGTTCGTGTTCGGCAAAACCCGCACAGATCTTCCCTGTCTCTTCAAAATGCGCTTCAGTCTCAAAGCCTCTGCTTGCGCCGAGCGCGAGCTGGCCTTTTTAGAATAGTCCGAAACGCCGAGCGTGATCTTCCCCTCTGGAAAATTCGCCAGAAATTCCACCGCTGAGACGTCTAATTTTTGCCCAAATTTCAAACTGCCGCCAAACCGGCTCAAATCCGGAGCCTTCTCGCTCTCGAAAGTCGCGACGACATCAGAAATCTTCCGCACATTTTCAAATTGTGCTAGAAGTTCCGCCAGAGAAATTTCTGGCTGCCGTCCTAATATCGCGAGATACTGCATATATGGCGTAATTATACCACATTTTTCGAAAATAGGCTTTTCAAAATGGTTAAGGTGGTGTAAAATAGAGTTAAGCTTAGGAGGAAAATATGTCAAAAATTATGCTAGTTGAGGACGACCAAAGTCTGAGAGAGATTTATAGCATCCGCTTGACCGCTGAGGGGTACGAAGTCGTGTCTGCGGGCGATGGCGAGGAGGCTCTAGCGTTAGCAGTTAAAGAACGGCCAGTCCTGATCGTTTCGGATGTGATGATGCCGAAGATTTCGGGGTTCGATATGCTGGACATTCTCCGTTCGACTCCGGAAACGAAAGATATTAAGGTTATCATGATGACGGCGCTTTCCTCTGAGGACCAGCGTCAGCGTGGTGAGAGCCTCGGCGCGGACCGTTACCTGGTCAAGTCTCAGGTCGGGATCGAAGACGTAGTCAATGCAGTGCATGAGGTCTTGGGCGATAAGGCGGCCACGCCCGCTGAACCGGCGGTACCGGCAGCTCCGGTCGCCGAAGCGGCGCCAGCCGCTGCGGCGGCACCAGTAGCGGCGGCACAAGCTGCGGCAGTTGCGCCGACAGAACCTACTATGCCGCAACAGCCGATTAACCCGGTAGCGTAATGTCCGTGCGGCTGAACAAATTCCTAGCGGAGAGGGTGGGGATTTCTCGCCGTGAGGCCGATGAGGCGATTTCTGCTGGTAAAGTTTTGGTCAACGACAAGCCAGCCGTAACAGGGGTAAAGGTTGACAAAAACGATAAAGTGTGCTATAATGGAAGTATAGTACCGTTTAATGCGGTATATTTTTATCTCGCGCTAAATAAGCCGGTCGGGTACGTTTGTTCTAGGAAACGCCAGGGCGACACCCCGACGATCTATGAACTTCTGCCGGAAAAATACCGTGCGCTTAAGACCGTTGGGCGGCTAGATAAGGATTCTTCGGGGCTGATTTTGCTGACAAACGACGGAGATTTTGCTTTTTCTATGACCCATCCGAAATTCATAAAGCATAAAGTTTATGAGGTCGGTCTGGACCGTCCGCTTGAGCCGTTACACCAGCAGATGATTGCGGATTTTGGGGTCGAGCTCAGCGATGGAAAGTCGCAGCTCGGACTGACTAGCCTGGATGATTCGCGGAAATTATGGCGCGTGGAAATGAGCGAGGGGCGAAATCGGCAGATTCGGCGGACTTTTGGGGCGCTAGGGTATACAGTCGTAAGCTTAGAGCGAAAAGTATTCGGGAAATATGAGCTCGGCGAGCTTAAGCCGGGCGAATTTATCGAGCTAGAGGATAGCGCTTAATTTTCAAGCAGCTTCGAAAGCTTTTCGCGGAAAGTTTGACCCTCAGGGTTACCGTCCAAAGTATCAAGAGCGACGCGAAGTAGACCAAAAGCAGTGATGAACGAATGATCCAAAGTCGCCTCGGTTTCGTTTTTGATGCCGGGGATGTCGGTGGCCTCGACGAGGTGGATGACTGGGCGGCGCGCAAATGGCAAATTTTTGTACCAATCCGCGGTCGCAAGCTCTTCTTGGAGCTCCATCAAACCAGCGCCGCCGCCGCAGAGCAGAACTTTATTCGGCAGGACATCTAACATCGGAAAATCGGAAAGGGCGAGTTCTACGCCAGAGGTCCAAACGATGAGATTTTTCTCAATCGCTTTTGCAAGCTTCTCGGCGGTTTTTTCATCAGCTTTTTCGGGGTTGACTTTCAGATCTTCGGCGGTGTCGAAATCAACGCCGAGAGTCGTTTCGATTTGATGGGTAAAGCTGCGGCCGCCGATCGAGAACATTTTCGTTCCTTCGACACCGCCGTCATCGACGACTGCGATGTCGGTCGTACCGCCACCGATGTCCATCACGATGGTCGATAAACTGGAATCTGGATTATCGCCGAGACAAGCGCGACAAACCGCAAACGGCTCGACCGCCACGGCAAGAAGATCGAGGCTAAGCTCTGCACAAACTTTTTCGATCGCAGAAATATGGACAAGCGGCGCATAAGCCGTATAAAACTGAATTGTTAGATCTGTCCCCTTAAAACCGATCGGGTTGCTGATCTTGTAACCATCAATCGTCAGGCTCACAATCGCGGAATTAATCAGGCGGACCTCGACATCCGGGTTATTCGTCTCGAGCGCAACTTCGCGGCGCGCCTGTTCACCGGCTTTTTCCTGAACCCGGCGAATAATCAGGTTCATCTCAGCCTCGGACAGGGGCTTATTGCCGTTTTTCCGGCGATAATGAACCGTCGAGGTATTGCCCTTGATCAGCTCGCCGGCGATGCCGACGACCGCCAGCTTCGCGCGGACCTTCGCCATTTTTTCCGCCTCGTTTAAGGCCTCTTCACAAACATCGGTCACAGCGCCAATATCAGCGATCGCGCCGGCGTACATATTCGCGCCACGTTGCCTGGCTTTCCCGACGCCGATCACGGAAAGTTTGTTGTTCTTTCCCTGTTTCGCAAGCAAAACTTTCACAAATTCAGTACCAATATCAAGCGCCAAAATCACATCATCCCGCGCCTGGAATTCGGCCTCAGGAGTTTTCTCAGGGGCGGTAGTCTTGAGTTTCTGAATAATGCTCATAGTTACATTATAACACATCTTGACATTTTAACGTAAGCGTGGTATAATATAGGTATGTGGCTGTTTTCGAGGGGGTGATTTTTATGTTAGACGCAGCACATAGAATCGTAGATGCTCTGATATTGATGACGCTACTCTGTATATTAGTACTCGGAATAGTAGCAGGTTGTCAATTCTTCAGGCTAGTCTAGAACATTAAAAGGAGGTTGCTTATGAAGGAGCCGTTAAATGAAACCGCCCGGGAGTATCTCACGCGGCGAATTCACGGGCTGAAAGAAACCGATGGAGCCCATTCGGTCTTAGGCGAACTGAAGATACTGGCGCTCCAGAACTGGGACGACTGTCTGGAGGGGCGACATCCCGACTGGGACGCTATGCCTATTCCGTTAAGACGGTTACACCCAGACAACGTTGTCGTCTCCTAGGTACCACCAAAAAACCCACCCGTTTTACAGGGTGGGTTTTTACTTTGTGACCTTATCTGGCAAAGTGCGCGAAGGCGCGGTTTGCTTCGGCCATACGGTGGCAATCTTCCTTCTTCTTGAAGGCGGCGCCGGCTTCGTTATAAGCGTCGACGATTTCAAGCTCGAGGCGCTTAGAATAAGGCATGCCTTTGCGATCGCGAGCGGCTTGGACGAGCCAAGAGAACGCGAAATGTTGCTGGCGGTGACCAGAAATTGGGAACGGAATCTGGTAGTTTGCGCCGCCGACACGACGAGATTTGACCTCGAAGTCAGGGGAAACATTAGCAATAGCCTGTTCGAAAACGGCTACTGGGTCTTCCGAATTCAATTTCTTAGCAGCACCCTCGAGAGCGGCGTAAACTGCGCGCTCGGCGGCCTGCTTTTTACCATCTAGCATGGACTTGTTAATTAGTCTCTGGACCAAAACCGACTGATACTTGCGGTCTGGGGTTAATTTTCTCTGGAGAGAGGTAGTTACTTTACGCGACATTACTTATCTCCTTTCTTCGCGCCGTATTTCGAACGGCCCTGTTTACGACCATCGACACCCTGCAAATCAAGAGTACCGCGGACGATATGATAACGGACACCCGGAAGATCCGGCACACGACCGCCACGAACGAGCACAACAGCGTGTTCCTGGAGGTTATGGCCCTCGCCGCCGATATAAGCCCATACTTCCTGGCCATTTGTCAAGCGCACGCGGGCGACTTTACGAAGCGCGGAGTTCGGTTTCTTCGGGGTCTTCGTCGTCACTTTGACGCAAACGCCACGCTTCAGAGGCGCAGGCTGGTCATAATGACGGGTTTTTAACGTATTTACGATAGAACCGAGAGCCGGAGCTTTCGATTTTTTGATAGCCTTTTTTCTAGGTTTTCGAATCAACTGGTTGATAGTTGGCATTTAAAAATCCTCTTAAATTGATATTATTTTCCCTGTTTGTTTACAGCAATAGCAAACAGAGATGAAACTCTTGAGTCTATTATAGCAAAAAACGATAAAAATTACAAGAAGAAATAAAAACAGCCTTTCTCAAAACAGACTTGACGGCCTGTAGATTTTACAACGTCTAGACTGGAAAAACTGATGTTTTTCGCAGTCAATCCGTTAGTAAAATCTACGCCGTCAAGTCTGGTCTAAATCTCATTAGGTTTTGAGAAAGGCTGTTTCTTATTTCTTCAGGGCTTTTTTGTCGTATTTTGCCTTACCGAAGCCGAGGATCATCAAGAAGATGTCTGGAATGAGGATCAGGCCAGCGATATAGCCGCCACCTTTACCGAAGACTCTCGCGAGGCGAATCGCCGAGAGAATTATGGTGACGATGCTGAAGACAGCCAAGGCGAAGACTAGGAAGCCGACGAATGGGTTCATAGTCTCGGTCGAAGCGAACGAGAAGCTGCCATCGGCGCCGAAGGTTATCGTGCTGGCGTTACCGGTTATAGAGCCGATAAGGCCGATCGCGAACCCGCCGATAAGCAAGGTCCAGAAGAACGGCACCATGTTGATAATTTTATAGAAAATATAGTCGCTATAGAACGGAATGATTGCTTTCCATCCTTTTTCGCCGGCTTTCGTAAAGATTTTCCATCGAGCGATGATTCTTAGAACCATCAATGCGAGGGCGAGAAAGCCCATCATGACAACCGTCCCAGCGGCAACGCCGGCAACAGCCGCGGTGGCGTTCGGGTTGGTAGTAGTATAGGTTACTGTTTGCATAGCTTTTTAAACTCCTTTTAAGCTTATGTTTATACTTCTAGCATAAGCGAAAACCACGGATTTGTCAAGCTATTTATTCGCGTCGACGAGAAAGTCGAGAGTTTTCTCGATCGTCATGCGGTTCTTAATCTCTTGGCGGACCTGCGGGGTCTTCAAATTCGCTAGAGCTTCTTTAGATTTTTTATAAACATCGCAGAGTTCAGCGATTTTTGCGTCAACTAGCGCGTCATCGACTTCAATTTTTTCGTCGCGAGCGAGGATCTGGAGACAGAGCGAAGCTTTTACGCGCTTTTCGGCGACTTTGCGAGCCTCTTTTTCCCAATCTTTCTCAGTTTGTTTAATCTGTTTTAGATAATCTTCGAACTTTAGACCCTGGGAAGCGGCATTTCTAGAAATGTCGTCCTTAATAAAGCGGACCTGATCATCGACCATAACTTCTGGCGCAGAAACTTTACAACTCTTAACGAACGCCTCAACGAGGTCGTCCTTATATTTTTCCATAACTTTATGATCGTTCTGGGCCTGGAGATTCTTCTTAATATCGGCTTTTAGCTCGTCCATATTCTTAAACGGACCGCATTTTTTCGCGAACTCGTCATCATATTTCGGAACAACGACTTCGTTGACCTGCTTTAAGAGGACCTCGAAGACGACTTTCTTACCCTTAAGATGTTCAGCGTGATAATCTTTCGGGAAAGTCAGATTAATTTCGAATTTGTCGCCTGGTTCATGGCCAACAACGCCATCCTCGAAGCCAGGGATGAAAGCGCCGGAACCGAGCTCGAGATGATGGTCCTTCGCGGAACCACCCTCGAAAGGCTCGCCGTTTAATTTGCCGGTAAAATCGATGATAACTTCGTCGGTCAACTTCGCCTTGCGCTTGACCGCCTTTTTCTCGGCGTAAGCTTTCGCGATGTTCTCGAGAACCTCTTTCATATCCTTATCGGTAACTTTCAAATCTTCCTTTTTTACCTTCAGGTTCTTATAATTTCCGAGTTTGATGTCTGGGAGAATGTCTGCGACGGCCTTGTATTCGACGGTCTCGCCCGGAACAAACTTCGTGACTTCGACGTTCGGGAGCATAATCGCGACCTTTTTAGACTGTTCGAAAGCCAGCGGGACGGTAGTGCGAACCGCGATATCGAGAGCGGTACTGTTCACCTGGTTCGGGTCGAGCAGCTTCTCAGCGACGTTCGCTGGGGCTTTCCCTTTTCTAAAACCTTTAGCTTTAACGTCTTTCGCGAGGCGCTCAACGGCTTTTTTATGCACCGGCGCTAAATCTTCTTTGTCTAAAACGACAGTTAATTCCACCTTGGTATCTGATAATTGTTTAGTTGTAGTCTTCATAAACTACATTATACCACACCTAGCGAGTTATGTCTTCTAAGTAGCTGGTGCGTAAGTTTTTTACCGTTTCTTTTAGGCCGGCGCCGAGTTTAATTTCGGGGCTGAAAATTTCGAGCGGGTCGAAGATGTCTTTAACCTTCGTATAGAGCACGACTTCGGCATCGGTAAGTTCTGGGTAAGCGGCGAGAGCCTTTGTTCTACCTTCTGGGGAGCCGCCGGTCAGTGAGCCGCCTTGCTCGTTTAAGGCTTCGGCGACATCTTTAATTAGGCGAACAGCAACCTGGCGACCTTCGACGGAGTTTAGCCTGAGGTCTGGACGGATGCAGTAATTATTCGCAGTGATCGAGCCCATAAGCGGCAACTCGACGTCGTAAGCCTCTTCCTGGGACTTCAGCGCTTTGACAAGCTCGTCGAGACGGTCGGCTGGAACATAGACGTCGTCTAAGATCGGAGCGCGCTCACCCCTTAAATTGTCGTTTTTGAAGCTCCTTATAGCGGTAACAATTTTCTGGAAATCGCCCGTATTCGCCTCGTCCTCGATAATTGCGGCGGCGGATTCTGGGAGACGCCTTAAGCATTTTGCGATTTTTCGGCGGGATTTGCGCTCGGAATCGTCGAAAGAAACCAGAAGCATATAGCCGCCACTGAATTTTTTGCTGAAAATGTTCGGATCTTTGCCGGATTCGGCGGCAATTTTGAAAATGCGGGCATCGTAAAGATTAACTTCTCTCGGATTTAGCGATTCTAGACTTATAGCATAGTCGACCGCGGCTTTAGCGCTACCGAAGGCGGCGGCGAAATGGGCCGGCTCGTCTGGAAGGACTTCGCAACGCAAAATAACTTCGGTGATGATGCCGAGCGTACCTTGGGCAGCGAAGAACATCGGCATGAGGTCGAAAGTGTTGCCGCGTTCACGGAAAACTTGGGTAATCATCTGGTAACCAGTACTGTCGATAGTATCCCTAGCACGGAGGTCGGAGACGAGGTCGTAGTTGTCTTCGATTAAGCCGTAAAGGTCGCGATAAAGCGCGCCCTCGGCGGAAGTTAGCCCCTGTTTTTTGGCGATGCCGTGTTTCGAATAGCGGTTAGTCTGGATGACATCGCCGGTATGGATGACCGCCTCGAGACAATCGACGTAATAATAAATTCCGTTATACTTTCCGGCGTAACTATCAGTTTTAAAGTTAGAGATTAGGGATCCGATCGTGTCCTCTGGATCGCCGTTAATTGGGATGGTCAGGCCGACTAGACTTAAGGCTTGATTTAAGGCGCCAAGCTTAACGCCGGCTTGAACACGAACTAGACGCGAACGCTCGTCGATCTCCTGGATTTTGTTCATATTTTCCATGGAAATCAAGATGTCTTTACCGAGGTCTGCGCCGGTTTTATCGAGGCCAGAGCCGCGAACAGCAAGTTCCAGGCGGACGTCTTTTTTCGCGAGCTGGGAAACAAAGCGGACAACTTTCCGGACGTCGTTCGTGTCTTCTGGGACGACGACCATCTTCGGAGTAACCTTGACAATCGAGTGATCGGTCGAATATTTTGCGAGGATTTCCTCGCTATCAAAAACATTTCCGATTAAGTGTTGATTTAGATATTTGGCAATTTTATTCACGACCACCCTTTTAACATAACCTTATTTAGTCTATTATAACAAAGTCGCATAAAAAAGCAAGAGCTTTTTGCTCTTGTTTATTGGTATTTCTGGTACCCGGGACAGGACTTGAACCTGCAAGCCTTGCGGCACTTGCTCCTAAGGCAAGCGTGTCTACCAATTCCACCACCCGGGCTCTTAATAGACTAGTTTTTATTATACACTTAAGCCTTATTTTTGGCAAGTTTCAGGGAGCCGATGAAGGTGACAAACGCGCCGGCTAGGAGCGCAACTGGGAGAACGCTCTCAGGACCGGTTTTTGGGATGTTATTTTGTGCGGTTGTCGCGGCAGTAGCGGTCGTAGCGGCGGCTGTTTCTGTCGTGGCGGCGCTAGTCGCGCTTTCTTCGTTCAGATTCGTCACTTCGATGACGTCGCTGGTTTGGTCTGTTTGGTCTGTTTGGTCTGTCTGGGCCGTTTGTTCTGTTTGGGCGACGATTTCTTCAGGGGCGGCTTCGACCTTCTTTTCGCCAGAGACGGCGTAGATGATACCCCAGACGGCGATGCCGAGAATAACTACCGCAACTAAAACGGTTGTCAAGATAAAGCGGATGCTCTGCGCTTTCGTAGTTGGGTTTTCCCCATAAAGTCCTTCAGTTTTTTCTGTCATGATAAAAATAACTCCCAAATTGATTAATTTAATCTATTATACCACAAACTTTACAAAAATGGAAGTATATTTTTTAATACTTATGCTTTTTCGTAGAAAGAGAGGTGGGCGGCGGCGTATTTTTTAGTGGATTTTGATACTAAGCCGGGGAGATAAGGCGCCTCGTCATAGGGGTGGGAGAGGACAAAAACGCCGTCATCGTCCAGGCAGTCGGCAACATCGATGAAATCTTCGAGGTTGAACCGGTCGTAAGGCGGGTCGCAGAAAATGATGTCGAAAATTTCCCCATATAAAATCGTGCACATCGCCATTTTAACCTCAAACTGGAGGTTTGCGGCATCATCATCGTACCCGAGGGCGCAGGAATTATCAAAAATGCACTGGATTGCTTTCGGGTTTTTTTCTACGAAAATTGCTTCTTCTGCACCCCTGGACAGCGCTTCCAAACCGAGTGCACCGGAGCCGGCGTAGAGGTCTAATACTCTGGCGCCTTTTAGCTTTGGACCGAGGCTGTTGAATAGGGCGAGGCGCTCGCGGTCGCCCATGGGGTGGGTAGCGGCGCTTTTTGGGACTTTTATCTCGCGGTTTTTCGCCTCGCCTGAGGTGATGCGGAGAGAGCTAGTACTTTTGCTCATTTTTTGCTCCTTTCTTCTGGCAAGGCTGAATACCAGGCTAAAATAATCATGCGCACGATTTCTGGCAGTAAAATTCGGACAGATTCGCTGGCGAGTTCGTTGTTCCACCCCTTAAGGCGGAAGCGCGCATACATATCGAGGTTGTTGATTTTTTCGAACGATTTATAAAATTCAGTCTTTAAATCGAGGTCTTTTAGCTCTTTTTCGTCAATTTTCGGGGTGAGTTTTTTGGCCCTTTTCGAGGCACAAACCAGCGCGACGCCGTATTCGAAGGCGATATGTTTCGTCATGTAGCCCTCTGGACCCCAGTAAAGCCAGTTATTTCTCGCGGCGTTAGCGAGGTTCTGGCCGCGCATCACGCCTTTTACCGGCTTGCCAAAAATCTTCAAATAATCCTTGTCCGACATCAGGTCCTCAATCGCGTCCTGATAGGGGTAGTGATGCGCGGGCGTCAGGCCATCCGTGACCGCGTGTGCCAACCAAGCCGCCTCGAAGGACGCGCGAATTTCATCCTTGTCTTTCAGGGCCTTTCTCAGATTATACTGATGGTTTTTGATGATTCTCATCAGGCTGCCATCATCATGTCCAGGGACCAGAAAATGCATTGGCTCGTCTTCGCCGGGGCTTTTCCATTTCAGACCGTCTGGGCCGCGATTCCCCTCGAAATGGAGAATATGGTCGATTGTCGGGAAAAAAGTCCCCTTCGGCGCCAAGCGCATCAGGCTCGCCCGCGCGATACGGTCGAGTTTTTGGTGCGTGCCGACGAGTTTGCCGGATTTTTTGGAATTTTTCAGTAGTCCAACGGTCGAATACATTTAATTTAGTGTCGTTAATTGTTGATAACGTTTAATACTTTTGCTTAGCTCTTTATATTTTAACATAATTTCCGGGTTTTTTGCAACATCTTCGGCGTGCTTTCTGGCCTTCGCGATCAGATGAGTATCAGAGAAGGAGGCGATTTTTAGATCGAGGGCGCCGTGCTGAAGCGCGCCATAAATTTCGCCAGGACCGCGCAGTTTTAAATCGACTTCAGCAAGGTAAAATCCGTCGGTAGAGTTCTCTAATTCTTTTAATCTTCTGGTCGGAGGATTTTCGCCACCGGTTATCAGATAGCAGTAAGACTGGTGTGCCCCGCGGCCGACCCGACCCCTGAGCTGATGGAGCTGAGCGAGGCCATAATTTTCCGCATCCATAATGACGATCGCCGAGGCGTTCGGGACGTTTACCCCGACCTCGACCACAGTAGTAGAAACGAGGATGTCAATCTGTTTTTTGGCGAATTTTTCCATAATTTCGTCTTTTTCGGCGGGTTTCATCCGGCCATGCAGAAACTCAATTTTCGCGGATTTAAAGATGGTCTTTAGCTTTTTTGCTTGCTTTTTTACGGAAATTGTTTCAAGGGAGGGACTATCTTCGATGTTTTTGCAAATCCAGTAGATTTGGCGGCCTTTTTCTAATTCTTCCCTGATTTTCGGGTATAATTCGTCTTTCATGTTGAAGCTGTTCATAGCCTTGGTTTTAATCGGCTGGCGACCCTTCGGAAGCTGTTTAATCGTAGAAATATCGAGATCGCCGAAGACGGTGAGCTGGAGCGAGCGCGGAATCGGGGTCGCGGTCATGGACAAGAGGTGCGGCGCGGCTCCTTCTGGCGATTTTAAGAGGAGTTTTTGGCGCTGATTAACGCCGAAACGGTGTTGCTCGTCGATAACACAGAGAGCAAGGTTTTTGAACCTTGTATCATCGGTAATTAAGGCGTGCGTGCCGACGACGAGATCAACGTTTCCCTGTTCAATTTGGCGTTTTAGCTCGGTTTTATGCTTTGTGGCGCCGGTTAAAAGCCCGATTTTTACGCCTAGAGGCCCTAGGAGCGCGTCTAAGCCCTCGGCGTGCTGAACCGCCAGAACAGCCGTCGGCGCGAGCAGAGCGACCTGAAAACCGCTCCTAATGGCCTGAAAAGCGCTCGCCGCGGCGACTACGGTCTTTCCGGCGCCGACATCCCCCTGTAAGAGCCGATTCATCGGAGTTGGTTTCCCGAGATCTTTGATAATCTCCCAAGTAGCGAGTTTTTGGGCGTCAGTTAGGGTAAATTTTAGCGATTTTAAGAGGTCCTTCATGGCTTTGTCATCGTAGGGGATTTTCTCGGCTCTTAGCTTCTGAGTTTCCTGTTTATTCAGTTTTGCGGCCAAAATTAGCTCAAAAAGCTCCTCGTAGGCGAGGTATTCGCGCGCCTGTTTCGCCTCTTTATCGTTTGTCGCGTAATGCGCTTTATATAAGGCCTCTTTTCTGGCGTTTTCCTTGACAAAACTCGGAGTATGTTCTGTTTTTGGCAATAAATCGGGGATTTTCGCAAATTCTGGACGGAACCCCCGAAAAAGCCGTCTAAACGCGTCAGGTTTCAGGGCGTTTTTCGAAGAATAGACCGGCATAAACCCAGTTTCGCCGACAGAATTGTCGAGCGTAGCGAGATTAACAGAGGGAGACATGAGCTGGTACCGGCCGTTTTTTAGCTCATAATCGCCAGAAAAATAGAAATCTTTGCCAGTTTCTAGCTGTTTAGCGCGGTAGGGCTGGTTAAACCAGACGGCGCGAATACTGTCGGTGTCGTCATAAAGCGTCGCCTCGGTTATGGCGAAGTTGCGGCGGCGGCCGTAGTGGGTTTTCGCGTCTTTGACCTTGGCTTTAATAGTAACCTTCCCGGGCTCTACATCTCTAATTTTAACCGCGGACTGATAATTCTCATAAGTTCTCGGAAGGTAGTAAAAGAGGTCTTTAACCGTGAAAAAGCCGGCTTTTTCCAAGATTTTCGCAGTTTTCTCGCCAACGCCCGGCAGGACGGTTACCTCACTCTCTAGCATACTTCTATTATACGCTAGTTTTCGGCTTTTTTCATGTGAGCCTTACGCCATTCGTCAACTTTCTGGTGATGGCCAGAAAGTAGGACTTCGGGGACTTTGTCACCCCTGAAATCGGCGGGCTTAGTGTACTGGGGGTACTCAATAAGCTCGTTTTCGTCGTCGGAAAAGCTCTCGATTTCGGCAGAAGTTTCGCCGCCGAGGACCCCTGGGATTAAGCGAGTGATGCTGTCGATAATGATCAGAGCAGGAAGTTCGCCGCCGGTTAAGACGTAGCGACCGAGGGAGATTTTATGGTCAACGAGTTTTAGGATGCGCTCGTCATAGCCTTCGTAGTGAGGACAGAGGATGATGTAATGTTTTGGGGTCGTTTTTGGACTTAATTCCTTGGCGTATTTTTGGGTCCACAAACGACCGGCCGGGGTCGGGAGAATCACCTCGGCGGAGGGGTCTTTTTCCTTGATTTCTTCAATCGCGGCAAAAACCGGTTCGCATCTGAGGAGCATGCCATCGCCGCCGCCATAAGGGGTGTCATCGACAGATTTATGCGGCCCGAGGCCGTAGTCGCGAAGATTCACGAACTCGAACTCCGCCAGGCCTTTTTCGGCGGCTTTCCACATCATCGAGGCCTCAAGATAGGGGCGCATAGCTTCTTCAAACAAAGTGATAATCGTGAATTTAATCTTTGACATTGGACATATTATAACATAAAAACCGCCCGGCATAAAGTCGGGCGGAATTTTTACAGGAAGCTTCTGGCGACCTCAATGCCGAGGTCACGGGATCGGAAAATTGGGACCGGGAGATCGGCGTGCTGACAGAGATAGTCGATGTCGTTTCGGTCGTAAAAGCCGAGACGGATCCACTCTTTTGCGCGGCGGTCTTTCCTTCCCATCATCTCTTTTACCATGTGATACCCCTCGAATGGTGCTTTGTCCTTACAAAAAGCGTAAGCGCCGGGGTTCATGGTGTTGGTTACGCCGCGGAAGGTCTTGTACGTGACCATCCAGGCGGCCTTGGCGGCGGCTTCGTAGTCTTTTATACCGGTGTCGTAGCGAAGGTTATAATCTCCTCGCCGACTGTCCGAAAAGACCGCTTGCGGAGCGCCTGGTTTATCGCCAAAATCTGGAACGGCGCGGGCATCTGGGCGGCCTTACCGATAGCCTTGAGCTCAAAGTCAAGGCTAGAAAACGCCTCGAGGCCTTCGGACAGAGTGCTGTCGTCGGTCTTAAATGCGCTTCCGCCAATGCCGCGAAGGTATTGTTCCGCGTTCGCCTCGCGCAGGGCCCAGCAGTCCAGATTCTTCACCACGAACATCGCCAGTCGAAAGGCTGTGATATGAAAGACCTCTGGGACAATGATCTTTCGCGGCAGAACTCTCGGGACCTGGATCGGACCTGTTTCTACTTTCCAACCGCGGTATTCCCCAGAGTGTAAAGCCTTCTCCAGGCTCTTTACTACGATCGAGGTGTTCAGCCGCAGGTCCTGGAGTTTACTGATTTCGTCGTCAGTGAACAGTGGCTCGCTGCCGCCTTTTAAAAACTGCTTCGGCGCGTCGCTGCCCTTCGACTTCATCGCTTCAACGAAATCGTTAGCGTAATGAACGGCCTGGCTCGACGGCACGCCAAACTTCTCCCTAGAAATTTTGGCCGAAGTGGCGTCGTCGCGATGAAGAATCGATTCGGCGAGTTTGATCGTCGCTAAGACGTCCTCGACCCTGTTGGTCAGAAGATCGGCGATCGTGCGATCATCGGGACCGAGGCCGGCCGTGTCGCCCATTACCATTTTCTTTAGCTCCTCGACCTCCGGTTTTTTCTCTATAACTTCGCGCAGATAACGCTCGTTATAGGTAAAACTCGGGCTGTTAAAAACTCCGACTTTTGCGGCGGAAACCCATCGCCTTTTCTCGGTGTCGAGGTTGGTCGGCGTAACGACTTTCTCGACGTTAATTTCTCCAGTTAGCTCCTTATATTTACGGAGCATGTATTTAAGTTTCTCCGCCGTTATCGGCGTTCTAGAGTTCCATTTACTCATGTGAAATCACCCCCTATAAATGTGGCTTCCTGTTAACGCACTACTACTTATATTATACCTCTTTTTCAGGAAAAAGTCAAGGCTTGACAAAACGCTTATGTTGCGGTATGATAAGAATAAGCTGAAACGCTTCACAGGGGTTCCACTGTAGAAAAGTGGAGTGTGGAGACTACATTAAAACAAACAGCGGATTAAAACAAAACAATGTGCCCCAGGGTGGGCGCGGTTCAGCAAAAAACTAGCCCGAGCGATCGGGCTAGTTTTATGTTATACTGGAAATATGGAAGAGAAGATTTCTAAAATTCGTAAATGGCTCGGGACGGGGAGCATCGATATTTTTGGCCTGCCGATGAGCGGAAAAGATACCGTCGGGGTCCGGCTCGCCGAGACGCTTGGCGCGAGGTTTTTGTCGTCGGGGATGATTATTCGGACGATGGAAAAAGAAAATAAAGAGCATTATACCGACGAGGGGCATCTTTTGCCGACGGACCTCTTTTACGAATGGATTTTGCCGTATTTTAAACGCGAGGATCTTAAGGGATCGCCGCTGGTGCTTTCTTCGGTCGGGCGATGGTCTGGCGAAGAGGAACGCGTCATGGAAGCGGCGGAGGCGGCGGGGCATCCGATTAAGGCGGTGGTGCTTCTGAACGTTTCTGAAGAGGAAGTTTTAGAGAGGTGGCGTGAGGCAAAGGAGCTCGGGAAGCGCGACCTTGCGCATACTATGGAGAGGCGTTTAGACGATGCGGACGAGGAGACTTTCCAGACCAGGATTTCTGAATTTAATACCAAGACGGTGCCGGTAATTCGGCGTTATCAAGATCTCGGGATGCTGGTTACGGTTTCTGGCGGCGCAGACCGCGAGACGGTGTTTCGCGATGTTGTCGATGAGTTGTATGAGTTTTCTCTCAGCCAGGGCGAAAATTAGTCGTCGTCGCGTTTTAGCATAACTGTAAAGGCTTCGGACGGGATATCGACTTTCCCGAAGCGTTTCATACGGGCCTTGCCGCGTTTTTGCTTATTTAGAAGCTTCGCTTTACGATCGCGATCGCCGGTATGAATCTTCACGGTAACATCTTTTCGGTACGCGCCGATGGTTTCGCGAGCGATGATGCGCGCGCCGATGGCGGCCTGGAGAGCAACTTCAAACGATTGTCGCGGGATAACTTCCTTTAGTTTTTTCGTCACTTCCCTGCCGATTTTTTCGGCTTCAGATCTATGGCACATGATCGCCAGCGCGTCGATTTTTTGTCCGGCGACGAGAAAATCCACGCGAACGAGATCTTCGGCGCGGTAGTCTTTTAGTTCGTAGTTGAATGATGCATAGCCGGAAGTTGTGGACTTTAGCTGATCGTAAAAATCGGTGAGGAGGTTTGCCATCGGCGCCTCAAAATCGATCACTGCGCGGTCTTCAATGTAGCTTAGGTTAGTTTGATGTCCGCGTTTTTCGACGATGAGATTTAGGACGTTTCCGATCATGTCTTTCGGGACGATGATTTCGCCCTTTACCCAAGGCTCGCGAATTTCTAAGATTTCGGTTTGGTCTGGAAGGTCGGCGGCGGATTTGATTTCAACGTTTTCGCCGTTGTTTAATGTTACTTCGTAATTCGTGGACGGGTTCGTAATGACAAGGTCGAGCCCGAATTCGCGCTCTAGGCGTTCTTTAATAATGTCCATATGAAGAAGGCCGAGAAAACCGATCCTTAAGCCGAAACCGAGGACTGGCGAATTTTCCGGCTCGAATTGGAGCGCGGAATCAGAAAGGCTTAGTTTTTCGATCGCTTCTTTTAGAGTTTTATAGTCTTCGTTACTGACCGGGAAAAATCCGGCATAAACGAATGGCTGGACATTTTTGTAACCCGGGAGCGGAATTTCAGCCTTTGCCTTTGCTTTTGTTACCGTGTCGCCGACTTTTGCTTCGCGCGTGGTTTTCAAGTTTGTAACGATATAGCCGATTTCGCCTTCTTCGAGTTTTGGTTTCGGAGTCATCTTTGGAGTCAAAGTGCCGACTTCGAGAGCAATGCCGGTTTTCTCGGCGGCCATCATGTAGATGTCGCTGTTTTTTTCGAGCGCGCCGTTGAAAATTCGGACGTACAAAACTACGCCGCGGTAGTCGTCAAAGTAGGAGTCGAAGATTAGAGCGCGCAGAGGTACCAAGCCTGGTGAAGGCTCTTTTCGCGAAACGCTTCCCTCGCGCCCGCCGTCGCGGGGCTCGGTCGCTCTTACCCTCCCCGTCGATCGGGCAGGTTCGCGAGAAAGAGTCTTCACCGGGCTTGGTGCAGGAGCGTACTCGATGATCGCGTCGAGGACTTGGTTGACGTTTTTGCCGGTTTTGGCGGAGACGCCGATGATTTCTTTTGGGTCACAGCCGAGGAGATTTACGATTTGGTTCGTGACTTTTTCAACGTCCGCGGCTGGAAGGTCAATCTTATTGATCACAGGGATGATTTTTAAATCTTGTTCGATGGCGAGATAGACATTTGCGAGAGTTTGAGCTTGGATACCTTGGGTCGCATCAACGACGAGAATAGCAGTTTCGACCGCCTGGAGACTACGGCTAACTTCGTACGAAAAATCCACATGACCCGGCGTATCAATTAGGTTCAGTTCGTAACCTTTGTAATGCATCTGGACTGGTGCGAGTTTAATCGTGATACCTTTTTCGCGTTCAAGCTCCATGCTGTCTAGAAGTTGCGATTTCATTTCGCGTTTTTCGACAGTCCCGGTCAGTTCCATCATGCGATCGGCGAGGGTAGATTTGCCGTGATCGATGTGCGCGATGATGCAAAAATTGCGGATTTTTTCGGTATTCATATGTGCTATAATTATATAATATGAAGCGGATTTTGGCAATTTCTGGCGGGGTGGACTCGATGGTGCTGCTCGATCAAATTTTTCGGGAATTCGGCGGCGCGGACATCGTCGTCGCGCATTTTGACCACGGCACTCGGCCATCTTCTTCGGATGACGCAGAGTTCGTCCGGCGCGCCGCCGCTCAATACGATTTGCCGTTCGTTTTAGGTCAAGCAGAGCTCGGACCTAACGCTTCGGAAGAAGAGGCTCGATATTCACGCTATGAGTTTTTTTCTGCGGTTGCCGCTAAGTACGGTGGCGAGATTTATACGGCACACCATACTAATGATCTGATCGAAAGTATGGCGATTAATCTCGTTCGTGGAACGGGCTGGCGCGGACTGGCGCCGTTTGGGAATTTAGAAATTCAGCGACCATTTATCTCTGGAGATTTGGCTATGAGCAAACAAGATATTTTGCGCTATGCCGCATCGCATGAGATCGTTTTTCGACAAGATCCGACGAATACGGACGAGCGATATTTGCGTAATCGGCTACGCCATGAGGCGAATAATCTATCTTCAGGGACGCGAGATAAATTGTTAAAAATATATCATGAGATGAATAATTTAAGGGGCGAGATTGATGGCATTTTAGCCGAAATTTTACCAGAAGACGGACGGTATGAGCGGGCCTGGTTTTCCGATTTGGACGACTCGGTCGCGCTGGAAATCTTACGCGCCGGACTGCTCCGCGCTGGGGTTTCAGCGACGCGTCCGCAAATTTTAGACTTTCTTTCGGCGATTCGGACTTATGGTTCTGGAAAAAAATTTAATCTACCTGGCGACCGGCTAGTTCGATTTACCAAAAGCAGTTTTGTGCTATAATTATAATATGTTAGTTACTAGTTCGAGGTTGACAAATTGCCCGGTGATGAGCCTTCATGTTGGCGATGAAATCGCACGCGTGGTTTCGCCGATTATTGATCCGAACGATTTGAAGATTGCTGCTTTTGAACTTAGCGGACCATTGGTTGGCCGCGATGCGGGGACGATTTTGGAAACGCGCGACATCCGCGAGTTTTCTGATATCGGGATGATCGTAGATTCAATTGACGTTTTTGTAAATCCGGGTGACGTGATTCGCCTGGACGAGATTCGGAAAATTAATTTTTCTTTGATTGGCAAAAAAGTCGTCACGAAAAAAGGCACGAAGCTCGGAAAAGTTATTGATTACACGGTAAATTCTGACGATTTTATGATTCAGCAGATGACGGTTCAGCGACCAATTCTTAAGGCATTTGTCGACCCGGAGCTTCTGATTGGGCGGAGCGAAGTAGTTTCGGTCGACGATGACAAAGTTGTCGTCCGCGACGAGGAAGCGAAAATTAAGGAACACGCTGCGGAGGATTTTACTCCGAGTTTCGTAAATCCATTCCGTAGTGGGGCACTTTCTTTAGAAGAAAGTTCCCCAACTGTCAAAGAATAATCATAGCAAGAAAGTTAGGCACATGTCCTAACTTTCTTGCTGATTTAACGCACTTCTGATTAAATCATAACTAAAACCTTGCCTTGCGAGATATTGTACAAGTTTTTCGTCATCGTATTTTTGGCGTTTTTTCGCGATGATTTTTTGAATTTCTTCTTCATCGGTTCTTAAATTCTCGTTTAATAGCTCGTCGATCGTGGCCTGACTAATTCCCTTTTTGACAAGTTCGAGCTTCAATCTCTTCGTGCTCGTGCCTTTTCTCGCGTTGCGATTTTCTAGAAAATATTTCGCGAACTCATAGTCGTTTAAGTAACCTTTTTCGATCAAGCGCGTGATGATTTTTTCAATGTCATCGTCGGAAAAAAGCGGGAGTTCTTTTGTCTTTAACTTATATTTTTCGCGCTCTTCTTTTGAGCGCTCACGATTCCTAATCGCCTGGCGATTTTCAGTTTCGCGCTTCTGGCGTTTATGGCGAAGATAATCGCGAGTTTCTTTCTCGGAATGCGGACGAGTCAAAACCCATTCTAAAGTTCTTTGATACAATTTACCGAATTCAGAAGCATGTTTCAGCTCGTCCAGTTCCTCGGGGCTCAGGTTTTTTCCGACTTTGATTTTATAATCAATAACTTGGGCGAGATCAAGCGAAAATACGTATTCTTCGTTTACGAAAATGTTTACGCGATTCTCATTTTTTACGGCAGGTTTAATCGCAGTGATTTTTAATGCACTGCGATTATGCTCCGCGGCGGGTACTCGTTCGTCCTCGTCTAACTTATGAATTTCCATCTTCTTCCATTATATCACCCGACGAAAGCGCGCGATTCACGTGTCTTTTACTCGAGATGATTTTCTTACCGGTGATACCCTCGATTTGCTCGCGAGCGGTCTTAGCGACTACGCCACCTTGCTTAACGGATTTCTCCGCGCCCTCAAAACCACGTCTTGCGGACTGTCTAGAAATCTCGGTCGAGGAAGTTTCCGCGAGCATATTCAGGACAAGTTCCATATTGGTCATATTATCGCGGAGATTTTCCTTCGTTAGGCCCTTCAATTCTTTATATTCCTTGACCGAATAGCCGCTCCAAACTTGAGTCAGGACGTTAGTCAAAATCGCAAAATCTCGCTGACGAGTGACGCCAGTATTTTTTAGTTCGTCCGTAAATTCCTTGCGAACGTCAATAGATTTTAAGCGTTGGTTAATCCAACTTTCGGAATAACCTTTCCGGCGGTAAGTTTCAAGCGCGCGGTTTATCGCTTTTTCAGGGTCATATTCTTCCTCGATTCGATCGTTACCGACTTCAGCGAGCCAAAGTTTAATCTTCTCTGCGTTCTTCGACGGAACTGATTGGATTAAACGTAGAATTTGCCTACTTGTCATTACGTCAGTTAGCCTCATTTTGCCGTCTTCTGCGCGCAGTTTCAACTGGTTAGTATTACTAACCAGTTGGCTTCCTTCCTCTTTTAATTTTGTTTTTAGCCACTTCCAATAGTTTCTAGCTTGTTGATAATTCCCGTCAACTAGTACGCTAATTATATCCACTACCGAAAACAGCCATTCCTCGCGATCTTTATCCCAAGTGACGCGGATGTTTTTGTCCTCAAAAAGTTTTACAGCGTCTTTGTCTGTCATGATGTGATGCTCCTTAGAATTTCTAGTTCGCTTTTTCGCGGACTTCTTTCTCGAGTTTTGCCATGAGCTTTGGATCTTCGGCGAGAAGTTTCTTTACGTTCTCACGACCTTGGCCAAGAGTTTCGCCACCGTATTTCAAGAACGCGCCAGATTTTTCGATTACGCCGTTCGCGACAGCGAGGTCGAGAATATCGCCGGTCTTAGAAATGCCTTCGTTATACATAATGTCAAACTCGGCGACGCGGAACGGCGCAGCAATCTTATTCTTCACGATTTTAACTCTTGTGCGATTGCCACTCACATTATCGCCATCTTTAATCTGGCCGATGCGGCGAATATCCATGCGAACCGAAGCGTAGAACTTAAGGGCGTTGCCGCCGGTCGTGGTTTCAGGGTTACCAAACATTACGCCGATCTTCATACGAATTTGGTTGATGAAAATTACGGTCGCTTTGGACTTGCTGATGATGCCGGTAAGTTTACGCATGGCCTGGGACATCAAGCGAGCCTGAAGACCCATCTGGGCATCGCCCATGTCGCCGTCGATTTCAGCTTGCGGAACGAGGGCGGCAACCGAGTCGACCACGATCAAATCAACCGCGCCGGAGCGAACGAGAGTCTCACAAATTTCAAGAGCTTGTTCTCCGTTGTCTGGCTGGGAGATTAATAGGTCTTCGGTCTTTACGCCGATTTTCTTGGCGTAAGCTGGGTCGAGCGCGTGCTCAGCATCGATAAACGCGGCCTGGCCACCCTGCTTCTGAATTTCGGCGATCGCATGAAGCGCGAGCGTCGTTTTACCCGAACTTTCTGGACCGTAGATCTCAATAATGCGACCCTTTGGATAACCGCCGCCGAGCGCAAGATCAAGGCTCAAAGAGCCTGAAGGCAAAAGTTCAACATCAATTTTCTTGGCCTCGCCAAGCTTCATAATCGAACCGTCGCCGAATTGTTTAGTAATCTGGGCAATCGCAAGGTCTAGAGCTTGGTTCTTGCCGTTTTCGTTAGTGTCATCTGATTTTTTAGCCATAGGACCTCCTTATATACTATATATTATAAACGATTTTGGGAAGATTTGCGATAAATAGAGTAAGTTTATTCTAACAAAGATTTTTTAAAGGGTCAAACGGTTATGTTTAGATTGGCAAGTTTGTGGAGTAGTTTTCGCAGCTAGATTCCGACAGCTGGCTCGTTCGGACAAGTTTCGAGTACCTTAGCTATCGCATCGTGTTCAGCTTGCGTGACCCAAAGTCCGTATTTATATTTCACGGAAGTTTGGCGGGCGACATATTGGCAACGGAAAGATTTATTCGGCGGGAGCCAAGTCGCGGCGTCGCCGTCTGATTTTTGCTGGTTCGCACTAGAATCGACCGCGAGCAAATTTAGAGGGTCGGTCGCGAACTGGAAACGTTCTTCTTTGGTTTTATTTTGTGCGCCCTTTTGCCAGGCGTCAGAAAGCGCAACGACATGGTCGATTTGGATGTGTTTACTAAAATCGGATTTTGTTAGAGCTTCAAAAATCTTGCCAGTATACGGCTCCGTAAATTTTCCTTTAATGACGTCGCAGCCGTTTAGTTCGGCGGAATCGCCGGCCTCGCGTTTGATGATAATTTGCCTTAAAGAACAGCCGTTAATATTCGGCCAGTTGTCGTAGAACTCTGTGCGAGCATAGCCGGTTTTTGGCGCACGGCCTTTAATTTCGAGTTTTGCTAAAATCGTGAGGGCGGAGTTTTCGGTAGAGGCTGGCTGAGCTCCGGTTTCGGACGTCTGCGATTCCCCGTTGATTGGCGTTTCGGAGACTGGCGCCGATTCGTAGCTTGCCGGATTAACGATCAGCCAGATTCCGACTCCGGCGAGCACCAAAAGGGCCGCCAATGTACGTTTAAGTCGGAGGTTCTGCTTCTTTTCCATCTTTAATATTCTAGCATATTTATTTCATTGGGAAAGTGGTTGTGGTATAATATATGGTATATGGTCAAGAGGTTTCTCAGACTAATATGTATGTTGTTAGCGTTGCTTTTTGTCGGTGAAATAACAACTAGCGCAGTATTTGGCTTAGATGCGAAATATATGTCCGAGTTTGCTGAGAATAATATTTTATATTATGACCCGGATTATAGGGAAGGTGGGCAATCGAGTCTTTGTGTGGACGTCCAAGGATGTGAAATATTAGCTGAACTTCGCACCGCTATGTGGAATGCAGCCTCTGAACAAGACAAAAATGATTTTTACAAAGTCACGATGGAGGAAAATGAGGGTATATCTGCTGTTGAGGGATATATGAACCAAATCATTTCCAAACATGGTTCCGATGGGACGCTTCATGATTGGCTTTATCACCAATGCGAGGACTACAGACCATCAGATGCTACTTGTACAAATAAGGGTTATAAGATTACTGCTAAGGATCAGAAAATAATCGATGAGGCTTTAGGAGGTAGTAACAATATACGGTTTGCCATTGGTAACGCTACTGGCGGGGCTACGGATACTGGCGCAGGAAAGATTGTCTGCGTCTGGAATAAAGAGCAGAGAAAATGCCGCGATGATGTCGATTATACTAAACAAAATGGATACGGCGTTTGCGCCGTATATTCACCGAGTTCATCCTTTGGCGAATGTTGGGGCGATGAGTACGAGGGTGATTGGGTTAAAGAAATGAAACAGAAATGCAAGGCCACGACTAACGGTAAGGAAGACGATGGTAGTAATATTACACTAATCGGGGACTCGATTGCTGATGGTGCAAAAAGCAAATTCCTAGAGGCATACCCCAAAACCGATGCGCATACGAAAGTGAGCAAGCAATTCTATGCCCCAAGCCCAGAAAATAACCCAGCCGGAATAGATATTTTGAAAAAATTGGTCGATAAAGGAAAGTTGAGAAGAACTTTGATTTATGCTTTAGGTACCAATAGCAACGGCTTAACAAAGAAGCAGGCAGAGGAAGTTATCGAGTTGGCTGGTGACAATACGTCGGTTATATTTCTTACGAACTATGAAAAGGGCAAAGACTTCACCAATAATAACAACGTACTTAAAAAGATGAAGAAAGATCACTCTAATGTAGAAGTTATTGATTGGGCTGGGGAAGTTAAGGGAGATCCAGATAAATATCTTAGTGATGGGACGCATCCAAATGCTGAAGGGGTAGAACTATGGGTCAAGTTGCTCAGTGATGCGCTAAACGGTAGTAAGCGAACTGCTGGCTGCGGCGTCGATGTTCCGGCGGGCGAGGCAGCAGGCGTAAAAGATGGCGACCCGCGATGGAAATACCTGTTCCCAGATGGTGTCCCGACATCTTCGTCTCAAATGGAAAAGTATCTCGTAAGTGTCAAACTAAATATCCTAAATGAAAAGGGTGAAAAAGATACAATAACCTTACGTATACATAAAAAATTAGCTTCTGAGGTTGAAGCAGTCTTCGATGAGATGGTAGCGATTGGTTTCAAGATAAAAAAGAGCGGAACCAGTAGCTATAACTGGAGAACTAAGCGGGGCAGTAGCAATATATCGATACATGCTTATGGCGCTGCCATAGACATCAATGCCGATGATAACCCTTACAAAAATCGTAGCGGGTATAAGCCTGGAGTAAATGAATACGCGGTTACTGACGAGGTGATAAAAATCTGGAAGAAACATGGCTTTAACTGGGGTGGTTACTTCAGCGACGCTTATTTCGATGCAATGCATTTTACATACCTTGAGAAAGGTAGCAAGGAGCCAGACTAACGGGAGAGAATATGTACGATAAGAATAAATTAAAAAAAATAATAATTGCGACAGCAGCTTTCATATTGTTAGTCGTAGTTACTTCCGTAATATGTATCGTTGCTGGCGTTGGTTCTAAAAAAGCTACCGAATTGCCAAGCTATTTTGAAGATTGGAAAAATCTGGTGAGCTTCGAGAATAGATTCCATCTTGATTATCCTTTAGCTAGATATGGTTCAAATTTGGCCATCTCTCAGCTCGAAAAAGCCATCACTAAAGAATCCGAGCTCGCAACTGTATCTAATCAACATGAATATACAGATTCAATTACGGCTACAATTGTTGACGGTACTTTTAAAATGCCTTCCGAAAATCCAGAAGTTTACACCTTTAACCTAAGTACGAGTGACAAACGAGAATATAAAGTTTGGGTAATAGTGCAACGGGACCCGCAAAGTGAGGCTGTATCATTTCTGTCAACCGCGATTAAACGTGATGATTCCGATCGAGTTTTAGTTTACGCTTCCAATAATAACGCCGATTTTACCGGTATGGTAAAAAAATGGTTGGCTGATAACGAGGCAGTAAGAGATCCAGAGATAGAAATTGTTGAGCCCGAACAAGAGCATTACGATACTGAGGATAATAGTGAGGAAACTAACTCATATGACGAAAACGGAAACCGAATCGCGCGTTAGACTTAGAGCACTTCGCTATACGTCCTAAATTCGTGGCCGGAAGATTTTAGGGTTTTGATTACGCTTTCTAGGCGGCGTTCAAGTTTTTCGCCAGAGTTGCGTTTGATGTAGCCGGGGACGATGTCGAAACTGGATAATTCCCTGGTGAATTCCCAAGGATGGAAATAAGTTACGAAATAGCCGGTCTTTTTCAAAGACATTTTTGCGAAGCGCTTGTAGAGTCCTAGCGGGAATAAATGTAGCGCGAGCCAAAAAGTTGGGACGCGCATGAAAGTCGCGACCGACGCTGGGATTTCTAGGATTTTACCGTGTTTAGTTTTTATTTCGTATGGCGTTCTAGAAATTTTACTATTATTGTATCTGCCAGGAATGAAGGCTGGGTTCATACTCGAATCATACAAATATCCGCAGCGCGCGAGCTCGGAGTAATCAATTTTCTGCATGCGTGGCTGACGCCAGCCGTTAACTTTTTTTCCGGTAATTTTTTCTAAAATTTTCTTCGCTTCGGCAATATCTTTTTTGGTTGGGTTAAAATGGTTTACACCATGCGCGCCGACTTCGTGGCCGTCGGCGATCATTTTTTTAACTAAATCTGGCTCCAGTCTCGCAAAGTTTCCCGTTACAAAAAAAGTAGCTTTTACGTTAGTTTTTTCTAGAATTTTCAAAATTTTTTCGGCGCCTTTTTTAGAAACTTTTACGCCGTCCTCGACGCTAATTTCTTCGTCGCGTTCTTTTGGAAAATCAAATTCCTCGATATCAAAACTTAAAAGTACGGTCATTTTTTCTCGATCGCTCCTTCAGATTTATCGTCGTCTATAACGAAGAGCGGGCGGTTCTTTGCTTCGATATGTATCTGTGAAATATAGAGCGCAGTAATCGCCTGGGAGATTAAAACTAGGCCGACTAAGAACGAGATGAAGACACACATTGCGACTGCGCCGCTCCAATCTAGACCCAACGGATCGCCAAGAATGTATTGTTGGATGAGAATAAATAGGCCGAGAAGCAGCGAAAGCACCGTGATAAAAAGCCCGAGGTAGCCGAAAATCGCGAGCGGCGTCCTCGTCATGGAAACGAAACTGTCGCCGGCGAGCTTTAAAAGTTTCCTGAAGCTATAGGTTCCGTCGCCATACTTTCGCCCTTTTAGTTCGACACTGATGTATTCTTGGGGATAACCGAGCCAGTCGATTAGGCCGCGGGTAATCCGCATATGCTCGCTAAACCGCGCGTAATCCTCCGCGACTTTATGGTCAATCAGCCGAAAATCCATCGCCCCTTCGATGATATTTTTGTCGCCTAAAAGTCGCATGGTTTTATAGAAAATTTTCGAACCGGCTTTATGCTGAGTTTTATTTCGGCTCCGCATCGCGGTCACGACCTTCGCGCCACTTTCCCAACGTTCAAGCATTTTCGGAATCGCTTCGACGGGATGTTGGCCATCCGAGTCGATCATAATTACCGCGTCGCTGTCTTTCGCGGCCATAATCCCAGCGGTCAGGGCAACTTCTTTGCCAAAGTTTCGCGTAAAACAAAGCATCCTGGATTTCATAGATTTTTCTCGAAGAATTTCTGCGCGAACGATTTCTGCTGTCTTGTCCTCGGAACCATCGTCCACTAAAATGACCTCAAAATTATAACTTCCGCTCAGATTCTTCAGCTCGGGGAATAGCTGTTCGCTTAAAAATTGCTTAATTCCCTGCTCTTCATTATAAATCGGCACAACAACCGAAACTCTTTTCTTCATAATTTAAGTATACCATATTATATGGTAAAATATTCTTATGAACAGGTTCAAAAAAATTCTAGCGGTGCTTTTATATGCGATTCCGGTAGTATTTTTTATCGTTTGCTATTTTCTAATCATCACTTCTGGGGAAGACATTTTCCAGGGTGCAAACTCGCAGGTCGATATCCTTGGCGATACGGCAGATGCGTTTAGCCATTCGGTAAGGCTAGCGGATATGTTTGCTTGGTCCGTAATTAATTTCTTCGATTATAATTATTCTTTCGGTCCAGATACGATTTTCCGATTGCTGGACGTGCTTATGGCGCTTTCGCTCTTCTTTATGGCGACATATATCGTACTGCGGCGAAGGCCGAAACTTACGCTCCCGGACGCAGCGGTCTTTTCTAGTATTTTCTTAGCATTTTTCCTGACATCGAACGGGCGTACTATGTATACTGGTTTTTCGGCAATCCATAACTATGTATTTATCGGTGTCTTCTCGCTTCTGTTTGGGATTTTTTATCTCAAAGATCTTTGGGGACAAAAACTTCCTAGGTCGCCGTGGTTCACATTATTCATGCTCGTTTTAGGATTTCTATTTGGGTTCGCTTCTAATATAACGGCGCTCGCGTTTCTAGCCGCGCTCGTAGTTTACGGAATTTATAGGTATTTTCGGCTGCGAAAAGGTTTTTGGAAAGTACTTAAAAAATTCGTATTTTCTTGGCGATTTGCTGGGGTAATCGGAATTTTAATCGCCGAGTTCTTGATGTATATTGTCGGCAGCGGAACTGGTGATTACGACATAGACCCTGGATATAAAACCGTCTTTGACTATGTGCCTCTAGCGGAAATATTCGAAGACTTTGGTAGGAGTCTCGGACGTATGCTCTGGCATAATGTCTATAACTTCGGTCGGTTCTTTGCACCGTTTCTGGTCATGTCTATATTCGCCGCGATTTATGCCGTGTTTAGCCGTATAAAACCGAATTTCAAGAATCTTAAGTCTTCTCGAAATTTTCTGGTCGCATCTTTGGCGTTTATTATTTTGCACGTTCTCGCTATGTCGCAGATTATCTACCCGACGCGAGCGATGCTTCCAGCATATATTTTCGGGGTAGCAATTTTTGTTTACATAATAAAGCAGTTGTTTTTCGCTAAGGCTTCCGAGCGACTAGAGAAACATTTGACCGTATACTCGACGATACTGCTCGGTCTGTCGCTATTCGTACTAATTGTGCGTTCTTATTTTGCGATTTCTTATTATTCTAGAATTACGCCGATTCTAGAGGAGATCAGGACGACCGAAAGCGATACTTATTGCGTTAGTCTCGACGATGCCACGTCTAGAAGATTGCCTTATATCTATCTCGCGCAGGAGGATTTTCTAGTCGACTGGGCTATGCCACAGACGATTTACGGCAAAACTATTTACTATTGCGACGACTAGACGTTGAATTTGAACTCGACAACATCGCCATCTTGCATGATGTAGTCTTTACCTTCGGTGCGCATGAGACCAGCTTCTTTGACGGCTTTTTCGGAGCCTTTTGCGACAAGGTCATCATACTTGCAGACTTGGGCCGCGATAAAACCGCGCTGGAAATCGGTGTGGATTGCGCCGGCGGCTTCGGGAGCGGTCGAGCCTTGTTTAATGGTCCAGGCGCGAACTTCCTTCTTCCCTGCCGTTAAGAACGACTGGAGCCCGAGAGTTTTATAGGCGGCTTTAATTAATTCAGAAAGCGCGTCTTCTTCTACGCCATAGCTCTTTAAGAATTCTTTCCTTTCGTCCGGCAACATTCCGGCCATTTCTTCTTCTAGTTTCGCGTTTACGAAAACTGCCTGCGATGGCGCGACCATTTTCGCGAGCTCAGATTTTTTGTCGTCATCAGTCAGCTGGGACTCATCAACATTGAACATATAAATTACTGGCTTTTCGGTCAGATATGGAATATGCTCGTCGCTTGGGTCCTTTTTTCGTTTCGCCTCAACTTTCTCGCGAGTTTCAAGATCGGCGAGTTCGAGCTCGGTATTAATAATATCAATATCGTGTTTCGGATCGACTTTCGCGACAGTGTTTGCATCTTCGGCGACGTGCATAATGTCGTCGTTTTCGAACGCGCGGACAACGTGACAGATAATCTGACACTCGCGGATGTTTGCGAGGAATTTGTTGCCGAGGCCTTCGCCTTTTGATGCGCCGCCGACCAGGCCAGCGATGTCGACGAACTCGACCGTCGCAGGGACGACTTTTTCAGTTTCGTACATTTTTGCCAAAACGTTCAAACGTTCATCTGGAACCGGCACGATGCCGACGTTCGGCTCGATGGTCGCGAACGGATAATTCGCAGAAAGCGCTCCGCCGTTTGTTAAAGCGTTAAAAAGCGTGGATTTTCCGACGTTAGGCAAACCGACAATGGCGATTTTCAGATTCATACCTGTTATTATACTATATTTTTAGACTTTGCGCACGATAGAAATGCTATCGGTTTCGACATTCTCATTCGTAGCGGTTAAACCGGAAACGGAGAGATTGACCGTGCCGCCGTTTCGGCCGGAGCGACCCCATTCGGAAGTACCTTTGGCGGAGATGAATTTCTGCGTCTCGGAGAAATCGATAGTCGTATTTACGAGTGAAATCGCTGCGGTCGTGTTCGTGACGAAGAAGAATGGCGTGCTTTCGTAAACTGCTGAGTCTTGCATAATTGTGAGTTTACAGCCGGTTGCGGAGAAAGAGCCAGTTCCTTCGCCAGCGTCACCAGACATAGACTGATAAATCATTACGCCAGCATTATCGACGCCGTTACGATTACCGATACCGTAGGTCGAAAAGTCACAACCTTCAAGCGAGATAGAATTTTTTCCTTCGACGACAGCGATTTGAGCACCAATCGCAGTACCTTTCGAATTCTTGACGGTAATTTTGCCAGTAGAATAGATCAACGGACTGCCGGCGCCGGAGGTTTCCATAGTCATATTTTCCGCCGTAACGGTTCCCTCTCCGCGATCGGTGGCTAGAGCGGCACAGGAGGCGCCGAGGGTCGAGATCTCGGTATCCTTCGCGGAAATAGTTCCCTGGTAAGTCGCATGTAGCCCGCGAGAGTTATCAGAAGTTGTACTAATTTTCGAGTTTTTTATCTCGACAGAACCGCCGTTTGTCGCGACAACGGCATTCGCTCCAGAAACCATAGTCGACAGCGTTACGCCACTAATTTCCGCTTTTGAATTTTCGCCGACGACTACAATAGCGGAGTTCGTCCCATAAAAGCTATAGTCGTCACCACGCCCCTGAAAATCTTCGGAACCGGTCTTATCGATCACGACATCACCTTCAATTTTCAAAGAACCGCCATTAATAACGAGAAAGACAGCCTGGTTATCTTCTTTGGCTTCATAGGTTCCGGAACCGATGGTCGCCTCGATACCGTCAACGACATAAGCGGCGTTATAAGTAATCGACTTGCCGTCGATTGTCGTCGTGACCGAACCGGCTTGCAAAGGACTGTTTAACAGAGTCTCTTCCTCCTCTTCGACTACAGTTTCTTCAACAACTTCGACTTCTTGTTCATCGGAACGCGTCAAAAGCAGAGTAATAATTATCGCGGCGGAAATAAGCACGACCGCGCCAATAATTATCAGAAAAATATTGCGCATCTTATGGTCCGGCTTATTGTTCTGGCGACGAAGCGGATGCTCCGGCGCCGGGTTTTTCGCCTCGAGATTTATCGTAGTTTCTGGGTTCTGATTTTCCATATTCTGCTCCTGCTTATACTATATATTATATATTAGATTTCTTAAAAATTTCTTAAAATATCAGGGTAATTTAGTCTTCTAGTTCGAGCCAGTTTTCGAGCGCAAAATCTTCGGTCGTGACGGAAGCCGCAGCAAGAATTGGACTGGGTAAAGTTTTTTCTGGAAGTTTTTTGGCCAAAGTTTTCATAAAAAGCTCGGCGGCGAAAGTCATTTTTTCTTTGTCTATAAACTCGAGCGGATCGCCGTACTTTTTCGTTCTGCGATATTTTACTTCCGTGAAATAAATATGATCTTTTGTCGCGGAAATGATGTCAATTTCGTAAAATTTGGTTTTATAATTTCTGGCTAAGATTTTATGGCCACGGCGAGTTAATTCTTCTGCGACGATTTTTTCGGCTTTTCTGCCGATGGCAGTCGTGGAAATGTTTTTACGACACGCGTCCGCTCGGCCCGTACTTCGTTCCGCGTCCCAAGGGGCGGTCGTTACGGGCGAGCGGCGCTCCTGCTCGGTCGTAACCTCCGCAGGGTCGTTAAAAACATTCCCAGCAACTGCTACCGGCCTAAAACTGAAGCGGTGTTCCGGACAGGGGCCTTTGGCTTCTAGCGCGGCCTTGTGTTTCGCGGTGCCGTAGCCGACGTGTTTTTCAAAGCCATATTCTGGATATTTCTTGGCAAGTTCCACCATATAATTATCCCGCGCAACTTTCGCGATAATACTGGCGGCGGAGACTTCTTTGATTTTATCGTCAGCTTTTTTAAGAACCGTGACTTTTTCTTCATATCTGGTGCCTTTTAGAAAATTCTGGGTACCATCGATAATAATTTCGGTAGGTTCGGTTTTGATTTTTTCAACAGCGCGGCGCGAGGCAAGTTTTAAGGCTTCGCTTAGCCCGATTTTATCTAGCTCGCTGGCTGAAACCCAACCGAGCCCAAAACTTGCGGCTTTTTCGCGGATTTCTTTATCTAGCTCTTCGCGTTTTTTCGCGGTTAACTTTTTTGAGTCGGCAAGTTTTTCCTGCCAATTTTCAGAAGCGACGGGGTTTTCATCGTCATCAAAGCGCGGATTTAAAACACAGGCGCCAATAACTAATGGCCCCGCCCAAGGCCCGCGGCCAACTTCGTCGATGCCGAGAATGTATTTCATTTTATAATTATAGCACGAGCCTCGGCGCATGAAAAAGGCCGCGCAAATTGCGTGGCCTTTTGGAGCGTGTCTAAAATCGAATTGAGGCGGAGATTTTGACCCAGGCATAGTTCCACGGGTTGACGGTTAGTATCTGGAATTTTTTATCCAGATATGTCGTTACTTTGACTTTAGTCCCACCATGGCTAACCTGCTCAAACCAGACTACTATTCCCCATTCATAGAGTTTTTCGAAATAGTCAGTCTTTTTAAGTATTCCAACATAGCGTTCGCCGTTGATCGGGCAATAATAGGCCGGTTCGTCGTAGCCAGCCTGCTCCAGAAACTCAATCCAATTCCAAGCGTCGTAACGCTTTCTAACTTCGCGCTGGGGCCAAGCGCCGGTGTACTCGAAGATTTTATACGCGACGTAGCTTGTCGCATATCTAACGATGAAGCCAGACTGATCGGAAATCAAAGAATAGTCGTCGGCGTCGTCTGATTCTGGCCAATCGGCAAATCCAGAATCACAATACGGCCAGGGATATGTATTTATTTCATAATCTCCTTGGTTATAATATTTACGGACCAGCTTTTGGTGCTCTGGCGAAGCGAAAGTTCGCATTGCGCACCTGCGATATTTGTTACGATGGTGACGGCGGCTCAGCTTACCAAGCCTGCCACTCTTTTTATTCCACCTCGTGCAGGACATCCGTGCATGATGATTGGCTTTTTCTAAAAGCTCCGGACTAATCATTTCAAACCACCTCCTGTAAAAAATACGAGGGCGCTTGCCCTCTATTTACGAGTTACAAAAACGCTCCTATGTCTTTATTATACCATAAGAGAACGTTTTTGTAAAGATTACTCGGCTGGAGTTTCTTCAGCTTTCGGTTCTTCTTTCGGAGCTTCAGCGGCAGGAGCCTCTTCCTTTGGAGCTTCTTCAGCTGGCTCTTCAGGAACCGCAACGTCGTTTACCGCGGCACGGTCGAAATCTTTACCAGCGAGACGAGCGGATTTACCAGAGCGCTCACGAAGATAGGTAAGATTCTTGCGGCGAACTTTTGCGCGCTTAACGACTTCGATTTTCTCGACTAGCGGGCTATGGATCAAGAAAGATTTCTCGACGCCAACGCCAGAGGCGATTTTGCGAACGGTGATCCGAGCGGTATGAGAATCTTTACGATCCGTACGAATAACTACGCCTTCAAAAACCTGAAGACGGAATTTCTCACCTTCTTTAATTTTCTGGGTAACTTTAACGGTATCACCCGAACGAACATCTACCACAGCTTTCTTTTTCTGTTCGTCACCAATCTTCTTTAGAATAGAAAAACTCATAATTTACCTTTATATTTACACTTACGGATTATTATAGCACACTTAATCTAAAAAGAAAAGGGGTAAAATCAAATTCCGTCGTTTTAGCCCTCGAGGGCGTCGGTATTTGCGATTAAGCGCTCCTTAAACGCAGCTTTCGCGGCGTCGGCATTTTTGTTATCGCCTTTCCAAGTAAAGAGCGCCGGATCTTGGAGTGCGCGTGCGAACGAGAAAGTGACTGGCCATGGGAATGGACCGTTCTTTTCGACGGCGCGGAGATTATCCGTGGTCTGCTCGACGGTCTGGCCGCCAGAGAGGAAGACGACGCCGGCGAGCTCTTCTGGGACATGCGCCTTTAAGACCCCTGCAGTCGCACGCCCGACTTCTTCCGGAGTAGACTGGATCGGATATTTCTTTCCGGCGAGGATCATGTTGCATTTCAAAATACAAGCCTCGAGGCGAACGTTTTTGTTTCCTAACTCAACAAATAATTGGTTCAAAATTTTTCCGGTAACTTCGGCGCACTTGTCGATCGTGTAGTCGCCATCGTGAACAACTTCCGGCTCAACAATCGGAACAATGCCGGCGTTCTGACAATCTTTCGCATATTGCGCTAAAATCTCCGCATTTTTTATAATCGCTTTTTCGCTCGGCGTATCGCTAGTAATTTCAAACGCCGCGCGCCACTTCGCGAAGCGAAGGCCCTGTTTATAAAATTCGTTCAGGCGTTTCGGCAAATCGTCTAAGCCCTTCGTATATTTTTCTTCAGAGTCTTCAAAATTCTCTAAGCCTTTGTCGACTTTGATGCCCGGGATGATACCCTTCGAAGTCAGGAATGAGACGAAATTTTCACCATCGTCGGTTTTTTGATGGGTAGTTTCTTCGAACAAAATCACGCCGTTGACATATTTTTCTAAACCGCTAGTCGAGAGGAAAATGTTGCGATAATCGCGGCGGTGTTGCTCGTCGTCAGGAATGTCGAGCTGGGCGAATTTTTTCTCGATCGAACCGCCGGATTCGTCGGCGGCGAGGATGCCTTTTTTCGGCGCCACCATCTGGGCGGCAATCATTGCGATGTCAGCTTCGTGGTCGTCGTGGTCTTCAGAGAGTTCTTTTAATTTCTTCGGCGGAACCGTGCTGATTAACGTCGAATTCTCAACATTCAGGCGCGCAAATTTCAGAGCCTCGCGAACCGGCTGGCCATTCAAAAGCGCCGCAAAAATCGTGGCGGAAATAATCGAATGAATCGTAAGGCGAGTCATCAAATCCGTGCGATTAAGATGCCATTTTTCAGAAAGCTCGCCGAGAACAATTTTTCCGTCATAAATTTCACAGACCGAGGCTTTTTTCTCGCCGCGATATTCGCCGTCCGAGAAAATCATATCTGCGCGGCCGGCCAGCTCGCGCGCGAACTCGTTCATTTCCTTTCCGGCATACATCGCGATGCGCGTATGCGAAGACATGGATAGAAAATTCTGCAAATTGTCAAAAAGTTCTTTTGTGATCCCGGCGGAACGATCGATCAGCAGCCAATCAATCGGCTCAGTCGGATTTACCCAGACGGTTTCCTCATGTTCAGTCGGAGCGAGATAAGTGATTTTATCGCCATTGCACAAGATATAACGATAACCAGCCGGGATCTGGTCATTCGGGTCAACCTCGCCGTCTTTGAATTTCAGACGAGCGCCGATTACGCTAGCGTTATGACCAAATCTGCTCAGGACATCAAGCGTGACGGTTGCGCCGCCATAAATCGAGGACCGACGGAAAAAACGATGCGAGCTTCCGTCGAAGGCGAGGTCGAGCCAAGGTGTGTCATTATCATCTAATTCAAAATTGTTTTTTTGTTCGTCTAACCGAAGATAGACATCTTTTAAAATGTTCCCAATAATTAATACGTTCATGTTTATATTATATCATATGCTATAATATATATTATATGAGTATTTGGACAATTCTACTTTTAGGTTTAGTTCAGGGTTTGACCGAATTTATTCCGGTTTCTTCCTCTGGACATCTCGAGATTTTTGAGCAGGCTTTCGGCGGGATGCTCGACGGCTCGCGTCCGGAAGATTTTCATTATTTCTTAGAATTAATCAACTTTGGCACTTTAATTGCACTGATTATTTATTTTTGGCCGCGAATTAAGAAAATTTGTAACGATATTTTTAGGAAGCATAATTATAAGCTGCTTGTCAACGTAATTATCACTTGTATTCCGGCTGGGCTCGCGGGACTTTTGCTCTCCGATTTCATCGAGAGCAATGGCTTTTTCTCGTCGCTTTATACCGTGGCGATCGCGATGGGACTGGTTGGGATTTTGATGATTATCGCGGATCGGCTGCCGCATCTTGCGAAACTTAAATCCGAGAATCATCTGACGAAGCCGCGCGCGCTCGGCATCGGTATCGCGCAGGTTTTTGCGCTGATTCCGGGAGTTTCGCGCTCGGGTTCGACGATTCTCGCGGGCCGGGTTTCGGGCTTAGATAATAAATCTGCAGCGGAATATTCGTTCCTGGTCTCTATTCCGCTGATGGCCGCAGTTTGTCTTAAGACTTTGATCAGTTCTTCGGCGCGCGAATATCTATTTTCTAACTTCTGGATGCTTTCGATCGCGAACTTTGTCGCACTAGTTTCCGGATTTCTCGCGATTAAGTTTGTTTTGAAATATTTAAAGCGCCCGGGCTCGCTTAAAACTTTCGGTTTTTATCGTGTGATTTTAGCCTCGATAGTTCTGATTTTCGTTTTAATTGCTTAACCCCTTGTCAAAAATCAGAAAATGAGGTAAAATGATAGGAAGTATTAGAAAAAAGGATTTTTTATGTCAGAAAATAAACTGAATTTAGAGAAGCGTACTCTGACCGGCAAAAAACTTGCTGGTTTACGTAAGGATGGGCTGATTCCTTCCGTGATCTACGGAGGCGAGGGCGAGCCAAAACTCGCACAATCTACTTATAACGATACCGAGAAGGTGCTCCGCTCGGCTGGTTACCACTCAACGATCGATCTCGCCGTCGACGGAAAAACCCAGATGGCGATTGTGAAAAATATCGATATTGATCCAGTTACGCGCCGGATCATCAATATTGAGTTCCAGGCGGTTTCTGCCGATAAGGCAATTGAGGCGACGACGCCGATTAAGCTCATTGGCTACGAAGCTTCTGAAGCGACGAAGCTTCATTATACCCTTTCCCAGATTATGGAGGAGATTGAGGTCAAAGCGAAGCCGTCCGACCTTCCGAAAGAACTCGAGGTCGATGCTTCGAAGCTTGCGACGACCGAAGATAAAATCACGGTTGCCGATATCGTTCTGCCGAAGGGCGTTGAGCTCGCCGATAAGGAAATGAAACCGGATCAGGTCATTGCTACAGTTTACGATCCTGCAATTGAGGCGGCGCAGCGTGAGGCTGAGGAGAAAGCTGCGGCTGAGGCGGCGGCGGCTGAGACTGGTGCGGCTGAGGGCGAAGCAGCCGAAGGCGCTGCTGAGGGCGAGGCCAAAGCCGAAGAAAAGCCTGAGGAAAAAGCTGAGTAAAAGACTAACAAAAATAGCCCCTATTGGGGCTATTTTTGTTTTTGGCGGGAAGTAGTATACTTATCCGAGGTTGGTATGGACGGCGGTGACATCGTCAAGGTCGTCAACCGCTTCGAGCAATTTTTCGGCTTTTTCCAAGTCTTCGCCATCGAGTTCAACGCGCGCGCCGGTTGGCAAATATTTCAGCTCTGCCGAAGTAACGGTCAGCCCCGCGTCAACTAAAGCTTGGCGAACCTTCATTAAATCGGAAGCGGCGGTAATAATTTCTGTGCCGTCTTCTTCTTCGGAGGCGTCCTCTGCGCCAGCATCCAGCGCGGTCATCAGAGCATCTTCGCCCTTGTCGGAAACGAAAATTACGCCCTTACGCTCAAATTGGAACATAACCGAACCTGGGTCGGCCATCCGGCCGCCGTTTTTCTGAAGAGTATTTCGAACTTCTGGCATCGTGCGGTTCTTATTATCGGTCGCGACTTCGATGATTACGCCGATTCCGCCAGGGCCATAAGCCTCGTAAGTTTCCTCAATCAGCGCTGCGCCTTCCTTCGAAGCGGCGCGCGCGATCGCGCGCTCGATGTTCGCCTTCGGCATATTCGCGTGTTTCGCTTTTTCAAGTACCATCGCAAGCGACGGGTTCATTGCTGGATCGGTACCGGCGCGCGCCGCAATGGCAATTTGGTTTCCAATTTTCGTAAATAGCGCGCCGCGCTTTGCGTCAACTACTGCCTTCTGGCGTTTTGTCGTTTCCCATTTACTATGTCCTGACATAAAACTCCTTAATTTAACGATTATATTTACCATATTATACCACAAAATATGCTATAATTATAGGCGGTAGGGTGGCCGAGTGGTTGAAGGCACTGGTCTTGAAAACCAGAGACGGAAACGTCCGCAGGTTCGAATCCTGTCCCTACCGCCAAAAAGCTCATAGGGGGCTCTTTTTTATTTAGCAAGTTTAACTTGCTGCTCGCGCTTTTTGCACTTTGGCAACGAACGCCGCCCTTCGTGCGGAGAGGTCAGGGCCTGCCCCATCGCCGTCGAGCGCGAAAAAGGCTTCTTTTTCTTTATATGCAGGGCTAGCCTTATGTTCTTTGACCTGGTCTAGGACGCTTTGAAGCTCTTTGTCATTAGCGATGACTTTGTCGCTTTCGATTTTTTTCGCTAAAGCTTTTGCTTCTTGAAATTCTTCGAGGCTTTCTGCTCTATAAATCTGGTCCACGAAGCTCTGTCCAGATAATTCCCTCTTTACCGCGGCAGTTTCCTTTTCCGACGACGGGTACTTAATATAATCGCTCGGGGATTCGCCCGCCGGTAACGCCTGGCCAAGTTCTGTTCCGGCCGGGAATTTTATGACTTTTGGGCGCACTAGGTCGCCATATTCTTTTTCAACCTGATGATATTCGACGCTCGGCTTGGCTTTTTCCGCTCTCTGGGCCGGGGAGTCTGCTTGCTCTTTAGACTTCTCTGCTCGTTCTTGGGCCGCTAAATTTGCTCGCTCCTGAGCCTTTTCTGCTGAAAATTCGACATTTTTCAGACCTTCCCACTGATTTTCTCCGCCACCCTGACTAATTCGTTCTTTATTATCCATAAGCTTATTATACAACATCATAAGCATTTTCGCCAGGAAATTCCGCATGATATAATATTTCTATGAGCCCGGATCAGATGATATTAATCGATAAGCCAGAGAATATGACCTCGTTTGGCGTGGTTGCACGCGTGCGACGTAAGATTTCTGAGGCCGCCGGGAAAAAGGTTAAGGTCGGTCATACCGGGACCCTCGATCCCTTTGCGACCGGACTTTTGATTTTGATGTCCGGCAAAATGACGAAAAAGTGCCAAGAATTTTTGAAGCTAGACAAGGTTTATGAGGCGACGATTAGGCTCGGCACAACGTCTACGACTGGCGACCCTGAGGGCGAGATTACTGAGGAAAAAGTCGCTAAGGCGCCTACTTTAGAAGAAGTGGAGGCCGCCGTGGGCCGCTTTAAAGGTGAGATCGAACAGACTTTGCCGCAATTTTCCGCAGTTAAAATTAACGGCCAACGCGCTTATAAACTAGCCCGTAAGGGACGCGCCGTGGAAATGCCGACTAGAAAAATTATGATCTATAGCATCGAGATTTTAGATTACGCTTTCCCTGTCCTGAAAATTCGCTGCCACGTTTCTTCCGGGACTTATGTTCGTACTCTCGGCGAAGATATTGGCAAAATTTTAGGGACCAGAGCGTATCTGACGGCGCTTCGTCGCCTGAAAATCGGCAATTATGACGTAAAAGACGCGAAAACTTTGGAAGATTTTGGGGTTGTTGACTAGGCTTAGGCCTAGAGCGTCGACACGCAACGTAGCGCAAAGCCGTAATATTTTTGTGCGGTGTTTTGTGGATTGACTACATTCGAGTGGAAGACCAGGTAATTCGCGTTCAGCGCGTCGACCGCTGAGCGAGCCCAATAATAGCCGCCCGTCGAAGGGTAGTTGACCGTCGCGCCCGTTCTGAAACCGGTGAAGTTGAAACCTGGGAGCGGCTGAGTGGTCAGCGCGGCTACGGTATTATATGTCGCCGTGATTGATGCGAATGAGCCGATGCCGGTTCCGCCGTGCGGCGGTTTCCAGCCTTTCGGACAAATTGAGCTTTCGACCATGCCGGAAGTCGTATTGTAAGTTCCGCCGCCGGCTGTGACTGCGTACCAGTTATAGAGGTACGTCGGCGCGTAATTTGTGCCCGTTCCGCCGGTTTTTCGCATTAGCGATTGGTCGGTACATTCTGCTGAGTTCGTTGTGCACCATTCCGAAGTATCTTCTGCCTTAAGCGTGAAACTCGTAGTGACGTCGGACAAATCAGAGGTCAACTGCATATCATAATCGCCGCCGAGCTGGAGATCCTCGCCCATCCAACAAAGCCCATCGGCCAATCGCGAAACTGCATACGTCTTTCGATCGCGCCGGTCCATAAGCGTCGTCGTTTCGCCCTGGCCAAGCGAACCGCAGACAAAGCCCTGCATATACGCGACTTCCTCCGTCGCCGGGTTAGCGCCGTCGTAAACCGTCGCGGTATATGTCAAAGTCGTGCTATAGACGCCGACCGGGTTAGTCCCCGAGGAAATTCCGTAAGTAACCCGCGTAGTGTTCCCTTCTGGGACCGGGCTGTTATACGCCACGACAGTGATCGGACTTGAGGACATCGCCGTCCATTTTTCGATATACCCGTCCGATTTAAACGACCATTTGTTCTGTCCGCCCGGAACCGAGCCACCGCTTTCCGCCAAAATCCCCGTCGGAATAGTAAGCGTGCTGTCCGAAACGTTGGTTAAGTTCGGGTCCGCCGCCTCGACCGTCAGAGAATAGCCGCTGTAGTTGTTCGTATAGACCGTGATATCTGAATAGCTGGAATTATAAGTGTCCGGCTCCATGGCAAGCGATGCACAAGACGGTTTCGCCCCGCTCTCTGCTACGCAAGTCGGATCATTATCGTTCGGACTTTGGATCTGCATCGAAACCGAAGGAGTAATCTCCGCCTGGACCTTAACGTTCCCCGAAACCGAAATCGCTTTCGTCTCGTCAAAATGCGCAAAGCCAGCAACAGCAAAGAATGCCGCTAGGACGATTCCAAAAATCCCAAATTTTCGCCTTAGATTTCGCACACTCCTCCAAACTTATGCTCTCATTATAGCATAAGCCGGTTCGAAAAGCTAGATGTCGCTTAAACGACATTGTACGACGTTCGCGGCCTAGACGGAACAGGTACGAGCGCGAATCCAGTGACTTCTGGAGCGAATGTAAAGACTTATACTGTGCGGAAATTGGCTGATGGAAATTGTTGGATGACGGAAGACTTGAAACTGGGCGGAAACTCTGCTGTGACGTTGACGTCTAGTGAAACGGATCTTGCGCAAGGCACAACCTATACCTTGCCAGTGGAGAATACGGGGACGTGGTGCGACACTGATTCCGCAGCCTGTGATAACCAGAGCCTATGGATTAAGACGGGGGTTCCTAACGGGTATCTCTACAACTGGTATACTGCTACAGCTGGAACGGGAACGTATGAGCTGACTTCCGATAACGCGGCGGGCTCCATTTGTCCTAAGGGTTGGAAATTACCAACTGGTGGCTCCGGCGGTCAGTTTGCCACTCTCGATGTCGCCTATGGTGGAAGTGGTGAGAATAGATCGGATGTATCGTGGGTAGCTAAGTTTACAGCTGACCCCCTATCCTTTAACTATACTGGCTACGTGGATGGCACGGTTTCTAGCACAGTAAATCGCGCAAGCTATTGGTCGCGCACCGCAAATACTACTGAGATAAATGCGTTTCGTTTCGACTTTCGCATTGGCGGCAATTTCATACTCCAGTTTAGCAGCAGTAAGTTTACCGGCTACGCCATCCGCTGCCTCGCCGCATCGTCCTAACCGTTTTCTCAGCCTTAAAACCACCAAATAGAAGCAGGGGCCCAAAGATCGTCTAAAAACTTTGATATAATATAATCATGACAACAGAAAATCCAGCAGCACTTTGGGCAAAACAACATAGACGAGAATTTGTCAAAGCTCTTGTCGAGGCCTCTGGAGCAGAACCTCAAAACGACCCAACGGCGATTTTTATGGCTGGGCTACCTGGCGCCGGTAAAACTGAACTTTCTAAAAATATCATTGACTTTTCCAAAATTAACTTCGTCCGTATAGATATGGACGAAATCGCTTCCCAAATTGAAAATTATGACCCAAAAGAAGCGGACAGATTCCGACTTGGCGCAACGACACTGCTTAGCGAAGTTTTTAGTTACGCCCTGTACCATAACCTTGACTTTATCATGGACGGTACTTTTGGTAGTCCAAAGGCTAAAACTAATATTGAGCGTACGCTTAAACACGGCTACATGGTTAAAATAATTTATACATACCAGGATCCAAAGACAGCCTGGGAATTTACTAAGGCACGCGAGAAAATCGAACATCGCGCAATTAAATTTGGTGGGTTCATTAAGGTTTATTATAATACCTTGGAAAATCTGAAAAAGATCTATCAGGAATTCCATGGCCAAATTTCTATTGATATTGTTGTTAAAACCGCAGATAATCGCATCGGCGTATGGTATGACAACATGGATTTCTCAGAAATTGACGAATTTGTAAAACTGGAATATAATAAAGATAAGTTGATTAAATATATTAAAGGAGAATAGCATGGCCCCGAGAAAATCAGTTACCGCCAGGGATCTAGTCGCGAAGAATCCCAGTCCGGCTGTTCGTGCTATTTTTCAGAAAGCTCTTGAAGCCACTTATAAAGACCAGCAGGAAGTCTTGAAAAAGGCCGTGAAAATCAAATAGCCGGGCATCTATGGATAACGTCATTTATTAACGAAATGCCAAGGTTTTTGAGACGGCGAGTCGGCAGAAGTAAACTAAAGCTACGCGAAAGCGACCTAGGAGGCGGCTACGCAGCGTACGGCAAATCCGACGTACTTGTAGTTGTAGGCCTGAGGGTCGAAGTAGCCACCGGAGTGGAAGTACAAGTTGTACGCGTACACCTCGGAACCCGCCGTAGACGACCAGTAGAGCGCGTAGTCTGACGGGAAGTTGACCGAGCCGCCATTGCGGTAGCCGGTATAATTAAAGTTAAGGGGCGAGGCTAGGAATTTTGTGACTTGCGACGTATCGCCGGTACGGTTAGAACCTGAGCCGCCGTAGGCGATGTCGAGGTTCGCAAACTGACTAGATGGACCACCAGTTGGTAGTTTCCAGCCTTTTGGACAGATGCTTGCCGTAGCTTCGCTTCCTGCGCCTGTACCGTAGACGCCTGTGCCGGCGGTAGCCGCGTACCAGTTGTAGAGATAACCGTTAGGGACACCAGTCTTTAGCATTAGCTGTTGGTTATAACAAGCGGCGGTTTGATCGGTACACCAAGTACCAGTATTCTCAGTGTTTAGAGTCCAGTTTGCTGAGCCCTCTGGAAGATCAGAATTTTCTGTGGTTAAGGTTACGGCGGAGCTGCCACCGAGCTTAAGGTCTTGGGTCATCCAACAGCTTCCGTCGGATAACTTCCGAACAATGTATGAATTATTGTCCCGAATGTCGTACAATGTCGTTTGTGCGACATAAGACCCGCCGGCCACAAGTTGAGTTGAATCATAATTTTCGGCCGTCATGGACGTTGTAGCGGACGCTGATGGCGTTGGGACGGAATTACAAACGCTACTTGTCATCTCCTGCATTGTTGAAATTGTGTAAAAATCTGGCAATGGATTAATATACTCATACCCACCCGTCAAAGTATAGGTCTTTCCGTACTTCGCGACGGTCACGACGACGTCAACCGAGCCGGCTTCTGCGGCGGCAGGAGTATTACAGGTAACTACGAGGTTTCCGTTTGCGCCGATGGACGGGGTGACGTTCGTGCAGGCATTTCCTCCGAGCGCTACGGAGATTGTACCCATATCAGAGGCGGCAAAGCCAGGGTAAAGTCCGGTAGAGATTATAACGGTTGTGCCGGCGCTGAGGCTGTTCTGGGAAACTGGGGAGATCGTGACGTCTTCGCTGTCTGGATTTATTGCGTCTACTATGGCGGTATACACGACCGTATTCGAATATTCCCCTGAAGGCAGGGCTGTTGAGGCGTTCACGCCGTAATAGACGTCGATGGTGTTTGAGCCGGAAACGGTAGGCGTGTCGTTCGTATAGATAATGTTTTCGTCGCCATACTCAGGCACACCAATAAACACGGCGCTCCCTGTTACGGCGTCGGCCGCGGCGTCGGTATAAGAAACGGCAGTGTCCGAAGGGGTAGAGCGCGAAGGCGCGTAGCCCCAAGTGTTCGGCGCGAGCTTAGACGGGGTCGCGATCGAGCCGGTCGTAGCGGTCAGCCCGGTCGTGTCATCGGTCGAAAGATAAAGCATGTTGTTCGGGGCAGTAGAGACTGTCGAGAGATAAAGTTTGTACCCAGAGGTCGCGTTCGTGTCGACCGTGAGCGTGTCCTTGCCGACCTTGCCAATTCCATCAGGGGTCGCCACGAGGCTTATGTCGATCGAACCGGTGTTAGTGATGTTAGCATAATAATCGCCCGTGGTTTCCGCGGAGCTTTCCGAAACTGGCATAAAATGCGAAGAAGATAGGAACGTCACGAAAAACGCAACCCCAAAGATAGCTACACCAGCCCCAACCTTAAAGAAAATATCTCTGGCTTTATGCGCCTCTTTTTTCTCTGTCATGTTTCCATTATAGCATATGCGCGATAAAAAATACAAATTTTGTGGGATTTTTTGTTGGATTTTGGTTTATTTTTGGAGGTTTTTGTTGGTTTTTGGTTTTTTGGGGATTTTTGGGGGGTTGTCTCGATTTTTGCTTAATGTCGCTTAAACGACATTGTACGACATTCGCGGCTTGGACGGAACAGGGACGAGCGCCAATCCCGTGACGTCTGGAGCGAATGTAAAGACTTATACTGTGCGGAAATTGGCTGATGGAAATTGTTGGATGACGGAAGATCTGAAGCTGGGCGGA
>JAFRBS010000028.1 GCA_017404725.1 Candidatus Saccharimonadota bacterium | reverse complement strand
GAGATGTCCTGCGCATACCGGACAGGGTATCGTCTCATTGCCCGTAAAAATTACGATTTCCCCCTTGCGGTACGCGATTCCTTGTGTTACACTAATCATGACTTTTTGTGTGGTACGAAAGTCAGAAAGCGGCGGCCTGCCGGAGTGGTTCGGACTCCTGGCGTTACAGGCCGCTGCTTTCGCTTCCGTTTCTCCTGTTTTTCATTGTCCTGACATTTTATAACAACTCAAACTTCGCAGAAGCGAAGATTGAACGTGAACAGGCAAAAGATGCGGCATAAGACAGGAATATTGTAAAAATAAGGAACGATTGATAAAGAAACGAGGCAGGGAATTATTCAGGCAAGGAACATAGAAGGGTTTGGGAGGCGTTCCGAAAAGCGCTGAAATCAAGGAAATTAGCGACGACAGGCGGCAATTCGGCAAGAAGACTCGCAAAAAAGCCGGGAATGTCGGACAGCGCGCCCGTTAATCCGGAAAACAGTTTTTGCAGAAAAAGTTGCAATTTTTCCATCGCTTCCGTGAACGTAATGTCTGGAAGCTCCTCTGAAACCAGACAAAACAGTGGACCCGCCGAGCGCAAATCCTTCTCTTCCCTTATCTCAACGGCAAGGAAAAGATAACGGGTAAAGACAATCGCGGCCTGCGCGCACATGGCGTCGTAAGAAAGGGAACGGCATTCGTCCTCCAGCTTCAAAAGGGATTTGCAGGTTTTGAAGAACACCTCAATATCCCAGCGTTTTCCGTAAAGCCGGATGATTTCCTCTTCGCTCAGAGAAATGTCCGTACAAATCAGCACCAGATACTCCGAGCGTTTGTTTCGGTTGCGGACAAAGACCAGTTTCGCCGGAAGGCACTCTTGCCTGCCGACGCCAACCGTGACGCTCAAAAGATATTTGGAGCGTCCGCGCCGCTTTTTGCATTGGGTGTAAATAGAGGTAGCGCTCATCCATTTTCCCTGATACTCATAGAATATCTTAGAGCTTTTCTTGACCATCGCCACGGTTTCCAGTTCCATCTTTTTGAGCGCCAGAATCATCTTGGGGCTGGAAAACCAACGGTCGAACAAAACGTATCTGGCCTTGTAGCCGGCGTGAAGCGCAAGGTCGAGAAGGCGAAGGACGACTTCCGTCGCCTTTGTCTGGGAAAGTTCCCGAATTTCCGCCGCATAGCTTCTTTTGTCGTATGTTTTGGCCTCAACTTTACGGTTTTTCGCGTTTTCCGTGGACAACAGACAGAAGTTAATCGGAAGGAACGTCGCCCCGTCCGACCATCCCAGCGTCAGCATCCGAAACCCCAGCGTATAGCGATTCCCCGCGTGGTCGTACACTCTGGCCAGCAGTTCCACACATTTGGAACGCGCCCGCTCAAAGACGGAATCGTCTATGATAAACGCGCCTTCCCGCGTCTCATTCGTCAGGGGTTTTATCGCCGTATGATAAACGCGGTAACTCAGGGTCGTGACAAAGCGGAGCCAGTTGATTTTCACGCTGTTGCGAAAACGGTACGCGGTGTCTTTGCCGAATCCCGGTGCCTTTTTCAACAGCGTATCCAGATACAGACTCCGCCCTTTAAACGCCAGCGAAAAGAGATAGGCCAATACCGTAAGAGCGGGAACCCCCCGCTCCTTATACGCGTTGCATTCCCGGAGAATCCCGCCGATTTGAAAGCGTGAAAAAAATCTCCGCATTCTCCCGGAAAAGCCCTTCCCTTTTTCGCCCTCAAATGCTATACTTTCCATAACCGCAAGTCCTTTCTATGGTATTTCAGTGTTGTCTTCCAACGACATTATACCATACTTTAGGACTTGCGGCTTGTTATTTTATCAAATCCCTTCAAAAAGTTGCAAATTTACAACTGCGAAGTTTGAGTAAAAAAAAGAAATAATCGGGGATTTCAAGGCTTGCGGTTCGCTTTTGCGCCCCGTCGGGGAACCTCTGGAAGTTGTCGACCACGATTTTGTAACGGTTCGCGCCACGCCCTACGGACTTTATGACATCCGGAAAAAGGCGGGCTTTGTGAATCTCTCCACAAGCGCGGACACCTCCGAGTTTGCGGTGGAAAGTATTCGGAGATGGTGGAATCTGCGCGGCAGATTTGATTATCCTCAGGCCAAAAGGCTTTTGCTTACCGCTGACTGCGGCGGCAGTAACGGTTACAATCGAAGAATGTTCAAGAAGTATCTGGCGGATTTTGCGCTGGAAACCGGACTGGAGATTCACGTATGTCATTATCCTCCGGGCTGTTCCAAATACAATAAGATTGAACGCCGCCTCTTTTCTCAAATTTCCATCAGTATGCAGGGGCGTCCCCTCACTTCCGTATCCGTGTTTCAAAAACTGATTGAAAATACCGTTACCGTTACGGGGCTGAACGTCCAGTGCGTACTGGATGAAAACTCCTACGTCAAAGGACAGGAAATTTCCGACGAACTCTTCGCCGCTCTCCCGGTCATTCACGACGATGAGCTTGGAGACTGGAATTATACATTTTCCCCTGCGGGTTCTCTGATTCTTTAAGCTCAATGCTATCTTGCGCCTGATATGTTTATTTTTACGCAAGTCCTTACGACACGATTCGGCGCGGCGTGGATTTGAGCGACGAGGAAACTGTTGATTACGCCTTTGACCTGAACGAGTTTTTTGCCACGAACGAAAGCAAAAATTTTCGACCTGTGCAGTATTAATAGTAATAT